>DASVES010000268.1:0-3184 GCA_036380435.1 Pyrinomonadaceae bacterium | reverse complement strand
CAGATTGGCGAGGTCGGCGCCGGAGAAGCCGGGGGTGCCGCGAGCAATCCATTCCAGCTCAAGCGTCTCTTCGAGCGTCAGCTTCTCAGCGTGGACTTTGAGGATGGCGTGCCGGCCGCGGAGGTCGGCGAGGTTGACGGTGATCTCACGGTCGAAGCGACCGGGCCGCGTGAGGGCCGTGTCGAGAATGTCAGGCCGGTTCGTGGAGGCGATGACCACGACACCGTTCATCTGCTCGAAGCCGTCCATCTCGATGAGAAGCTGGTTGAGGGTCTGATCCTGGTCGGCCGAGGCCGAGTCCTGCCCGCGACCACGCCGGCGACCGAGGGCGTCGATTTCATCGATGAAGATGACGCAGGGCGAGAGCTTACGCGCGCGCGCGAAGAGTCGGCGCACCCGCGCGGCCCCAAGTCCCGCGAACTTCTCCTGGAAGCTCGACCCCGAGACGGAGAGGAAAGGGACTTTGGCTTCGGTGGCCGCGGCGCGCGCAAGCAGGGTCTTGCCGGTGCCCGGCGGGCCGGAGAGCAATACGCCGCGCGGGGCGCGCCCGCCGAGCCTGCCGAACTTCACAGGGTCGCGCAGGAACTCGATTGTCTCGGCCAGCTCCGACTTCGCCTCGTCCACGCCCGCGACCATATCGAATGTCACCGGCTGGTTGCCGCTCACATCGTTCAGTTGAAAATCACCTGTGCCGCCGACACTCGCGTAGAGCCGCCAGCCGATGAGGCCGAAGGCGAGGAGCATGAGGACGGGGAACATCCAGTTGATTGCGACCGCCCAGAAGCCCGGCTGAAGCACGCGGTACTCGACCTGTGCATTGTTGTTGGCGAAGGCGGCGGCTACCTCCTGCTGTGCGGCCTGATTGACGACGACGGCCCGCGCCGCGCTGCCGTCGGACATCGTCACCGTGACGGCCTCGCCTTCGATGACGACGTGTGCTACGGCGCCGGCTGCGGCAAGCTCACGCAGTTGCGTGTAATTGATGTTGCGTGCGGTGGAAGGCGCCGGGGAGGTGAAATAACTAATCCCGACGACGACAAGGCCCGCGAGAATGATTAACAGGCCGACGGCGAGACTCTTTTTTCGAGTGGGGGTGACGAGGCGTGAGCGCGACATACGAAAACATCTCCCGGGCAACGCGGCGAGGGGTTCGGGGGAACTACCGCGGTTGCTTTCTGAGTGCGGATTTTACTAAAGAGTTCCGAAACGGAGGAGCCGCTGGGGCTTATCTGAAGGGCACGCCGAAGAGTTTTTCGAGGCGACCTTTGTGAGCGCGTCCCCCCTCCGAGGGTAATGCGGGGAACGCTTTATACAATTTACCAGCCCCGCACTTGGAAAGTCTAGTGGGTTTTAATTCTACTCGACTGTAAAATAACTTACGGAACTTCTTCCCACAAAAACGCAGCTCAGATGTGTGAGCCGAGCCGCAGGTTGCCGTAGACTCTTCAACCCGCCGGTCGTTCCACGTTTTCATTTGCCCTGTATTAGAACATCAATGGTCAAATATCATCGGCGCATGCGCCACGTTTCAATACAAAGCGGCTGCTCAACTCCAGACGACCCCACAACTTAATTGTTGGAAATCAAGAGCTTAATCCGTAATGAGTCGAGCTACCCGCGGCTGGCACAGACGTTGCTCATCAACAAATGCAGTTGGGTTAAAGACGACCCGAAAGTTTAAACTACGACGCTCAAAAACGGAGAGGAGAAGGCGAATATGTTGTGGACGATTCTGGTGGTGCTTCTGATCTTGTGGTTAATCGGCTGGGGCACCGGCGCGGTCGGCAGCTTGATTCACATCATTCTCGTTATCGCGCTCGTGCTTCTGCTCATCCAGCTGCTAACTGGACGCCGCACGGTCTAAGCGAGACGAAACATACGAATAGCTCAAGCACGGAAGGGGAGGCGAACAGGCATCTGTTCACCTCCCCTTCTTTTCTTGTTCGGCACTTCTCACTCTTGATCGAAGGGACGGCCCGTCCCGAAAAACTTCAGAAGTCAGTGAGCCGCGCCGACAGCGGGGACGTTATCCGACCAACGGGATAAATATTCATCATCCGGTCGAAGTATGGCGAGCGCTCGTGAAAAAATCGCAGGCGTTCGTTGGCGCTCGCGGCAAACTTCGGGTCGGTGGCTACTCGCGTCTCGAACTCTCGACGCAGATCAGCATCCTTCGCAAGCATCTCGCGGGCTAGTTTTTCGAGGATATAGTCTTCGCCGTACTCTTTCTGTTCGAAGACGGGGGCGAAGAACCCCCAAGTGGCAAGCGAGTCGGGCGCTTCCGGTTCGAGCAGTTGGAGTGCGGCGCGCGCGGCGGGCTGCGACATCGACACGACCACCGAGTTTGCCGGGTAAGTCCGCTGCTCACGCACAGCTTCGGCCTTGAAAGAGACGAGCGTGCGCCCCTCGAAAGAATTTGGCGACCATTTCACATCTCTGAACCGATAGCTCTCGACCTCGACGGAGAGTGGGGCGGCGAGCCGCTGCAACTTGAGGCCGTGCGCCCTGAGTACTTCGGCGGCGGCCGTCCATTGCGGCGGGACGACGTAGAAGAGCGGCGGCGAGACGGAGCGGGCGGCGCGCGCATCAGTGTAGAACGGGACGTTCAAGTCGAGTGGCTTGTCCCCCCACACGACGCGAACAGCCCCGGAGATGTCGCTCAACTCCGTGCGAAACTCGAAGCCCTTAAGCAGCTTCGTCGCCGGCTTATCCGTTAACTCAACGCTCAGCGCCACCCTTCCGGCCGGGTCGTATCGTCCGCCACTTTGGACGACCAGCGCGTCGGCCTCGCGGGCGGCGCGGAGAAGTTCGTCGGGGTTCTTGTTCACCTCTTCAAGCGCCGCCCTCAGAATGTCGTAGGTTCCGCGGACGCGCAGGCGGTGCGGCTTGAGCATGTGCGTCTCGATGAGGAGCGCGGGGCGGTTGCGGACGACGGGCACGTAGCCGGTGGCGAAACGGGGCGTGGCGATGAAGCTGTCGATTCCCTTCGCGGGGTCGCGGTTGTCGCGAAAAACCATGTAGGGCGAGAAGAGGTTGGCAGCGTCCATCGCCTCGGCCGCCGGGAGAATGCGCCCCTCGAAGACCTCGCGCGACCAACGGCGGACGGGCGGCAGGACGTTTTCGTGTTGCTCGAACTGATAGGTGACGGTGTAGCGGAAGTCAGCGCCGTCCGTAACGTGACAGT
>DASVES010000267.1:0-6812 GCA_036380435.1 Pyrinomonadaceae bacterium | reverse complement strand
CTCGAAGTTTTTATCGACGGGGTAGGCGACCGTCGCGCGTGAGGGCGCGACGAGCAGCGAATACTTACGGAAGAACTCGCCCCACGCCCGCCGCATGGGCACGCGCAGGCGCATCGCGTGCAGGTAATCGACCGCCGTGACGAGCAGCGCCGAATAGCCGCCGACGCGGTCGTTCTGGTTAGCCATCTCTTTCACGCGCCCCGACTCGATGAGGTCGCGGAAGGCGCTCGCGCCCTCGGCGTCAACAATCGTGCCGACGGCCGGGCCGTAGGGGAAGTCCGGCAGCGGCACGTTCATTTCGAGTGTGGCGAAACGCTTAAGCACGTCGAGCGAGCGCAGGAAGTTGTCGCGCACCTCTGGCTGTGCCTTCTCGAAGGAGTCTTTGAGCACGGCGATGGGCCTCGCGAGGCGCGCGCGTTTTCGGCGGGACGGAAACTCGAACTTGAAATCTTTCGACGACGCGTCGAGCGGGTCGCGGCCCGTGATGGCGGCGAGCACGAGGCCGCAGTCGGCGGCCGAACGGCACATGGGGCCGAGCTTGTCGAGCGTCCAGCACAGCGCCATCGCGCCGCGGCGGGAGACGGCGCCGTAAGTGGGCCGAAGGCCGGAGACGCCACAGAAGGCGGCGGGCGTGATGATGGAGCCGGAGGTCTCGGAGCCGATGGCGAAGGCGACGAGGCCGGCGGCCGTGGCGGCGCCCGGCCCCGAGGAGGAGCCGCCGCTCCAGAAGTCTGTGTTCCAGGGCGTGCGACAGGCGCCGGTGAGGCTGGCGTCGGCGCGGTTGTAGCCGAGGCCCCCGGCGAGTTCGATCATCGAGAGCTTGGCGAGGAGCACGGCGCCGGCGGCTCTTAGTTTTTCGACGACAGCGGCGTCGTAGTCGAAGCGCTGGTCACGAAAGGGCGGAGCGCCCCAGGTGGTCGGCGCGTCGCGCGTGGCGAGGAGGTCTTTGACGCCGTAGGGGACGCCGTGGAGCGGGCCGCGGTATCGGCCCCGGCGAATCTCCGTCTCGGCCGAGCGCGCCTCGCGAAGGGCGCGCTCGCGCATGACGGTGGCGACGGCGCCGAGGCGGGCGCCCGTTGATTCTAGCCTTTGTAGATAACCCTCGGCCAACTCGACGGGGGAGATTTCGCGGCGGCGCAAGCGCGGGGCGAGTTCGGTGACGGTGGAGAAGAAGACTTCGTCAGGGAGCATCAGTATCCTCAAGAGGAAGTGATAAGTGATGAGTGATAAGTGATAAGAGGCTGTTAGCGATTAACTCTTAGCTAAAAGCCAAAAGCTAACAGCTCCGCTCTTTCTTATCACTTATCACTCATCACTTATCACTCATCACTTATCACTCTTCAAAGTCATCAACGCCGCCATAATCTCGATGCCGTCCCACAGGTTCTGGAGGCGGATGTTCTCGTCCTCGGCGTGCTGGTTGTTGTCGTAGTTGGCGATGGGGACGGTGATGAGCGCCTCGACGCCGAGCACCTCGTTGAAGATGGAGAGCGGGAGGCTGCCGCCCAGCGTCGGGAGCCGCACGACCGGCTCGGCCGCGACGGATTGGACGGCCGCGATGGCCGCGAGCGAGAGCGGCAAGTCCATACGCGTGCGTTGCGCGTTGTAGCCGCCGGTGCGATGGACGAGCTTCGCGATGAGCGGGTGCCGCAGGCGCTCATCGTCCGTCGGCTCGCGGTCGATGACGTAAAAGCCCTGCCGGCGGACGTGCGCGGCGAGACGCTCGAACTGGCGTCGGTAGTCGTTGCCGCGCACGAGCCGGAGGTCGAGGGCGGCCGTGGCGGTGGTGGGGATGACGTTGCGCGCGAGCGCGCCCGTCTCGGCGCTCGTCATGCCGTTGATATTCAGCGACGGCAGGTTGATGGCTTCGAGCAAGGAAGGGGCCGCTTGTTCGGTGCGGGCGAGTCCAAGTTGTCGTCGCAGCTCATCGTCGAAGGCGGGAGCCTCGGCGAGCGCGCGGCGCTCGGCCTCGCCCAGCGGCTCCACGTCGTCGTACCAGCCCTCGATGGTGACGCGGCCCCGCTCGTCCTTCATCGAGGTGAGCAGGCGCGCGAGCGTCATCGCCGGGTTTGGCGACCAGTTGCCGTAGTGGCCGCTGTGCAGCGGGCGGCGCGCGCCGTAGACGGTCACGTCAACGTTCGTGTCGCCGCGCACGCCGAAGACGACCTGCTTGCGTCCCGACTGGTGGACGGGGCCGTCGCACACGATCCAGCCGTCGGCGCGCAACAGCTCGCGGTTGAGCGAGAGTATCTCGGCGAGGTGCGGGGAGCCGGCCTCCTCCTCGCCCTCGAAGAAGAATTTGAGGTTCACGACGGGCCGCGCGCCCGTGGCCCTGAGCGCGTCGAGACCCGTGAGGATGGCGACGACGCCGGCTTTGTCGTCCGAGGCGGAGCGCGCGTAGAGACGCCACTCGGGGTTGATCGCCTCGCCCTCTTTCGGCAGCGGAATGATTCGGCCGCCGGACTCCGTGGCCGCCGAGCGCAGCGTGGGTTGCCACGGCTGTGTGCCCGTCCACTTTTGCGGGTCTGTGGGCTGCCCGTCGTAATGCGCGTAGAAGACGAGCGTGCGCGCGGCGCCGCTCGTCAGGAGTTCGCCGTAGACGACGGGCGGCGCGGCGGGGTCTTTGGCTTCGAGCAGACGCGGCTTCAGACCGCGACGTTCCATCATCGCGAGGATGTGCGCGGCGTTGCGGCGGATGTTCTCACGATCCGAGGCGACGTTCGGGAGCGAGAGCAGCTCGACGAACTCGCGGAGGATGCGATGCTCGTTGGCGCGCCGGTAATCTCTCACCGAATCGACGGCGCGCCCGCTCACCAGCGACGGCAGGCACATCGCGACAGCGGATAACAGGAGTGTGATCGGATGTTTCATAACTAAGCTATTAGCGATTAGCTGTTAGCAAGTAGCTTTAAAAGAGTGAACCGGGTTTGGCTGACAGCTAATCGCTAATAGCTGACAGCTTTTCTCTACGCCTCAAAGACGAAGTCCGGCTCGTCCCAGTTTTCGAGCTTGGAGGCGCGTAGTCGGTCGGCCGTGCGGACGTTGCCTTCGAGGTCGCGTTCGATGCGCTTGAATTCTTCGTCCGTAACCTGTGAGCCGAAGCGTGCGCGGGCCACCTCGGCGTAGGCTTTGGCGACGGGCGAGGGCGGCTGGGGCGTTTGTGCGCGCGGCGTGGGCGTGGGCTGCGCTTTGGGCGGCGCTTTCGACTCGCGCGGCGCGGCGGGCGTCTGCGCGCGCGCGGCCGCGACCGGCGCGGCGACGATTGCCGCCGCCACCGACTTCGCGAAGCGTCGCCGCGACTGGCGCGCGCCCGCGTCCGACTCGCGTGAGCGTGCGTCCGACTCGTGTGGGCGTGCGCCCGACTTGCTGCTCTTGTTCTTCGTCATCTGATTGGTTCTCCCTTTCCGTGCGGGAGCGCGGGCGCGAGGGCGAAGAAGAGTTTCCGCACGGTCGTGTCTCCCGGTTTCGACTCGTCGATAAATGAAGGGCGAAGCTACGAAAAAAGTAAGTTAGCGCCGGCGGCGCGAGGCGCAGTATATCATCGGAAACGGGCCGCGGCGTGGGCGATTCAGGCGCGCGGTAATCAGTGTGCAAACGCGCGCGGATGGTGGTAGGCTATTGGAAATTCCGCCGGTTCGAGTCAGACAAAACTTTCTCCGTGCGCGAGGCCGAGGCCGAGGGCCGCAGGCGTCGGGGCGTGAGGTGCTAAAACTCGTGAGCCAGCAACGCAACACGACAGACTATTCGGAGATCATCGCCGAAAACTTCGGCGCGAACGCCACCTACGTCGAGGGCCTTTTGAGCCGCTTCCGCAGCGACCCGTCGCTCGTGGACGAAGCGTGGCGCGCCTACTTCACCGAAATGCTCGGCGACGCATCGCCGGCCGCCGCGCCGGCGGGTCCCAACGGCGGCGCAACTGCGACGGCGCGCACCGACGCCGCCAGCGCCACGACAGCGTCGGACGCATGGCCGACCCCCGAGCAGGCGACGCGCACGACCGCAAGCGCCCCGGCCGCACAACCTCAACAGTCCGCCGCGCAGCAACCGCAGCAGACGCCCGCGCCACAGCCCGCGCAAGCTCCCGCGCAGGACGGCGCGAAAGGGACGGCCGCCGCAGCGCAGACGCCCGCCGCTCCGCAAACCGCTTCTCAGCCCGCACCGTCCGCGCCCACGGCTGCCGCGCCGCCACCCGCGCCGGAGGCCCAACCGATACGCGGCGGCGCGCTCAAGATCGTCGAGAACATGGAGACCTCTTTGACGGTGCCGACGGCGACCTCGAACCGGCAGATTCCCGTCAAGGTTCTGGAAGAGAACCGCATCATCGTCAACCAGTTCCTCAAGGAGCGCGGGCGCGGCAAGACCTCCTACACGCACTTCATCGCCTACGCCATCCTCCGCGCCCTCGACGCCTTCCCGCAGATGAACGACGGCTTCGCGGTCGTGGACGGTCATCCTGTGCGCCTGCGCCGCTCGTCGGTCAACCTCGGCGTCGCCGTCGATCTCCAGAAGAAAGACGGGACGCGCACGCTGCTCGTTCCGAACGTCAAGAACGCCGGCGCGCTGCGCTTTTCAGAATTCGTCGCTGCTTACGACGATGTCATCAAGCGCGCGCGCGAGGGCAAGCTCGCCGTCGCCGACTTTCAGGAGACGACGATTTCTTTGACGAACCCCGGCACCATCGGCACCGTCTCTTCGAACCCGCGACTGATGGCGGGGCAGTCGGTGATTATCGCCACGGGGGCCATCGAGCACCCGGCCGAGTTTCACGCGATGACGCCCGAGTCGCTTTCGCAGCTCGGCATCAGCAAGACCTTCAACATCTCCTCGACCTACGATCACCGCGTCATTCAGGGCGCCGAGTCGGGCGGCTTCCTCGCGCGCGTCCACGAGCTTCTGGTCGGCAAGGACAATTTCTACGAGAACATCTTCCGCGACCTCGGGATTGCCTACCAGCCGATGCGCTGGTCTGTGGATCGCAACCCGGCGCTGCTCGGAGCTGACCGCACGCGCGAGCAGATCGAGAAACAGGCGCGCGTGCTCGAACTCGTCAACGCCTATCGCGTGCGCGGCCACCTCATCGCCGACATCGACCCCTTAAACGCCCTGCCCGTCCAGTATCACCCCGAACTCGACATCGAGACTTACGGGCTGACCATCTGGGACCTCGACCGCGAGTTCATCACCGGCGGTCTGGCCGGCCGAGACATCGCCCCCTTGCGCGTGATCATCGACATCCTGCGGCGCGCTTACTGCGGCAAGGTGGGCACCGAGTACCGGCACATCCAGAGCAAGGAGCAGAAGGTCTGGATACGCGAGCGCATCCGCGAGGAGTTCGTCGAGCCGCAGCCGTTGCCGGCCGAGATCAAGCGTGCCCTGCTCGCGCGCCTGACACGCGCCGAACAGTTCGAGCGTTTCCTGCACACGAAGTATCTCGGCCAGAAGCGTTTCTCACTCGAAGGCTGCGACACGATCATCCCGCTGCTCGACCAGCTCGTCGAGCGCGCCTCGGAGCGCGGCGTCGAAGAGATCGCGTTGGGGATGGCTCACCGCGGCCGTCTGAACGTGCTCGCCAATGTCGTCGGCAATTTCTCCGAGCGCATCTTCACCGCGTTCGAGGGGAGCGTCCACCCGGACTTTCCCGCGGATGAGGGCGACGTGAAGTATCATCAGGGCGCCGTGGGCGTGCGCGAGACGGCCGCCGGCCGCAAGGTGCGCCTGACCATCTCGCCCAACCCGAGCCATCTGGAGTTCGTCGATCCCGTGGTCGAGGGCATGGTGCGCGCCCGGCAGGACGAGTGGCAGCTCGCCGGCTCGGCGCGCGAAGAGGTCATCGACCGCGCCCTGCCCGTCCTGCTTCACGGCGACGCGGCCTTCGCCGGGCAGGGTATCGTGATGGAGACCTTGCAGCTCGCCGACCTCAAGGGCTATCGCACGGGCGGCACCATCCACATCATCATCAACAACCAGATCGGGTTTACCACCTCGCCCGCGGCGGGCCGCTCGTCCATCTACTCGACGGACGTGGCGCGCATGACGCAGATTCCCATCTTCCACATCAACGGCGACGACCCCGAGGCCGCCTTCCGCACGCTGCGCATCGCGCTCGACTACCGTCAGGAGTTCAACAAGGACGTCGTTCTGGACGTGGTCGGCTTCCGCCGCCTCGGACACAACGAGGGCGACGAGCCGAGCTACACGCAGCCCCTGATGTACGCGCGCGTCAAGGCCCATCCGGGCGTGCGCGCCAAGTACGCCGAGCAACTCGTGCGTGAGGAGGTGCTGACGCAGGAAGAGGTCGAGGGATTGGTCAAGGAAGCGGTCGCCTACTACGAAGGCATACAGGCGCGCGCCAAGGAGATCGTTAAGAGCAAGCCGCCGAAGCAGGAGTTGCCGCCGCAGCCCGACGAGGAGGACGGCTCCGTGGTGGTCGAGACGGCCGTCGGGACGGAAGTCGTCCGCGAGGTGGCGCACAAGATCGCCGTCGTCCCCGAGGGCTTCAGCGTCAACCCGAAGATGGTCAGCCAACTCGGACGGCGCGCGAAGATGGGAGACGGCCAAGTGCCGATGGATTGGGCCTTCGCCGAACTCGTCGCCTTCGGCTCGCTCGGCCTCGAAGGCGTGCGCGTGCGTCTCTCCGGGCAGGATTCGGGACGCGGCACCTTCAGCCAGCGTCACGCCATCCTCTACGACACGCAGACCGGCAAGGCGTGGTCGCCGCTCTCCGACATGACGGCGCGTGGTGGCGACGGGCGCTCGCTCGTCGAGGTCTTCGACAGCTCGCTCTCCGAGCAGGGCGTGATGGGCTTCGAGTA
>DASVES010000266.1:0-10157 GCA_036380435.1 Pyrinomonadaceae bacterium | reverse complement strand
AGCGCCGGCGCTTTCAGCAGAGATTTTGGTTTGCGCGATCAGATTCGACGTGCCGCAGTCTCGATTCCGACTAACATCGCCGAGGGCTTTGAGCGGTCTTCGCGCAAAGAATACTTGTTGTTCCTCAATATCGCTAAAGGGTCTGCCGGTGAAGTGCGAAGTCTCCTGCGGGTGGCGTTAGAGGTCGGCTATCTCGGTCAATCTAAACACGACGAATTACGAGAATTTGTTTCCTCCCTAAGCCGCCAACTCTCAAATCAAATCAAAGCGATTAAGGAAAAGGAGGAGCGCGAAAAGAAACCTGATAAACCCAGGTGACTCGTGGCTCCCTCCCTTTCCCCTTTACCCCTTCCCCTTTCCCCAACTTCATCAGCAGCCGTCCGGTATCCCAAAGAAGATGACGATGTGCTTGCCGTCGGGGCTGGCGTAGAGGCCCATGATGGTGTGTTCTTCCGACCCCTTCGGCCGGTGCTTCAACTCGGGGCGGGCAATCTTGAGTCGCTCCGTGATGCGGCCGTCGGCGTCGAGTTTGAACAGGCGCGTGCCCGCGTCGTTGACGGCGTAGAGCGCGCCGCCCGCCTCGACGACGTTGTTGATGCCTCGCTCGGCGGGCGTCGTCTCGCCGTCGGCCTTCAGCCAGAAGGAGCGTAACTCCCCGCCCTCTTCGCTTTCGCTCTCCTGCCAATACCTGATGAGCAGCGAGTCGCCCACGACGCTGTCGTTGGCGAGGTAGCCGCGGAAGTCCTCCGCCACGCGCGGCCTTGTCTCGCGCACGCGCAGGCCCGTTCGCGTATCGACGACCCGGATGCTTCCCTCGCTCTCCCTGTAGAAGAACTCCGCGCCATCGGGGCTAACGGCATATTCGTAAGACCACGGTTCGCTGGCCGTGCCCTCGACCGGGAAGCTGTTGCGGACGGTGAAACTCTTCACGTCGATGACATCAACGCTGATCGCGCCGGGCGCTTCGTCAGCACTGTGGATGTCGAAGCCGGTCGCGCCGTCGCGCGAGAACAGGAGCGGGCCGTCGGCGCCGGGGCGTATCGTGTCGCCGGAGCGCTCGAACAGATCGCCTTTGACGCGGAAGGGTTGCAGCATCTTCCGCATGCTGTCGCCGCTCGTGAGGTGTGTCTGGAGAAGTGGGCGAAGGTCGCCGCCGTCGTCGTAAAGAATGGAGGCGAAGCCGCCGCTGGTCGAGGTCTTGAGGGTTCGCAGGATTTTGTAACTCTCCGTGTCGAACTCGTAGGCCAGGGACTGAGACTCGCCATGACCATCCCCACCCGACGCGCCGTAGAACACGGCGCGCGAGCCGTCAGGCGAGAAGGCCGCGGTGGAGATTCCGTAGTCGAGCGCCACACGACCGATCACTTCGCCGCTCTCCGTCTCGACGACGAGCGCGTTTGTGTACGGCACGACCGCGCCCCACTCGACCCAACCGTCATAATCCTGCTGCCGCGTCCCGCCCTCCATTTCCGTGTTGGCGGGAAACTTCACACGCAGGAAGTCGCGCGTCGAGTCCATGATCTCGACCGACTCGTTCTCAACCACGTCGAGCGTGGCGATGATGTTGGACGATGCGTTCGACTCGCTCCGCAGCGTGACGCGCGGCGCGACGACGTGTCCGTAAGCCGGATTCGGCTCGGCCCATTCGAGCGCGGGCGCCGCCTCTTCCTCGTGCGCCTCCGCGCTCTGGTCGTCGGGCAAATTGTTCGTGTTCGTTGGGACGGGCGTCCAGTCGGCGGCGGCGTCTTCCGCGCTGGCGTTGTTGGCGTTCATGTTGCCGTTGACGTTCGTGTTGGTCGTCTGCGCGGACGGCGTCTGCGCGAAGACGTACCAGCAGCCGGCGCCGAAGACGAGCGCGAAGACGAAGATGACGAGTCGCATTGTCCAGAGCATTTTTGTTTTCTCCCGTGACAGGGAAATCCTGTCGAACCGAGACGATGGTAGACCCGCGCACTGAATGTCGATACGAGCGGGCCAACGTCGCGACGGGTTGCGAGCCGCCCCACGGGGCTGTGGGTTCCCACAAAGAGAAAGCGGGCCGGCTACCGTCTCTGGCAGCCCGCCCGCTTCAGATTCACGCGCCCGTCGGGGGTCGCGGCCCTTAGTCTTTCTTGCCGAACATTCCGCCCAGACTCCCGAGCACGTCGCCGGCCTGATCGGCAATCCCGCCGCCGCTGGCAGCGCCGCCGCCGCCGATGACGTTGTCGAGCTGCCCGGCGATGGGCGCCGGCAGACGCTCCTTCAGAAAGCCGACGACCGTGTCCACGGCCGTCCGCGCCTTGTCCTCACCGATTCCTGTGCGCTCGGCCACCTGTTTGATGAGTTCGTCCATGGCGGGATGATTCTCCTTTAGCGTTCGTTTGTTAATCAGACAAGACGCACGCGCACGCGCCGCCTTAGATGAAGACGACGGTCTGCATGTTCGGGATGTCGAAGCGGCGGCGGCAACGCTTGCACACGAGCTGGTCATCGACGCGCACCATGTAGTCGCGCGACTTCTGGAAGCGCGCGCGATCCATCTCGTTGGCCCCGCGCGGCGGCTGATGCTTGCGCGTGCGCCGGAGCCAGCGCACCTCGTAGTCGTCGCGCTCGCGGCAGTGTGGGCAGCTATAGTTGGCGGGCTTCGTCTCCTGCCGTTCGTCGAAGAAATCGCGTTCGTTCATAAAAAGATTGTCCGTGGTCTGGTGGCTGTTAGCGATTAGCTGTTAGCTTTCAGCCAGCAGAGAGCAAATCGAAGTTTTACTTATCAACAATGGCCAGCCTTTGGCTCCTGCCTCTGGCTAACAGCTAACAGCTAATCGCTAACAGCCTTCACGCCTCCCGCCGGCGGTGGTGGAGGACGATGAGCAGTCCGGCGATGCCGCTCAGGAGCATCACGGCGTTGGTGACGACGAAGACCCAGTTTCCGACGAGCCAACTGTAGATCGTGAAGCCGAGCGAGGCGGCCATCTGCCCGATGAAGAGCCAACGCGAGACGCCTTCGCTCGACCCCTCCTTCCACTGCTTGTAGACCTGCTTCGCTATCGTCAGGACGAGGATGCAGGAGCTTGCCCAGCCGACGGCCTCCGTCACTTCTCTTCCCCCTTGCTCCGACTCCTTAATTTGCCCGCGCCGGCATTATCGCCGATAAGCGCCCCTCAGGACAAAAGCCGGCGAACGGTCTCGATGAGCGACTCCGGGTCGAGCGGCTTCGGAACGTAGGCGTCGGCCCCTAGCGTGAGCGTGTAGGCGGCCTCGCCGAAGCCCATGCCGGAGACGATGACGACGGGGGTGGCGGCGATCTCGGCGGTGTCGCGCACGCGGCGGACGAGGTGTACGCCGTCGGCCGCGGGCATCTGGAGGTCGGCGACGATGAGGTCGGGGCGGTAGCTCACGGCCAGCTCGTAGCCACTGATGCCGTCCTCGGCCGTCTCGACCGCGTAGCCCTGGCGCTCCAGAGTCATCCGCACCAACTCGCGCTCAACGTCGTCGTCTTCGACTATCAGAATTTTCTTGGGCATAGGTTTGAAGTGATGAGTGATAAGTGATGAGTGATAAGAAAGAGAATGACGGTTGTTTTCTCTTATCACTTATCACTTATCACTCATCACTTATCTCTTTGCTCTGTTCGCACAACTCGCGCAGGTAGCGGAAGCTGTAGATGCCGGTCTCGTGGCCGTCGCTCCAGCGGAAGTTGAGCGCGTAGCGCCCGACGAGCTGGAGGTCGGAGATTTCGAGGTCGTCGGAGACCGCTTCGGGCGCGAGCACGCGCTCGCCCGTCCACTCGTTGACGCATTGCGCGCAGGGGCACGCGCGGCGCAACGCGGCCGCCCCGTAGAGGCAGGCGCGGCCGTCGGCCCAGGTGACGCGCAACTGCCGGTCGCCATCCTGCATGATCTCTTGCGGCTCAACCTCTGGGCCGCGACGCGGTGCGGTGTCGGACATGGGAAACGAAGGGAGCCAAAAGTCAGGAGTCAGGAGTCAGAATAAAACCACTCATTGCAGCGAGCAGTTTCGTTGCCAAATCCCGGCGTCTTTATTCTGACTCCTGACTCCTGACTTTTGGCTCCTGACTTTTGGCTCCCGACTCCGCGTGCTCGCCGAGCGCGCGCGTGACCGCGTCGGCCGTGATGTTCCAGTGGGAGGCCGACCAGACGACCGCGCCGTCGCGCAGGATGAGCGCCTGCGGCGATTCGTGGCGCACGCCCGTGCGTGTCTCGATCTCGCGCGAGAGGTCGCGCGCTTTTTGCACCACGACGAGCGACGCCTCGCGCTCCACGCCGAGCATCTGCTGGTAGGCCGCCGCGCTGATCGGGCACGTCGTGCTGTGCTTGAAGAGAAGCACCGGCTCGCGGTGCGAGCGCGCGAAGAGTTGCTCCAACTCCCCCGCGTTGCTCACCGTAACGAATTGCTCACCCATCGGATTTCACCCTGCCCTCGCGTTCGTTCATTTGAAACACGTTCATTTGAAACACACGTTCATTTGAAACAGAAGTCTGTGAGCCGATATTAGACCAGCGCGCCGCCGTGTACAACGCGCGCCGCCCGAGACGACTACTTCCCGCGGCGCCGGGCGGGTCAACGCCAGTCGCCGACGAGGACTAAGGGCGCCCAGTAGTACGGCGCGGCGTACTGCTTGCCCGAGATCATCTGGAGGCACGGGGCGCGCAGTGCGGACGATGGCGCGCGGCCGACACCCTCATGTACGCGGCCAAGCGTCAGGGCAAGAATCGGATTCAACACCGCGGCGCTGACCGCCTCGTCCCGCGCCGCCTGAGAAGGCAAAGTAAAAAGGCAAAAGGCAAAAGTGAGGATGCGTTTCCGCCTTCCAATTTTGCCTTTTGCCTTTTTACTTTTTACTTCCTCTGGACTTGGCCGCAAGCACTCCTTTACTCTCTGTTGGCGATGAAGAAGACAGAGTGGAAGTCACGCACGAAGCTCGACTTGATGATCGAGGTCTGGGAGGCTTTGGACTGCGAGTCGGTGGGCGCGCAGGAGCTTGAGGCCGTCTCCGAGGCGGTGGGCGCGCGCTTTGGCGAGGGCGCGGTCGAAAGCCCGGCTCGCGTCGCGCGGGTGCTGGCCGACGAGGGAGCGGAGCTGCGTCACGCCGAGGTGTTGGAGCTGGACGCGCGCTGGCGCACGGCCGACCCCTACGACGCCATGTTCCGCAATGTCCTCAAGTTCTCGACCTTCGACGAGGCCGTCGCCTCCCTGAAGCGTCTCGACAACCTGCGCCGTGAGTTCAAGCGCCGCTCCGACCGGGAGGGCCAGCGACGCGTCCACGAGACCGTGCTGCGCGGCAAGCAGCGCGCGCAGATGATTGCGCGCAACCAATCGGTCAACGAGCGCAAGCGCGCCGAGAAGGCCGAGATTGCCGAGTGGTTCACCGTCTGGCTCCGCCAGCCCGAAATCTTCGACGACTGGGTCGTCCTCCGCCGCCGCTCACCCGAATTCCGCGAGCAGTTCGCCGGCGATGAAGTTTAACGTAGAGTGCGTCAGTACTTACGTGACGTGAAAATCGGAGCCGTAAAGCACCAGACGCGACTTCTTCGCCAACGCCTGCGAGGCGGTATTCTCCCAGGACGTACTGTACAAAGGTGTCGCGCCTACAGACCGGACTAAACGCGCCCACCCGGCCACCGCATCCTTCGCGTATCCCTTTCCACGAAAATCAGGCAGCGTCTCCACACCGGCCTCGTGAGCCGCGGAAGTGATGCGAACACTGCGACAGACAGACACCGCCATGCCATCCTCTACGACGGCGACGAAGGGCTGGCATTCAGGCAGCTCTGCGATCAGTTCCTCAAAGCCGCCCCGTAACATCTCGGCGTTCGTTTCCGTGATAGCGAGCAGCGGCCTTGACGGCTCAAGGTATTCAGTAAAGCGATAGGCCGGCCCCGCCCACTGTCTGTGGACGGGCGCGTGCGTTTCGAGTAGCCGCACGTATGCCTCGACGTGGCGGTGTGTACTGCGGAACTCCGCGCCCGGCGGCTCGTCCGCACACAGTGTCTCCAATTCCTCAACGAGCGCCGCTGGAAGATCCGCCCGAAACCGCCAGAGACTACCTGCCCGCGTCCGACCGAGAAACAGACGAGGAGCGGAGACTCCGCCTCCGGGTTCGTTAACAAACAAAAGTCGCGAGCGGGCGTCGTGCGTAAACAACGCCCGGACGTGAAGGGCCATCAGCTCTTGATCGGTGAGCACAGCTTTTCCCGTTTACAGACTGCGTCAGTGGCCGAATGCTCGGATTAACCCGCGCCGAGCGAGAAGCATTCCATATTATCGAAGAAGAGCACGATGAAAAGCATGCTACCCAAGCGTCGAGTTGAATGAGTTGTTGGGCTGTGCCGGGTGCCCGGTGACCACTTATCTCTTCATAGAAACCTTCATCGAGGAACGGACTTCGCGGTCAACCTCTGCCTTAAACTCGGGTGTGATTGTGTCATCGCCACACGATGACACGCGCTTGCCATAGGTGAGCACGACTTCAGCGACGCCGTCCGGCGAAGTGGCAAAATATTGCCTGAGATAGATGGGAAGGACAGCCTTGAATCCCTTATCACGTAAGAAGCGGAATTCAGGATTGCTATAAGGGTCGGGAACTTCCGCCGGTGTCGCGCACTGCTCTCTGGAGGTGAATTTAATGCCGTCGAGAGTCTCGGGCTTCAGTTTGCTGTAATCAAGACCGCCGGAGCCGTCAGTATGCATCTCCGCGTGCATCATGATGATGCTCTCGCCCCTGGAAAACGCAGCCAGGGAGACATTGAACTGCACGCCCTCATACACCGGCTGGTGATGGAACTCGCCCAACGGCTTATAAGACCTATCAACTTCTAGTTTGTACTTAGCCTTGTGTGTAGACTCAGCGATATTGCCCCTGACTTTCAGGTAATCGAATTTGACGCTGCCGAAGCCGGCATGGCCGAGGCTAAAACTAAGCATCACGCTAAGCAAGAGTGGTAGCTTCACGGCAACTTACTCCCCCTGACAGATGTCGTATTTCCTTATGGAAAATACGCTGAGTTACTGTTCACTTTGTATAGTAGTGCCTCTTTTCCAACATGGTGGTGAAAACAGCGGCGTCCGGGAAAATCTTTCTGATTTGTCCGGCCACTTTCTCGGCGTCGGTGGGGAGGTGGACGGCAACGATGTGCTTTGGTTTGATGTGTTCCCTGACGACTGTCTGTCCGGCATCACCAAGTAGGAACCAGTAAGGCAGGAAAGCAATGTCAATTCCTTCCTCATCCAAATTGAACTTCTCGAAAATCTCCGCCGACGTATCCGCGTCGCCGACGTGGAGTAGTTTCCTGCCGCCGAGTTTGATGAGGTGCCCGAGGTTTTGAATCGAGCCATGCCGTTCGCTGCCGTGCCCCAGTCCCAGGATTTCAAAATCAACTCCGGCCACCTTCATGAAGACCTTCTCTTTCAAAGGCGGAGTCGCGCCCGTCACCCGCGCTTTAATGGCCTCATAGTCTTTGAAGTGCTTCTCGACCTCACCTATAACTTGCTGAGAAGAGACCAGCATCGTTTTCGGGTTGTGCCGCAAATGAAGCCCGACCGATTCGGGGTGGAAGTGATCCAGATGCATGTGCGACACGAGGAGCAGATCAATGTTGTCGAAGGGCGCTTTCGCGGTCTCGATCAATTCGCGCTGCGCCGCCGGTAAAGACGCATACGTCTCATATTCGCGATGCAACCCATCAATCAACACTCGCTTACCGCCCGATGAAATGAGCACACCTTCGTTGGCGACGTAAGTGATCTCCAAACTCGTCTGTTGTTGCCGGGAGACGGCAGCATCCCCCGGCGCAACGATCTGGCCCGGATTCGGAGTGCTCGCCGGACTGTTCGTAATTGTCGAGCAGGCAATCGAGATGGCCGTCACGGACATCAGGGCGCCGAGAACCAACCGGAAATGTTTCACTGTCAATCAACCCTTTCTACGTCCGTCCCCGCCCTGTCACTGCACGCTCCCCCGCGGCACATAACTTTAAACCCCTACCGGCTCGCGACCTTGAATCTTCCTCAACAGCTTCCACCACACGAGCACGAGTGCTCCCAAAATAATCGCCACTGACGCCGGCGCCAGCCGGTCGTAGACGACCTGTCGCTGCGCCTCGAATGATACCTTTCCCGTCTCCCAGTAAACCCAGTCATGCACGAGTTGATTGAGCGTCCCTTGTCCTCCTGAAATCGTCAGGACCATGCCATTGCCGGTCGCCGGGTTCACCCGCAACATCGCGCCCCACGCGGGATTCGTCCCACCACTATGTCCGACCACGTGGCCGCCCGTCTCATTCTCAGCATAAAGAGTCTGGCCCAGACCCCACGTTCCGGATGTCCCCGGCTGGGGCAGCATCATCTGCTTCAGCGTCTCCTGCCTGAGCACCGGATTCTCTCCGGCAAAGGCGCGGGCAAACTGAGCCAGGTCCCGAGGCGTCGCGTACAACGAAACGGCGGCCTTAGCCGTATAGCGGCGATGAGGATGGGCTTGCAGCTCTCTGTCAAAACTGGTGGCCAAGTCCTGCGCCCGGCCTTCGGATGCGATGGCGTCCAAATCAAAACTCGACTTCGTCATCCCCAACGGCTGCAAAACAGATTCTTTCATGTAGTCCGCGAATGGCCGAAGCGTAACCTCTTCAATCAGGAGCTGCAAGACAGTGTAGCCGCCCCCCGAATAAGCCATGCCCTCTCCCGGCTCTCTTTCCACTGTGACACCGCGAGGCTCACCCACCGTCGAATCTTTGGTCAGGGTGAGTGATTCCTCCAGCGTCTGTATCGCCTCACCGGGTAAAAAACCGCCATAGCCAAGGCCGTCGTCTAACCCGGCCGTATGACTCAGCAGATGCCTGACGGTCACTTTGTCGCGATGCGCGCCACTCCCCGGAAACCGCCACCGCGTGAGGCGGGGCATGACAGGCTCATCCAAACCAAGCTTGCCCTCCTCCACCAGCTTCATGACGCCCCAGGCGGTCACAGCTTTACTCACCGAGGCAACCAGAAAAAGCGTTTGGTCGGACTTCACAGGGGCTTGTGTTTCAGCATTCGCGACACCAAAACTATGTTCCGCGGCGATCTTACTGCCTTGTACTAATATCAGAGCCGCACTGCCCAGCTTCTTATTTTCCGCGGCGTCGCCCAGCTTTTTCACCAGATGATTCTCAATCGACGCCAACTCCCCTCGGACAACCGACGGGTGCGCGAACCATTTCGCCTCGGCGAACACCACGGCAACTACAGCCAAAGCCCAAAGCAGGATCGAACTCATCGTGACCAAAATTTTGTGACGCAAGCGCAGCTCTCCATTATCCATACCAGGGATTTAATGGTTAGACGTGGGTAGTCGGCTTTTTCTTCCAGAACTATCTTTCAGTCTCACTTCGCCGGGGGCAGACACCTAACGCCCGGCATCAACCGCCGCGCGCACAACTCTGATACAGCCAAGTCTAGCGATGAGAGGCACGCAGATTCGCGGTCGGGTGTACGGAGTTGTCAGGCTCGTCGCGCCGCCACTTTCCGAACCCGATGCGCCATGAGGACTGTAACGATGACGGCGAGCGCCAACAGCATAACGGCTAGGTGAGTTGTTGGATGCTTGTTCTTAACGGCAGAAACGGTGAGGGAGATCAGCAGGTGCCCGATACTGAGAGCTAATTCGATGATATTCCGTACCAGCAGGAAGGCGACATACAGGCATAGAATGATGCTAAGTATCAGCCATGATTGCGAGAACAAGGCGGTCGTCCGGCCATAAATGGGAATGTGAATTAGCGCGAAGCCGCTCCAGCCGCGCGGGAAAAAATCAAAGCATAGGTGAACCGCAACCGCCAGACTCACCCCGACAACGAACAATCGGTGCGCCGGCACTGCGTCCCTGCGACTTCTAATCAGCCAGAAGAGCATCACGGAAGCTATCAGCCCGTGGGTCAGAATCGAGCGATGAAGCAATACCCGTGAAGGAATCAGCCCCTGAAGCCTGAGATCAACATCGGGGAAATGTAGCCCGACGACGAGACCTAACAGTAACCATGTCGCCCCGACGATATAGTGCTGAGGTAAAGCTCGTTCGTGAGGATACATAGCGCCCTACAATGCTAAGAGGCAAAACAATTGAGCCGACTTCGGCGACCCAACTCCTATTATGACGAGTGGGTCGATGTTATGGGCGGCCGAGCCGA
>DASVES010000265.1:0-9377 GCA_036380435.1 Pyrinomonadaceae bacterium | reverse complement strand
GACTTCATCGGTCTTCGGCGCGGGCGTCACGGCGGGAGCGCCGCCGACGCTCGCGTCCGGCTCGGAGACAGGCGACGACTCAGCGTCTGCGCCTGACGAAGACGACGACGCGGCCGAGGCGCTCGCGCCCTCCGGCTCGCGGCTCGAAGGCGCACCCGTGCCCGGCTGCGAGAGCGTGACCCCGCAACTGCCGCAGAAGCGGTCTTCGGCCGTGACCGCCGTTCCGCACTGGAAACAGAACGCCATCCCTTAAGTTTTACCTGCTACGGTTTACCCGCCCGAAACTTTAACCTACAGGCGCGCGCGCCTGTCGCCCCGGCCCGCATGGGCCATCATGCGCGCGCTGACACTCACTTGAGAACCTGGAATCGCAAAAACGTTTTGCCGACGATGACTTCGTCGCCGTCGCGCAAGGGGTGGCGGTCGCCCGGAAGGAGCCTCCGCCCGCGGTTGATGAAGGTGCCGTTCGTCGAGCCGAGGTCTTCGACGAAGTACTGCTCGCCGCGCCGCGTGATGCGTGCGTGGCGGCGCGAGACTTTGGCCTCGGGGTCGTCGGCGTCGAGGTCAACGTCGGGGAAGATACCGCCGTCGGCGTCCCAACGCCCGATCTGCGTCTCGTCCTCGCTCATCGGAAACTCTTTGCCCACCGAGCGCCCGCGGTGGATGACGAGCTTGGCGTGCGGCCCTCCTCCGGCGCCCGTCTGCTGCGCCGAGACGTTGCCGGCCGACGCCACTGCACCGGCGCGCGATTCGTGACTCCCCGAGGAGGAGCCGAACGCGCCGAGGCTTGCGGCGCGCGGCGGCGACGCCACTGCCTCGCCCTGTTCGGCTGCGCCGGGGCGCGTGCCATAGGTGTTCGTGCGGCCCGAGTTGCCCCTGGGCGAAATGTCTTCGGAGAGAAAGCCGGAGCGCGCGTCCCCGTTCCTCGCGCCCGTCTCGGCGGGGCGCGTTTCGGCGGCGGCGCCCGCCCGGCGCTCGCCCGCCGCGCCGTTGTCCTGCGGCTCGGTGTCGGGCTTCTGCCGGGAGCGCGACGCGGAGGCCAAAAGCCCGCCGCACTCGTCGCAGTACTGCGCGCCGTCGAGGTTCTCCGTGTTGCACCTTTGGCAGATCATTGAAGGCCCTTGAATTTCTTGAGTGCGCGGGAGGAAAAGCCTCGGGGCCACCTTCTCCCGGCGCGGCGTCGGACTGAACACGCCCTTGAATCACTTCGCGGCTTGCGCCGGGGAGGTCATTGTAGCGCGAAACCAAAGGCATTATAAAGCCGTGACAGATGACGGGTGGCGGGCGATGGGGCGCGTGCCAACCGAAGGGGCCGCCCGCTCATCAAAACTGCCCGAGCGCGACCCCTCAACCCTCAGTCAACTGTCACCGATGGAGGCGTCACGGTTTTTGAAACTGTCCGCCCGCTTTGAACGTAGAAGAGTGCGGCGCGAGACGTGAAGTCGTTCAGGAGCTTTGATTTCGCGTCCCGTCGTGCGAGATCAAGAAGACTAATCCGGCCCCGCGCGCGAACCCGATTTAGCCTAACGAAGGAATCGAAGAAGTCATGGCCCTCAGCCGCAAGAAGAAGATCATCATCGCCGTCTCGGCCGTCGCCGTCCTCGGCCTCATCGTCATCATCAGCGTGTTTGCGCGTGGGACCGATCAGCCCGAAGTCACTGTCGTCAAGGTCGAGACCCGCGCCGAACTCAAGTCCACCGTGACGGCCTCCGGCGAGGTGCGCCCCATCCAGTTCATCAATCTGACGAGCGAAGTGGGCGGGCGCATCGAAGAGATTTACGTCAACCCCGGCGATCAGGTGCAGAAAGGTCAGCCGCTCGTGCGGCTTGACCCCACGCAGCTTCAGTCGCAGCAGGAGGCGCAGGCCGCCGGCGTGCAGATGGCCGTCTCCGACATGGCGAGCGCGCGCACGGCCGTGCAGTCGGCCGAGACGAACGTCCAGCAGGCGCAGCAGGGACTGGCCGCCGCCGAGGTGGGCTTGAGCAACGCGCGTCAGGGCATCGTCACGGCGCAGACCAACGTTGACCGCGAACAGGTCAATCTCACCACGGCGCAGCGCGAGCTGAAGCGCACGACCGAGCTGGTCGAGTCGGGAGTGTCGTCGCGCTTCGAGTTCGACGCCGCGCGCGACCGCGCCGAGCAGGCGCAGGTGGCGCTCCGCACCGCGCAGGCGCAGCTCGACTCGGCCAAGATTTCGGTCGAGGAGGCGAAGGCGCGCGTCAATCAGGAGCGCGTCCGCGTCAAAAGCGCGCAGGAGGGTGTGGTGAGCGCGCGCTCGGGCGTGCGGACGAGCGAGTCGCGCGTCTCGATGGAGCAGGCGCGTCTGCGCGGCGAGACGAGCCAGCGCGGCAAGTCGATGCAGATTTCGCCGCTGACGGGAGTCGTCGCCGACATCCCCGCGCGCGTCGGGCAGTTCGCCCTCGCCAACTTCTCGACCACGCCGCTGATGACCATCGCCGACATGTCGGCCATCAACGTCGAGGTCAACGTGGACGAAACCGAAATCGACGAGGTCGTCGAGAATCAGCCCGTCAAGATCAAGGTTGACGCCCTCGGCGAGCGCGAACTCGAAGGCGTCGTCAAGCAGAAGACGCCGCTCGCCATCAGCAAGAGCGACACGGCGGGCGCTGGGCTGGGTGGACGCGTGAACGTGCAGGAGGCCAAAGAGTTCAAGGTGGTCATCCTGCTCGACAGGGCGAAGACGCCCGACGAGTTCTGGAACGCGCTCAAGCCGGGCATGACGGCGACGGCCGTCATCACCACGAAGGTCAAGCAGAACGTCGTCGCCGTGCCCCTTCAGGCCATCGTCGAGAAGCTGCCAACGCCGACGCCGACGCCTCCCGCCGGCTCCGCCCCCGCGCCGCCGTCCGAGCGGCCCAAGCCGATCAAGGGCGTCTACGTCCTCGACGGCAACAAGGCGAAGTTCGTCGCCGTCGAGACCGGCATCACGGGCGAGTCTGACATCGAGATCACGAGCGGACTGGAGGCGAACGTGGAGGTCATCACGGGGCCGAGCCGGGTGCTGCGCACGCTCAAGGAGGCCACGGTCGTCAAGAAACAGGAGCGCAAGCCGGGCCAGCCCGAAGGCCCCGAGGACGCCAAGTCGTGACGCAAGCAACGCTGATGGAACCACCCACCACCGACACCACTACGACGATCACCACCGACCCCGCCGCCCTCGAGCGCGCGGAGCTATTAGCGCACGACGCCGTCCCGGCCGCGCTCATCTCGATGCGCGACATCTGGAAGACCTACCAGATGGGCGAGGAGCCTTTGCACGCCCTGCGCGGCGTCACCTTCGACGTGCAGCGCGGCGAATACCTCGCCATCATCGGCCCGTCAGGGTCGGGCAAGTCCACGCTGATGAACCTCATCGGCTGCCTCGACACGCCGAGTCAGGGCCGCTACTGGATCAACTCGAAGCTCGTCTCCGACATGGACGACGACGAACTCGCCCGCATCCGCAACAAGGAAATCGGCTTCGTCTTCCAGACCTTCAACCTGCTCGCGCGCGCCACGGCCCTCCACAACGTCGAGCTGCCGCTCATCTACGCCGGCATCTCTTCGGGCGAGCGCCACGAGAAGGCCAAGCGCGCTCTCTCGTCGGTCGAACTCTCCGACCGCATGATGCACCGGCCCAACGAGCTTTCCGGCGGGCAGCGCCAGAGAGTGGCCATCGCCCGGGCGCTGGTCAACCACCCGTCGCTCCTCCTCGCCGACGAGCCGACGGGCGCGCTCGACACCAAGACCAGCCACGAGATCATGAGCCTCTTCGAGCGTCTCCACGCCGAGGGCAACACGATCATCGTCGTCACCCACGAGCACGACGTGGCCGAGCGCGCCCACCGCGTCGTCCACATCCGCGACGGCCTCATCGAGAAGGACGAGCGCATCAAGTAAGGCAACAAAGCCGTAAATCGAAAATCGTGAATCGTAAATCGTGGGAAGCGTCCACGATTTACGATTCACGATTTTCGATTTACGGCTTTAGTTTGATAACCTATTCGTCATCCTGAGCGTAGAATATCAGCCGTGAATTTCGCCGAGACATTAAAACTTGCGCTGGCCGCCATCCGGGCGCACAAGCTGCGCTCGTTTTTGACACTGCTCGGCATGATCATCGGCGTGACGGCCGTCGTCGTCGTCATCTCGATGATTCAGGGCTTCAACACCTACGTCGATGAGAAGATCGCCAACATCGGCGCCAACAACTTCACCATCTTTCGCTTCAACTTCTTCACCGACTTCCAGAACACCGACACCCTCGCCGCCGCCGCGCGCCGCAACAAGGAGCTGACGCTCGACGACCTCGAATTCCTGCGCGAGCGGCGCGTCGTCATCGACCAGCTCGGCGCGCGCGTCAACGGCGTCTCCGCCGAGATCAAGCGGGGCGGCGAGGAACTTCAGGGCGTCCCCCTCTCGGGGGCGACGCCCGACATGGCCGCCATTGAGAACATCACCGTGGAATTCGGTCGCTTCTTCTCCGAGCAGGAGAACGAGGCGGCCATGCGTGTGGCCTTCATCGGCTGGGACGTGGCCGACAAGCTGTTTACGGCGGGGGCGGCCTCGGCCGTCGATCAGGAGATCAGCATCCGGGGCATCCCCTACCGCGTCATCGGGGTGGCGGTCGCCAAGGGCACCGTCTTCGGCCGCCCGCAGGACAACTTCGTCGCGGTGCCGATGAAGTCCTTCATCCGACAGTTCGGCCCGCCGGGCCGCAACCGCTGGGTCTACTTCGCCGGCACGCCCCGCTCCCCCGGTCTCTACAAAGACGCGGTCGAAGAAGCGCGGCAGTTGATGCGTCTGCGCCGGCAGTTACGCGGCGACGAAACCGACAACTTCGCCGTCATCACTCCCGACGCCATCACGGGCGCGCGCGACCGCATCTTCGGCCCGATCTTCATCGTGGCCATCGTCGTCCCCGGCATCGCGCTCTTAGTCGGCGCCATCGTGATTATGAACATCATGCTGGTGTCGGTGACGGAGCGCACCAAAGAGATCGGCATCCGCAAGGCCCTCGGCGCGAGGCGCTCGGACGTGCTCAAGCAGTTTCTCGTCGAGGCCGTCACGCTGTCGGCCATCGGCGGCGGCATCGGCGTGTTGCTGGCGTGGCTCATCGGACTAGGGATCACCGCCTACGTCTTCCAGACGCGGATGTCCGCCGTCTCGATCCTGCTGGCGGTCGGCGTCTCGGGCGGCGTCGGCGTTTTGGCCGGCATCTTCCCGGCGTGGAAGGCGGCGCGCCTCGACCCGATAGAGGCCCTGCGGGCCGACTAACGCGCATGCGCGCGCGACCAAGCCTTCGCCGCCGCCCGCGCCCGAGCTTTTGTGGCGACGACGCTTTCGGAACGATGACAGTCGTCATAGAATTTCTCATCGTCGCGCTGGCGCTTTACCTGTGCGCGAGCATCTGGGCGCCGGGCATCCGCCCCTACTGGCGCGCGGGCGTGCTCGACATCCGTAGCCGTTTGGGCACGCTCAGCAGCGTCGGGGCCGCAGTGTTCTTTGGGACCCCGGCGGTGATCATCCTCAGCGGCCCGCCGGCGACGGGGCGCGGCCTTCTCTACGTCTGCGCCATGATCTTAGGACTGGCCCTGACGGTGGCCGGTTACTGTATCGACAAGAAGGTGGCGGACAAGGCTTGAGCGGTCAGCGGCGGGTGAAGGCTTTATGAATATCTTCAGAAGCGACATCTACGAAAATTTGATGATGGCGCTCGCCACCTTGCGGGCGAACAAGCTGCGCTCGGCCCTGACGGTGGTCGGCGTAATCATCGGCGTGTGGACGGTGATGGCCATCGCCTCGATCATCAGCGGCATCGACATGGCCGTCAAGAAAGAGGTCGAGCAGTTCGGCACGCGCTCGATCTTCCTCTACAAGTTTGACATCGGCCCGCGCACCGGCGACCTCACGCGCGAGGAGCGGATGCGCCCCAATCTGACCTACGACGACTCAATCGCCATCAGCGACCTCTCGGCAGTCGAATCGACCTTCCCGTTCCTGAACATCTCCAACCAGATGTTCCGGGGGCAGCGCCTGATGGTGAAGAAGGGCGGCAAGTCTTCAGGCTCGGTGCAGATCGAGGGCACCACGCCGGGCTACGACCGCTCCGGCATCATCACGATGGCCGAGGGCCGCTTCTTCGTCGAGATCGAGAACGACACGAGCCAGGAGGTCTGCGTCATCGGGGCGAGCGTGGCCGACAACTTCTTCCCCTACGGGTCGCCCGTCGGGCAGACCATCGAGGTCGGGGCCAAAGAGTTCCGCGTCCTCGGCGTGATGATGAAGCGCGAGCAGATGGGCGGCGGCGACGGCGGCGACGACCTCAACAACATCATCTTCGTCCCCTTCAAGGTGGCGCAGCAGCTCAAGCCCAACGCCGACGACCTCTTCATCCTCGCCGTCGCCCGACCGGGCTTCACCGACGCCGCGAAAGATCAGATCGAAGAACTCCTGCGCCGTCGTCGCGGGGTGGCCTTCGACCAGCCGAACAACTTCGGCATGGCGACGGCCGAATCCATCGTCGCCACCTTCCGCTCGATCATGGCGGGCGTGGCGATTGCGATGGTCGTCATCTCCTCGGTCGGGTTGATGGTCGGCGGCATCGGTGTGATGAACATCATGCTGGTGTCGGTGACGGAGCGCACCCGCGAGATCGGGACGCGCAAGGCCGTGGGCGCGCGCCGCCGCGACATCCTCTGGCAGTTTCTTATCGAGGCCATGACGCTCACCGGCGCGGGCGGTCTCATCGGCCTCCTCCTCGGCTGGGGCACGACCTTCCTGATCAGCCTCTTCATCCCCTCCTACGTGCCTCTGTGGGCGCCCGCCGCCGGCTTCTTCGCCTCGGTCGGCATCGGCCTCATCTTCGGCCTCTGGCCGGCGTGGAAGGCCGCCCGCCTCGACCCTATCGAAGCGCTCAGATACGAATAAGAAAAGGGGTAAAGGGGAAAGGGTAAGGGGGAAAGGTTGACGTGCCTTTCCCCCTTACCCTTTCCCCTTTACCCCTTACCCTTCGTGTTACGCCATGAAGCTGCCGAAGAGGGCGGCCGAGCTGACGGCGAGGAGGAGTCCGATGACCCAGATGCCGATGGCCATTGACCACGCGGTCGTCTTGCTCACGCGCTCGCCGCCGTTTTTGAGGCCCGTCGCCAGCAACCACAGGCCGTAGAAGGAGAGGACGCCGAAGGCGCTCGCGGCGGCGAACAGCACGGGGTGCTCGGCCGGGCTGAAGAGCACGCCGAGGTTGTCCTGCACCAAACCCTGCGCGCCGAGCATCGGGTGGATGTCGTCGGGGGATTTGAGGTAGAGCAGCAGGAGGCTGAGGAGTTTCTGGATGACGAAGACGGGGAGATAGGCGTGGGCCGCGATGGCCAGCGCCTGCCAGAAGTTGATGCGGCCCCCCAGCGCCATCACGCCGAGCAGGAAGAGTCCGGCGAGGAACGCGATGAGCACGAAGCCGAAACTGAACTGGCCGACGACGCCGCCCCACACGCGCACCGGGTCTTTGGCGGCCTCGATCTGTTGCTCTTTCATCTTCGCGGCGTCCGCCTCCTTCACCCAGCCGGTCTCGATCACCTTCTGCGTCGTGTGGTCGGCGATGCGCTCGGGCGTGATGCGGCGCGTGAAGGCGGTCGTGTAGATGAAGCTACAGAGGGTGATGATGAGCAGGGCCGTGAGCCAGCGCGGGTGCGCGCGCAGGTTTCGGAAGACCTCGGCCGGCCGATAGAACAACCCGGCGATACGCTCGAAGGCGGGCATCGGCGCGGGCGCGTCAGGCGCGGCTTCCGGCCGGGGCACGAAGCTCAGGCCCGTCGCCAGCAACCCGAAGAAGGCCAGTGACGCGCCGATGACGACGAAGCCACCCGGCAACACTTTCAACAGCATAGCGGCGGCCACCAGCGCAAGGCCGACGCCCAGCGCCACCAGTGCATACGTGCGACGAATCATTGGGGGAATCCTCCTCGCGTTAAAGCGGCGGTGAAGTGGACGCGGGCGCGCGTCCTCACCTTCCATCCCACCGACCAGCAGACCCATTTGATACGCAGCGCCTTAAGGCGAGGTTTCAATAAGACAGTAGGCAGTAAGCAGTGAGCAGTAAGCAGTCAGGACGTATAACCAGCCTTGACTGCTTACTGCTCACTGCTTACTGCTCACTGCTCACTGTCCCCGTCGGCGCGTCGGCCCAGCCGGGGACGCGGATGCAGGCGACGGTGTGGCCGGGCGCGACTTCGCGCAGGTCGGGGTCTACTGCCGCGCACTCCGGGATGGCTTCGGGGCAGCGTGTGTGGAAGCGACAGCCCGAGGGCGGGTTAATCGGCGTGGGCACGTCGCCCTTGAGCACGATGCGCTCGCGCTTGCGCGTGGGGTCGGGGATGGGGATGGCCGAGAGCAGTGCGCGCGTGTAAGGGTGCAGTGGGTTCGCGTACAAATCTTCGGCGGAGGCCACCTCGACGATGCGGCCCAGATACATCACGGCGACGCGGTCGGAGATGTGCTCGACGACGGCGAGGCCGTGCGAGATGAAGAAGTAGGTGAGGTCGAACTCCTTCTGCAAGTCTTCGAGCAGGTTGACGACCTGCGCCTGCACCGACACGTCGAGCGCCGACACCGGCTCGTCGGCCACGATAAGCTTCGGGTTGAGAGCGAGCGCGCGGGCGATGCCGATGCGCTGGCGCTGGCCGCCGGAGAACTCGTGCGGGTAGCGGTTCATGTAGTCGGGGTCGAGTCCGACCTTCCGCAAAAGGTCGGCGACGCGCTCGCGCCGCTCAGTCTTGTCGCCGATGCCGTGAATGACGAGCGGCTCCGAGACGATGTCGCGCACCTTGAGACGCGGATTGAGCGAGGCGTAAGGGTCTTGAAAGATGATCTGCATCTCGCGGCGGAGCTTACGCAACTCGCCGCCGCCGAGCGCGAGCACGTCGCGGCCCTCGAAGGAGACTTCCCCGCGCGTCGGCTCGATGAGTCGCAGCAGGCAGCGCCCGACGGTCGATTTGCCACAGCCCGACTCGCCCACCAGCCCCAACGTCTCCCCGCGGAAGATGTCGAACGTCAGACCATCCACGGCGCGCACCACGTCGTCGCTGCCCTCGACGGGGAAGTGCTTGAACAATCCACGCACGCGCACGAGTTCTTCCGTCTTCGCCGCGCCGTCACGCGCGTCCGCCTGCGCGTCGCGCGCGCGGGCCGCCGCCGCTTCGGCTTCGGGGACGGCTTGCATTCTTTCGTTAGTGCTCATGTCTTAGGTAGTGATAAGTGATGAGTGATAAGTGATAAGAAAGAGAAAGCGTGCTGTCCTCTTCTTTCTTATCACTTATCACTCATCACTTATCACCTGTATCTGGTGGTCTGCGGCGACGGCCGCCGCGAGGTCGTAGAGC
>DASVES010000264.1:0-2933 GCA_036380435.1 Pyrinomonadaceae bacterium | reverse complement strand
CACCCAGACGCGGTAACGCCCGTCGCGCGGGATTTCCACGTCCCTGTAAATCGTGGCCTTCACCTCGTCGGGACTCGCCGCCACGGAGTTCCACTCGCTCTCGCCGCCCTGCGACCATTCGGCGGAGACGCCCGGCCCGTTGATGCCCCAGCCCGGCGCGCTCTCGCGCTTGTGCAGGACGTAGGAGGCGTAGATGCGCGGCTCGTTGCGCGCGTCCGTCGCGAGGCCGCGCATGTTCTCGGCCTCCATCCATAGATACTCGAAACGCTGACGTGCGCCGCCCGCCTGACTCGGCGTCACAGTCTGCGCCGTCGCTCCCTGGAACACGAGACACAGGGCTAACAGTGCTGACCCGCTATTTGTTCTGCGACGCATATTGTGCGAACTACGCTCATCTCAGCGTCCTCCGCGCCTTGGCGTCCTCTGCGTTAAATTTCCTTTGGGGTCGAAAATTTAACGCAGAGGACGCCAAGGCGCGGAGGGCATTGGTGTGGTGTTGCCGGAAACGAAGAGACGCGGAGGGGCTTGTTGTCCCTCCGCGTCTGCCGAGCGTGTCTGTATCGCGGCCGCTCACCCGAGCGCGTCGAGGCATTCGGCAAGTGTACGCCGACGGCAGGTGTACATCGGCGTGTCGCGCAGCGTGAAGCTGCTGGCCTTCGTCTCGCGTAGTTCCTGCACGAGGTCGAGGAAATCAGACGGCTCGTCGGTCTCGAAGGCGACGACGAATTCCTGATCGTCGAGGCCGAAGGAGTAGGTCGTGTGAAGCTTCACGCTCGGGTACTTCGAGCCGACGCGGATGTGCTCGTCCATCATCTCCTGCCGCTGCTCGACGGGCAGCGCGTACCATGCGCGCGTCTTCACGAACGGGTAGACGAACAGGTATTTCGACTTTCCGGGAACGATGTGCAGGCGATCCTCGACGTGCTCCGGGTTGTCCTTGTCGATGTACATCGACCGCTTGGTCATCGACAGGAAACTCTGCGCGACTTCGAGATGGCGGCCAAGCCCCGTGGCGTTGAGACGCGCCGACATCTCCTGAAACGGGTCGAGCGCGTGGCCGATGCGCCAGATCATGAAGTCCACGCTGCTGCGCAGGCCCGTGATCGAATAGCTGTTGATGAGTAAATCTTTGCGGAAGGATTCGGCCGTCTCGACGAACGCGCGTTTCAGCTCCTGCTTCTCCGTGTCGTCGAGCGCGCGCCAATCGGGGCGCACGTGGTAGAAGGTGAAGGTGACGAACTGCCGCGGCAGAGACGGCTGCGGCTGCTCCAGACCTTCGTGGCGCGACGGCCGCTCCGCCAGCCGCAACGAGGAGCGTCCCCCGCCCTGATTGTCTTTTTCGGAAGTGCTCATAAACCTCTGTCTAACTCCAAGCGCCGGCCACCTACTTGACCGGGCGGTGAGTGTCAGAATCGTTTAAATGCCGTCGGGCCACTAAAATCATTTTGCGGGGCGCGACGCGAGAAAGCAAACGCGCCCCGCACGCATGGCCTCCGTCCTGTCACAATGAACGAAGTACACGACACGGCCCCGACGCAGCAGCGCCCGCACTTTACAAACGCCGACGCCGCTGCGTTATACTCTCGCCGTTACGGCCAACCAAGTCGATTGCAATTTCGGAGACCACACACCGGATGACAACGCTCAAGATCGCCCTCTGCCTCGCCGCGTGCGCCATGCTCGTCGCCGCCTGCACGACCGCGCCCGAGTCGAACCAGATGGCCGGCGCTAATAACAACACCGCGCGTCCTACCAACGCCCCCGCGGCCACGCCGACGGCCGCGCGCCCCGCGCCGACCGCCGACGAACTCGCCGCCATCCGCGGCGTCTACGCCAAAGAGTGCCAGCGTTGCCACAAGCCCGACGGCGCGGGCGGCGTCTTCGAGGAAGAGGGCCTCAAACCCCTCAAGGTGGCGGGCCTGCGCACGGGCAGCGCGGTTCGGCACACCGACGAGCAGCTCGCGCGCAAGATCAGCAACGGCGACATTGACGAAGGCATGCCCGCCTTCAAGTCGAAGCTCACGCCCGAGCAGATCAACGAACTCGTCCGCTTCATCCGCGTCGAATTCCAGAGCGGCGCGGCCGGCACGGGGAACACGAACGCGCCCGTCAACGCCAACTCTCCGGCCAGCGCCCGCTGACTTCTCGTTGTGATATGCTTCGCGTGACGCATCGCCTGCACCCGTAGCTCAGTTGGATAGAGCGTCTGACTTCGAATCAGAAGGCCGAAGGTTCGAGTCCTTCCGGGTGCATTTACAGTATCAACAAGAAAGGGCAGCCGCGCGGCTGCCCTTTCTTGTTTGGTGCGCTTATAGTGCGCCAGCTTCAATGGGGCAACTCACCCTTGCACATATTGACGATGCGGGTAGCGCGCCGGAATGCATTTCCGCCTCGCAGCCGCTATAATTTGTCGCTTATTCAGCACCGAATATTTTCGTTCTACATAGTCTGTGTTTAGTTCGGGGTCAGGCCATTGATGATTAATTTCGAGACTGCGCCGGAGCGTTACCACCACTGGAAGCTGAGCGTTGATGGGGCAGTCGCCACGCTCACGATGGACGTTCAAGAGGACGCCACGCTCGCCGAAGGCTACAAGCTCAAGCTCAACTCCTACGACCTCGGCGTGGACATCGAGCTGGCCGACGCCGTCCAGCGCCTGCGCTTCGAGCACCCGCAGGTGCGCTGCGTCGTCGTCACCAGCCTCAAGCCCCGCATCTTCTGCGCGGGCGCCAACATCTACATGCTCGGCACCTCGTCGCACGCCTTCAAGGTCAACTTCTGCAAGTTCACCAACGAGACCCGCTGCGCCATCGAGGACGCCTCGCGCAACTCCAATCAGCGATACCTCGCCGCCTTAAACGGCACGGCCTCCGGCGGCGGCTACGAGCTGGCCATCGCCTGCGACGAAATCTATCTGGTGGACGACGGCAACT
>DASVES010000263.1:0-9124 GCA_036380435.1 Pyrinomonadaceae bacterium | reverse complement strand
GTAAAGGGGAAGGGGTAAGGGAAAGACAACTTCTTTTCCCTTACCCCTTCCCCTTTACCCCTTACCCTTTTTGCCGTTAGTTGAGCTTCGGCAGTACGAGCAGGTGCGGGATGAGGTCGTCCACGAGCTTCCAGGTGCCCTGCACGTCGCGGGCCTCGAAGCGCACCTCGGAGCCTTTGCCGACCGTGGCGAACTGCTCCTGCTGGGCGGCGCGCACCTGCGCGATGACCTCCTCGACCGTGATGGCGGGAAAGCGGACGCCTTCGTCGAGCGCGTCGAGGTAGTGGCCCCGCACGAACTTGCGGAGCTTGCCCCGGCACAACTCCGCGGAGCCGAACACGTCGCCCCCGGCGAACCCACCGCGCACGAACGCCAGATAACCCACCTGCCCCTCGCTGTGAGGAATCTGCTCCACGATCTGCCGGTCGGCCTCCGGGCTGATCGTCGTGTCGAACATGTCCGACATCGAGGAGGTCGGGCTGTAGGAGCGCAGGCGCGAAGACTTCCCGGCGATGTCGCCCCAGATTTCCGACTGGTTGGACGTGTGCGTGCCCGTCTCGCGCAGGGAGGCCGTGACGGAGCTGTGCTTGCGCGCGCGGAGCGATGAGTAGGACGGGTTCGCGCTCGTCGCGAAGCTGCGCGAGGTGTAGCCCCAGCGGCGCGCCTCGACGCATGAGACGGGAATCTCCACGGTGGAGCGCGCCGGGACGATGATCGTCGTGTTGACGATGCGGTTCTGCTTGGCGCCGATGAGTTCCTCGCCGTCTAAGACGATGACATCAAGGTCGCCCGTGTTCGTGACGCGCAGAGAGGGCACGCTCCCCTGCTCGGAGACTTCGGTGACCTCGACGACCTGGCGCTTGAGCGCCTCTTCGAGATCGAGATAGGGGAAGGGCCTGTCCTCACGGACGAAGACCGGCGCGACGCGCAGTTGCTCAAACTCCTGCGGCTCCCCGACGTAAAGATTGCTGACGAATTGATCGATTACTTTCATGCACACCTCCTGCGGGGAGGCGCTTTCTGTGATCCGCGTTTCGCGTGCCATAAGGCACCGCGCGGGAAGGTAGTGAAAGCACTTCCCCTTCCGTTTAAGTTTGAATGTGGGCGGGATTAGGCGTTGTTCGCGGGAGCGTCTGGCAACACCGTCTAAGCCTGTCCGAGCCGTTGCGAGGTGTCGGGCGTATGGCTTGGATTGTAGCAGACACGGGGGTGGTTGCTTGAAAGTATTTCGGGTCGCGAGGCGCGATGAATGATGGCTCGCGGCTTGAGCATCAGGCACGGAAGTTCACCGCGGAGGCGCAGAGGACGCAGAGACGACGCCGCAGGCTTGACGCACTCATTCAACGTCGAGTGAATGCTCAACCCTCTGCGTCATCTCTGCGTCCTCTGCGCCTCTGCGGTGAGTCCTAGTCGCCCCCGGCTCAAGTAAGTGGCCAGTCGCCGCGCCTCAGAAGAACAGTGAGTAGAGCAGCCGGTTCGGCGAGCCGGTGCCGGCGTTCGTCACCTTGCCCGTCGTCGCGTTGTTGACGATGGCGTTGCGGATGGTCGCGGGCGAGGCCGACGGGACGGCCTGCTTGTAGAGCGCGGCCACGCCCGCGACGTGCGGCGAGGCCATCGATGTGCCGTTGAGGGTGGCCGTCGCCGTGTCGCTCGTGTACCAAGCCGACTGTATCGAGGAGCCGGGCGCGAACAGGTCGAGACAGGCGCCGATGTTGGAGAACGACGAGCGCGCGTCCGTGGAAGTCGTCGAGCCGACAGTGATGGCGGCCGCCGCGCGCGCCGGCGAGTAGTTGCAGGCGTTGGCGCCGTTGCTGTTGCCGGCGGCGACGGCCACGGTGACGCCCGCGTTGATGAGGTTGTTGACGGCCGTGTCCATCGACGAGGAGGCCGGGCCGCCGACGCTCATGTTGGCCACGGCCGGTTTGATGTGGTTGGCCGTCACCCAGTTGACGCCGGCGATGATGTTCGAGGTCGAGGTCGTGCCGCCGCAGCCGAAGACGCGCACGCCCCGCAGCATCGCGCTCTTGGCGACGCCGTAGGTCGAGCCGCCGATGGTGCCGGCGACGTGCGTGCCGTGGCCGTTGCAGTCCTGCCCGTTGCCGCCGTTCACGTCGTAGACGGCCGAGGCCCGCCCGCCGAACTGCGTGTGTGTGGTGCGGATGCCGGTGTCGATGACGTAGGCGCGCACGCCTGACCCCGTCCAGTTGTAGGTGTAGGCGCCGGAGAGCGGGAGGTTGCGCTGGTCGATGCGGTCGAGGCCCCACGGCGGGTTCGACTGTGTGGCCACCAGAGACATCTCGCCGTCCTCCTCGACGTAGGCGACGCGCGGGTCGTCGGAGATGGCGAGAGCCTCCGCCTCTGACATCTCGGCGGCGTAGCCGTTCAAGGCGTGCTTGTAGACGTGTTTGATTTTGCCGCCGAAGGCGAGGGTCAACTGCTCGGCGGCCTGTGCGGATTGCGAGAACTCGCCCTCGGGGCCGGTCGCCCACTCGTTGAAGACGACGATGTACTGGTTAGCGATCTTCTTGTCGCCCTTGCGGAGCAACTTACCTTTGGCCGCCTGCTTGTTAGCGGCCGACTCGTCCTGGCCGCGTGTAACAACTGTCTCGGGGGTCACCGCCAGCACGGCGGCGCACAGAACTGCGAGCGCGAAGAACGTGAACAGTTTTCTCATTTCCCCTCCAGAGAAGTCTATCGTGAGAGTAACGGGAAGGCGGTTCTAAACTCGTGGGCGCCCCCCGCTTCGGATGGCCGCCGGCGGACGCGGCGGCCCTGTGGACACGTCAAACCATCACCGTCGAATGAGGCAACAGTGCTTCTCTATGAATGCAGGGACAAGGAACGTTCGGGAGTAGTGGCCCTACGCCGGAGTCTGGGGGAAGCAGCGTGAGCTTTGGGGGTTGAGGCCCGCGCTGTTTTTTTTGACGACGTAGAGGGGCGCACTCTACAACAGGGTTGCGGCGCGTTGCAAGAAAAATTTTGTGGGCGACCCTGACCGCGCATCCGTCGCGCACCGTGACTCAGTCGAGCATCGTCACTTCGTCATCGACGACGCGCGCCAAATACTCGCCGTCGCGCAGAACCCAGGCGACGCGACGCCCCTCGCGTGCGAGCGCGGCCCACTCGCTCCCCTTCTTCGGGTTCTGTTCGACGAGCACGGCCTCGCCGCCGAGTTCGACGTAGCGCAAGCCGGAGCGGCTGAAGCGGCGCACGCCGCGCCCGCCGCCGAACAATTTCTCGAAGGCGACGAGGACGCGGCCCGGCGTCAGCTCTTCATCTTTTTTTTCCGTCAAGGCTTTTTCCGTCAGGACCTTTTTCCGCCGTGCTCCGCCGGCGCGTCGTGGGCCGCGCCTTTACCGTTGGCCGCGTCGGGCCGCTCGGCGTCACGGCCCCGTTCGAGCAGGCGCGCGACGAGTTCGAGCAGGTCTCTGGCGCGGAAGGGCTTGGAGATGTAGTCGTCGAAGCCGGCGGCGAGCGCGCGCCGCCGATCCTGCTCGGCGGCGAAGGCCGTGACGGCGACGCAGGGGATCGAGCGCGTCCGCGGGTCGGCGCGCATCTCTTCGAGCGCGCCCCAGCCGTCGAGCCGCGGCATCGACAGATCGATGAGCGCGAGGTCGGGCGTCTCGGCGCGCGCCGACTCGACGCACTCCCGCCCGTCTCTGGCCTCGCGGACGCGATAGCCTTCGACCGCGAGCATCAGGCGCAGCAGTTCGCGATTGTCGTCGTAGTCGTCGGCGATGAGAATGGTGGGGGACATGTTCCGAGTCGAAGATGTTTCGCGCGGGGCGCGCGTTTCGGACACGCGGCCCACGGGGGAGGGCTAATCATAGAAAGCCGGCTGGGAAATCGCAAACCGGGAAAGCTCGTTCTTGACACTGCTCGCGCGCCGAAACCATAATCGCAGAGGCCACGGGCCGAAACTACTCGCCCGGCCCCACGCGGGCGCGCGCAGCGCGTCGCCGCCGACACCAGCGAGAACACGAAGCCACCCCCCGGCAGTTACGCGCCGCCCCCATGCGGCCATCCGTCCGAACATCCGACGAAGGAGACCAAAAAGTTGCCTAGCCGAGACCTGGAACAGAGCCTGCGCGAAGACATCGAGGGCTACGTCGAGAGCCGACTGAGCGGGGTGCGCGAGGAGTTCGCGCGTCTCCGCGATCAATTCAACCAGGCGTTCGAGCGCCTCTCCGAGCGGCTGTCGGCCGACGCGCAGTCGGACGCCCCCGTCGCCGTCGCCATCGCCGACCACTTGCGACAGGCGCGCAACGCCGGCATCGAGACGGCGGCCGAAGGCTCCTCGCGCGCGCGCTCTTCGAGCGACGTGGCCATTATCAAGGCGGCGGTCGAGGACATCCAGGGCCAGCAGTCGCAGGGCGAGATTCTGAACACCCTCGTCAACCGTGCGGCGAGTTTCGCGCCGCGCGTCGCCTTCTTCGTCGTCAAGAACGAGCGCATCACGGGCTGGCGCGCGCGCGGCATGGAAGGCACCGTGGGCGACGACTCGGTGCGCGAACTCTCGATGCCGCTCACCTCCGACACCTTGCTCGCCGAGGCCGCGCGCTCGCGTCAGAGCTGGAGCGGCGCGCCCGGCGCGCACGCCGAAGACAACCGCCTCTACGGACACTTCGGCGGCGAGCCGCCCGCGCGTCTGATCGCCGTCCCGCTCGTCGTGCGCGATAAGACCGTGGCCGTGCTCTACGCCGACACGGCCGAGCAGGACGCCGACGCCGTCAACCTCGAAGCTCTGGAGACACTCGTCCGCGTCTCCGGCATGGCCGTCGATCTGGTCGCGGCGCGACGCGGCGGCGGCAGTGAGTCCGGTTCGGCCGTGGCGGCCGCCCCGCAACGCGAGCGCGAGTCCGAGTCGCCGGCACAGCCCGAGCGCGTCGAAGAAGTCAGCGCGGAGCCTTCGTTCACCGAGGCGGCCGCCACGGCGCCCACCGTCGAGGCCGAGCCGGTGGAAACGCGCGAGCCGGAGCCGTTCGTCGAAGCCGAACCCGCGCCGGCCGACGACGAAGAAGAGGCCCGGCCCGAGTACGTGGCGGAACCCGACTACGAGCCGGCGCCGGCGCAGCAGCAGCAGCAGCAGGAGGGGCAAGCGCCTGACCCGTGGACTGGACGCGGCGACATCCACAGTGCGCCCGCCTTCGAGCCGGCCGCCACCGCCCCCGTCGCGGCCTCGCCACAGGCGGAATCATCGTCCATGCGCCGGCGCGCCGGCGCCGACCTGCCCATCGAGGTGAGCGAAGAGGAGCGCCCCGTACACGACCGCGCCCGACGCTTCGCGCGCCTGCTCGTCTCCGAGATCAAGCTCTACAACGAGCAGAAGGTGCGCGAGGGCCGCGACGCCGGCGACATCTACGGACGCCTGCGCGACGACATCGACCGCTCGCGCGAGATGTACGACAAGCGTTTCGCCGAGCAGGTCGGCGGGCGCTACGACTACTTCCACCACGAACTCGTCAGCACGCTCGCCGAAGGCGACGACGCCAAGCTCGGCTCCGGCTACCCCGGCGCGGCGGCCTGACGAATCGGAACGACGACAACGCCACAACTACCCAAGCGGCGCGCGGGGGCACCTCCCCGCGCGCCGCTCTTCTCGTCTGAAATCACACGGCGGCGAACCGCCTTCGCCGGAGGCCGCATCAAATTCTCACCCTCTGAATCATCGCGGCTGCGCGTTTGCGCGCGACCTCCGAAGACTTGCATACTCTCCAACGTGAACCGAATCCAGGGAAGACCGGGTGACGAATTGAACCGAAATTCTTTGAAGCAACGCGCTCATCTCTCCCAGCGCGCCACGTTCCTGCTGGCGAGCTTCGCCCTGCTCGCCGCGGCGGCCGCGCTGCCGCTCGCGAGCGCGAGTTGCGCCACGCAGCGCTCCGCCGCGCAGGACGGCCCCGAAGCGGCCGTGCGCCTGCGCTCGCTGACGCGCGGCGCGGGGCTGCCCGCCGAGTCGGTCGTCGAATCCATCGAGCGCGACTACGCGGGGACGCGCACCGGCGCGCTGGCCCGCGTGCTGCGCGCACGCGTCCGCGCCGCGGCGGGCGACTTCACCGGGGCCGCCGCCCTGCTCGACTCGCGCGACGTGCGCGAGCGCACGCGCATCAATGACCACGCCCTCTTCATGCGCGCCGGTTGGCTGGAGCAGGCCGGCCGGCGCGTCGAGGCGCGCGCCGCCTTCGAGCAACTGGCGCGCGACTTCCCCGACTCCCCGCGTGCGCGCGCCGCAACCCTGCGCGCCGCCGCGCTCATCCTTCAGGACAGCCAGCCGTCGGCCGTCCCCGTCACCCTCAAAAAACTCGCCGACGCGGACGACGCCGACGCGCTCCTCCTTATCGCGAAAGCCTACGAACAGTCGAACGACCCCACGCGCGCGCTCGGCGCTTACCGCCGTCTATACTTCTACGCGCCCGTCTCTGAAGACACCGAGCGCGAAGCCGCGGCCGGCATCGCCCGCCTGAACTCGACGACCGCGCCGGCCTCCGCCGAAGAGGCCGCGACGCGCGCCGACAAACTCTTCGCCGCGGGCCGCCACGTCGCCGCCGCCAACGCTTACGCTGACGCCTTCGCCCGCTTCCCTGACAGGGCCACACCCGAATCGCGCATCCGCGCCGGTCAGGCGGCCATCAATGCGAAGCGGACGCCGGAGGCGGTCAGTTTCCTGAGCGGCGCTCTGTCTGCTCCCGAAGAACTGCGCGCCGAGGCGCAGTACAACTTGGCGAAAGCGCACGCACGCGCGAAGAGCTGGCCGTCGCTGCGCGCGGGTCTGGAGGAGATGCGCCGCGCACACCCGAAGAGTCCGTGGACGATGCGCGCGCTCACCGAGTCGGGCGCGGCGGCCCGCGACGCGAAGAACACCGCCGACGCCTTCGACTTCTTCCGCGCCGCGGTCGCCTCCTTCCCCGGCGCGCCCGAGACGGCCGGCGCGCAGTTCGAGCTGGCGTGGGCCGCGCACGAGTCGAAGAACTTCGCCGAGTCGTCCCGCCTCCTGATCGAACACCTCGCCGACTACGCCGGCCGCAACACCGACAACCGCGGCAAGGCCGGCTACTGGGCGGCGCGCGACGCCGAACGCGCCGGCCGCACCGCCGAAGCGCGCGCCATCTACGAGGCGATGCTCGACCGCTACGAGGCCAACTGGTACGGCCATCTCTCACGCCAACGCCTCGACCAGATGACGCGCAATAGCGGCGGGCAGGCGCGGGCGACCAACTTCGCCCCCGACTCACCCGTCGCGCGCGCCGTCGCCAACCTCAAGTACGTCAACGTCGCCGAGGAGCACGCCGGCCCCGCCGAAGACTCGGCCCGCGCACGCGCCGAAGAACTCGACCTCGCCGGTCTCTCCGACCTCGCGCACGCCGAACTCGACGCGGCGCTGCGCTCCGCCCCGGCCAGCCCGCGCCTGAGTCTGGCGAAGGCGCGAGTTCATCGCTCGCGCGGCGAAAATCTCGAAGCCTTCCGCGTCCTCGCGCGCAGTTTCCCCGACTACTCGCAGATGGAGGTCTCGGAGCTGACGGCCGATGAGTGGGACATCTTCTACCCGCTCGTCCACTGGGACGCCATTGTGCAAGAGTCGCGCGCGCGCAACCTCGACCCCTACACCGTCGCCGGCCTCATCCGGCAGGAGTCGGTCTTCAACCCGCGCGTCTCCTCGCACGCCGACGCGCACGGGCTGATGCAGTTGATCCCCGGCACGGCGCGGATGATGGCGCGACGCGTCGGCTCTGAGCGCGCCATCAGCGTCGAGGCGCTCTACGACGCGCCATTCAACATCAAGCTCGGCACCGCCTATCTGCGCGAACAGCTCGACCGCTTCGGCCGCATCGAGTATGTCGCCGCCGCCTACAACGCGGGGCCGGGTCGCGCCGTGGCGTGGCGCGCCTCGCTGCCCGCCGAGATGGACGAGTGGACCGAGGCCGTCCCCTTCCGCGAGACACGCGGCTACGTGCAGGGCGTGGTGCGAAACGGCTTGCAGTACCGACGCCTCTACGACGAGCAGGGACGCTTCCGCCCCGAGGTCGGCGCGCGCGCCGTCTCGGCCGGTCAGGCCGGCGACACGGTGCGCGCGCGCCGCGTCGCGAACGACGAAGAAGAGGAATAAGTGTGACGCCGTGGAGAGAAGCGTGAGTATGACGAAATGGAGAGAGACACTGTCGCGACTTCGGCGCGCGCCGTCCCGCGCGGGCGCGACGTTACTACTACTGCCCGCGCTCGTCAGCGGCGCCCTCATCATCTGTTCCGCGACCGCGCCGGCGCAAAAAAAGAAGGCCGCGAAGGGCGCTAAGACCACGGCGGCGGCAACACCGACGGCCGCGCCGAAAAAGACCGCCGACAAGTCGCTCACCGTCAAGACCGAGCCGAAGGCCGTCGTCTGGCTCGACGAGGTGCGCCACGGCGTCACCGACGACGCCGGCTCGCTCGCCGTCAAGAACGTCTCGGCGGGCCGGCACACGCTGCGTGTCCGCGCGCGCGGCTTCAGTGAGCGCACGCTCGCGCTCCTGCCCACGCAGCGCGGCACAATCGAGGTGCGACTCACCCCGACGACCGACGAGGCCGAGCTGCTCTTCCAGCAGGCCGAAGAACTTTCCGCGAAAGGCGCCGAGGGGCGCACACAGGCCAAAGAGCTTTACCGCCGCGCGCTCAAGCTGCGTCCGAGATACCCGGCCGCCCACGTCGGCCTCGCGCGCGCTCTCGCGGCCGACGACGACCACAATGCCGCGCTTGAAGCACTCGCCGCCGCGCGCCGCCTCCGCCCCTCGTACCCCGAGGCGTCGGCCGTCGAGGGGCGCATCCTGCGCGAGCTGGCCGAGTACGACGAGTCAATCGCCGCCTTCGAGCGCGCCGTCCGCGAGGGGCGCGGCTTCCAGCCCGAGGCCCACGCGGGGTTGGGGTTGGTCTTCACGGACAAAGGCGACCACGAGGCAGCGGTCGAACACTTCCGCAAGGCCGTCGCGCAGCTCTCCGACACCGAGCCGGCGCTCTACCAACTGCTCGGCGCCGCCTACGAAAAACTCGAAAAGTGGAAAGAGGCCGTCGCCGCCTACGAGAAGTATCTGGAGCTTGCCCCCGAAGGCAAACTCGCCCCCGCCATCCGCTCCATCATCGACCAACTGCGCCAGCA
>DASVES010000262.1:0-3671 GCA_036380435.1 Pyrinomonadaceae bacterium | reverse complement strand
ATGGCCCCGCGCGTCGAGACGTGTGCGATGTGGAGTCGCGCGAGCGTCAACTCGGCGAGCGCACAGTCGCGCGCCACGTCCGACTCTTCGGCGAGCGCCGGCATCCCGCGCAGGCCGAGACGCAGAGACCAGTCGCCCTCGTGCATCACGCCGCCGGCCGAAAGCGACTTGTCCTCGCAGTGGTCGATGACGGGCAGGTCGAAGCCGCGCGCGTACTCCATCGCGCGGCGCATCATGCCGGGCGTGGGGACGGGCCGTCCGTCGTCCGTGACGGCGACGATGCCGGCGCGCTTCATCTCGCCCATCTCGGCCAGCTCTTCGCCGCGCGACCCCTTCGTGATCGCGCCCACGGGGAAGACGTTGGCAAACCCGGCGGCCTGCGCCTGCTCGATGATGAAGGCGGTGACGGCGGGGTTGTCGTTGACGGGGTCGGTGTTCGGCATCGCGCAAACGCTCGTGAAGCCGCCCGCGACGGCGGCCGCCGCGCCCGACGCGACCGTCTCCTTGTACTCCTGCCCCGGCTCGCGCAGGTGGACGTGCATGTCGATGAAGCCGGGGGCGATGACGAGTCCCGTGGCGTCGAAAACTTCGGCGCCCTCGGGCCGCGACTCGCCGCGGCCGAGCAGTCCGACGACGCGGCCGTCTTCGATGAACAGGTCGCGGCCGGCGTTGACGCCCTGCGTCGGGTCGATCACGTATCCGTTAGCGATTAGCAGTCTCATCGTTTACGTATGAATCAAACGCCGCCGGTCACTCGGCCCTCTCCGTCGGCACGGCGCTCAAGGCGGCCCTCTGGAGCGGCTCTTCGGGCGCGGCCGTTTGAGGCTTGGTCGGTTCGATTTGCGGCGGCGCGGCGTCGGCGACCGTCGCCGTGCTCCCGGCGAGGAGGTAGAGGACGGCCATGCGGACGGCGACGCCGTTCGAGACCTGATCGAGGATGAGCGAGCGCGAGCCGTCGGCCACGTCCGAAGCGATCTCGATGCCGCGGTTCATCGGCCCCGGATGCATGACGATGGCGTCGGGTTTCGCCAGCGACAGGCGCTTCAAATTCAGTCCGTAGTGGACGGCGTACTCGCGCAAGGAGGGGAAGAAGGCCGACTCCTGCCGCTCGCGCTGGATGCGTAAGACCACAACGACGTCCGCGTCTTCGATGGCATCTTCCATCCGCCGCTCGACGCGCAGCAGACTCCCATCGCCCGCAAGCGAGGCGAATGCGGGCGGCGCGAGCGTGCCCGGCCCCGCCACGGAGACACGCGCGCCGAGCTTGGTGAGCAGGTGCGCGTTGGAGCGGGCGACACGCGAGTGGAGGATGTCGCCGAGGATGGCGACCTTGAGGCCGTCGATGCGCCCCTTCTGCTGGCGGATGGTGAGCGCGTCGAGGAGCGCCTGTGTGGGGTGCTCGTGCGCGCCGTCGCCGGCGTTGATGATGCCGGCGCGACAGACGCGGGCGAGCTGCTGCGGCGCGCCCGAGGAGGGGTGGCGGATGACGATGAGGTCGGGGGCCATCGCCTCAAGGTTGCGCGCCGTGTCGAGCAGCGTCTCGCCCTTCGACACGCTCGACGAAGACGCGCTGATGTTGATGACATCGGCCGACAGGCGTTTACCGGCGATCTCGAAGGAGGTGCGCGTCCGCGTCGAAGGCTCGAAGAAGAGGTTGATGACGGTGCGTCCGCGCAGCGCGGGCACCTTCTTGATCTCGCGTTGGGAGACGCCGCGGAAAGTCTCCGCCGTGTCGAGGATGTGCGTGATCTCCTCGGCCGACAGGTCGCGTATCCCGAGCAGGTTTCTGAGCACTACCAGATTCTCCAACAGAACAGGTGATGAGTGATGAGTGATAAGTGATAAGAAAAGGCATCCGTCTTCTGTCTTTTCTCATCACTCATCACTTATCACTCATCACTAAATGAATTTTCTGATAAAAAAAGGCGGCCCCGTCGGAGCCGCCCGTCTCACTCCCCTTCCGCGGGGGGCCGTTCGACGATGGCCACCCCCTCCTCCCCGTCGAACTCGTTGAGGAGAACTTTGATGATCTCACTCCGCTTCGTCGGCACGAACTTGCCGACGAAGTCGGCCTGTATCGGAAGCTCGCGGTGCTCCTTGCCGCGGTCAACCAGGACGGCGAGCTGCACGCGCAGGGGCCGCCCGAAGTCGATCAACTGGTCGAGCGCGGCACGGATGGTGCGGCCGGTGTAGAGCACGTCGTCGATGAGCAGGACGTTCTTGCCGTCCACGTCCACGGGCAGATCGGTGCGATTGACGATGGGGTTGGCGCCGACGGTCGAGAGGTCATCGCGATAAAGCGTGATGTCGAGCACGCCGACGGGCGGGCGCTCGCCTTCGAGGTCGGCGATCTTATCGGCCAAGCGGTTAGCCAGCGGCACGCCCCGCCGCTGAATGCCGACGAGGTACAGGAGCCCCGCCCCGTGGTTCTCCTCCACGATCTCCGACGCCAGCCGCGCCAGCGCCCGGTTGATCCGCGGCCCGTCCATGATGCGTGCTTTCTCGACCAGTTCCATTAGCCGGGGATACTAGCACAGGGCCGTGAGAGGATGGAAGTTTCTGCCCCTGAATTCCTCGCGCCGGCCGCGCACGCCCGACGCAGTTAATATCATCCAAATGACGGAGCGACTTGTCAGCCCGCGCCGGCCCAAGTGCCCGCAGGGTTGGCTCGACAACGTGGCAGGCGAGTTGCACAATCGTCGTGGACTCGATGCGTGCAAACATCAACAGCTATGTGGAGGATTTCGCGCGGCGGGGCGAGGAGACGGCTTATGCTTCAAGGCGCGGGCTGCGGCAGGCGCGTTGGAGCTACGCGCGTGTGGCGCGGGCCGCTTATAGCTTCGCGCGAGAGCTTGAGGCGCGGGGCGTGGGTCGGGGCGAGCGCGTGTTGCTGTGGGCGGCTAATGGCCCGGAGTGGGTCGCGGCCTTCCTCGGCTGCTCGCTCGCCGGCGTGGTGGTCGTGCCGCTAGATGTGGAGAGCGCGCCGGACTTCGTTGCGCGCGTCGGCGAACAGACCACCCCGCGTCTTATCTTGCTCGACGCCGAGACGGCCGAGCGCGGGCGCGGCCTCGCGGACGTTCCCTCCCTGTTGCTCGAAGGGCTGGAGGAGACGACGGCGCGACATAGCGCCGAAGCTTTCGCGCGGGAGGTTGCGCCCGACGATCTGCTGGAGATCATCTTCACGTCGGGGACGACGGCCGAGCCGCGCGGTGTGTTGTTGTCGCACCGAAACTTTCTCGCCAACCTCGGGCCGCTCGAAGAGGAGATCAATCGTTACATCAAATGGGAGCGCCCGTTCCATCCCATCAGGTTTCTGAACCTCGTGCCGCTGAGCCACGTCTTCGGGCAGTTCATGGGCATCTTCGTGCCGCAACTATTGGGCGGCGAGGTTCACTTTCAGAACTCGCTCAACCCGTCCGAGATGGTTGAGACCATTCGACGCGAGCGCGTGTCTGTAGTCGTCGCCGTGCCGCGAATGCTTGAATCGCTACGCGAGCACGTGGAGCGACACGAGGCCGCGCGCGGCCGTGGTGACGCTTTCGCGAGGGCGCTCGAAGGCGCGAAGGGCGCGCATCCCTTGCGGAAGTGGTGGACGTTCCGGCGTGTCCATCGCCGCTTCGGGTTGAAGTTCTGGGCGTTCGTGACGGGCGGCGCGACGCTTCCCGAGGAGA
>DASVES010000261.1:0-8682 GCA_036380435.1 Pyrinomonadaceae bacterium | reverse complement strand
CATCATGGGCGGCACGCGCTACCTGCGCGACCTGCTCCGGCTCTTCAACGGCCGGGTTGACCTCGTGCTCGCCGGCTACAACGCGGGCGAGGGGGCCGTGATGAAGTATGGCCGCCGCGTCCCGCCCTACAATGAGACGCAGAACTACGTTCGCATCATCGGCTCGCGCTATGCCAAGGGCACGGGCGTGCAGCTCACGTCGAAGACTTCGACGCCGAAGGGCGGCAAGTAGCTCAGTTAAGGCAAAAGTTAAGGCAAAAGTAAAAAGGCAAAAGGCAAAAGTGAAGAGGCGAGACGCTTCCTCACTTTTGCCTTTTTACTTTTGCCTTTTTACTTCACCTGTCCGACGCGGCATCACTCAACGATGATCTCATCCACAAACACCCAAGCCCTGTCTCCCGCCCCCGGATGCCACGCCGGGATGACCCCGTAGTTGTAAGCCCTGACCCTCAAGTAGCGCGCTCGCTTGCGCGCGAACTCGCGCACGAAGTCTTTCACCATCACCGACTCGTCGCGCACGGGCACGTCAGTCTCGACCGAGGCGGCGCGCTCGTAGCTCGCGCCGTCGAGCGACAAATCGAACTCGACTCTGGTCGGCATCCAAATCCACGACCGCACGTCCTGCAAAAACCCTGCGCCGACCTTCGACACGTTCGTCACCCGTCCCAGATCGATCACCGCCTCGAAGTCCCCACGGTGGCCCTGCCACGCGCCCGTGCGGAAGTTCGCGCCGCCGCGCCGCCCGTCGATAAGTCCCACCGGGCCGCCCGCCGTGTACTGCGGGTCGTACTTCGAGACGACGCGCACCGCCCAATCATTCGGGATGCGTTGGAGACGCGCGACCGCCGGGCGACTTCGCGCGCCTCCGGCGTCGAAGGCGACGGCTTTGATCGTCGTCGGCTGTTCGATGTGGAACGGAGCGCGGTAAGGCGTGGAGCGCGCGTCCGGCTCGGAGCCGTCGGTGGTGTAGAAGATTTTCAACTCGGGCGACGCCGCTTGCAGCCTCACCTCGGCGCGCAAGCGAAACGCGTCGCCCCCGGCGCGGACTACGGGGACGGGCACGACCGACGCCCCACCGTCAATCCGCGCGACCGGCGCTTCCGCGTAGCCAGCGCCCCACGCCTTGTTCGGGCGCGCGCCCATCCGAAAGACGAGTCGGCCGCCGCGCATGATGTCGGCGTGTGTGAAATACGAGTTGCCGTGTGGCTTGCCGTCGAGGGTCGCGGACTGAACGTACATGTTTTGCGCCGAGACGCCCTCGGCGCGGACGACGAACTCTCGGCCGTTTTCGAGGTTGAATTTGACCTCCTCGAAGAGCGGGGAGCCGATAACGTAGGTGGGCGACCCCGGCGTGACGGGGTAGAAGCCGGCGGCGCTGAAGATATACCACGCCGACATCTGCCCGCAGTCTTCGTTGCCGATGAGGCCGTCGGGCGTCGGATGGTAAAACTCGTCCATGATCTGCCGCACGCGCCTTTGGGTCTTCCACGCCTGGCCGGCGAAATTGTAGAGATAGGCGACGTGGTGGCTCGGCTCGTTGCCGTGCGCGTACTGGCCGACGAGGCCGGTGATGTCGGCCTGCTCGCGGCCCGTGGTGCGAGAGTCGGCGGCGAACATCTCGTCGAGCTTGCGCGCGAACGCCTCGCGCCCGCCCATCATTTGCATCAGGCCGCTCACGTCGTGCGGGGCGAAGAAGGTGTACTGCCACGAGTTCGCCTCGGTGAAGTTGAAGTTGACCTCGCGCGGGTCGAACGGCTCGGCCCAGTCGGCGTTCCGGCGGGCGCGCATGAAGCCGGTCTGCGGGTCGAAGAGGTTTTTGTACGACTGCGCGCGCGCGATAAATTCGTGGTAGTCGTCATCACGCCCACTGAGGCGCGCGACCTGCGCGACGCACCAGTCGTCGTAGGCGTATTCGAGCGTCTTCGAGACGGACTCCGGCTCGTCCTCGGCGCTGACGAAACCGCGCTCGGCGTAAGAAGACAGGCCGAAGTGCTTGAGACGGGCGCTGTGCTTCATCGACTCGAAAGCTTTCCGAAGGTCGAAGCCGTCGATGCCTTTCGCGGCGGCGTCGGCGATGATCGAGACGGCGTGATAGCCGATCATCGTGTCGGTCTCATTGGCGGCCAGTTCCCACACAGGCAGACGGCCCCCCTGCTCATACTGCGCGAGGAAGGTGCGGATGAAGTCGAGCGTGCGGCGGCGGTCGATGATGGCGTAGAGCGGGTGCGCGGCGCGGAAGGTGTCCCAGAGCGAGAAGACGGTGTAGTTGGTGAAATCCTCGGCACGGTGGATTCTCCCGTCGCGCCCGCGATAGTGGCCGTCCGTGTCAGTGAACAGGTTGGGCGCGAGCATCGCGTGGTAGAGCGCGGTGTAGAAGTTCCTGAGCTGATCTCGCGTGCCGCCCCGTACCTGTAGCTTATTCAACTCCTTTTCCCACGCGGCGTCGGCCTCGCGGCGCACGCGCTCGAAGTCCCAGTGATTGATCTCCGCTTCGAGATTCCGGCGCGCGCCCTCGACGCTCACGGCGGAGATGCCGACGCGCACCAGCACGGGCGCGCCGTCGCGCGCGTCGAAGCGGAAGAAGGCCCGCACGTCCGCGCCGCGCGCCTCGGTCGTCTCTGGCTTAAGCTCGCCGCCCGCGGCGATGCCGTATGAGGTGAACGGCCGCGAGAACTCGGCGGCGAAGTAGACGACCTGATCTTTCGCCCACGCCTCCGACCTGCGGAAGCCGACGACCGAGCGCGGGCCGACGACTCTCAGCTCCGAGTCGAGCACCTTGTCGCGGTGCGCGAGGTCGAGTGTGACGTTGGCGGCGGCGGTTCGCGGGAAGGTGTATTTGTGCAGGCCCGTGCGCGCCGTCGCCGTCAGCTCGACGAGGATGCGCTCGTCGTCGAGACGGACGGAGTAATAGCCGGGCGAGGCGCGCTCGCGGCGGTGTGTGAAGCGCGAGGCGTAGCCGCCTTCGGGACGGCCGGCGGCGTCGGTCGCGTGGAGGCGCGGGGGGCCGGCGGTCGGCATGAGCAGGATGTCGCCGTAGTCGGAGATGCCGGTGCCGCTCAGGTGCGTGTGGCTGAAGCCGTAGACGATGTTGTCCGAGTAGTGATAACCGGAGCAGCCGTCCCAGCCGGTGAGACGCGTGTCGGGGCTGAGTTGCACCATGCCGAACGGGAGGGTCGCGCCGGGGAAGGTGTGGCCGTGCGCGGCCGTGCCGACGAAGGGATCAACATGGCGCGCGAGGTTCTGCTGCTGGGCGCGAGCGGCGCCGAGCGGCAGGAGCAGAAGAAAAGTGAAGACTTTGATGTGTCTCATCGTGGTCGGCTGACCTCGGATGTCGCGACGTGAAGACGCTTCTATGTGAAAGCACATTCTAAAGTGATATTCGAATTGCGGGTAGGACGAATGGAACTAAAGCGCGGCGTGGTCAAGGCCGGTTATTGACATCCGTTTTCAACGGGAATAATGTGCTGGCGCTCAACCTCGCTCGCTCCCCCGCCGGCGAGAACCCTCGCTCGCCGGACACTCATCCCCCTTTGACTTGACGGATTATTACCTCTCACTATGCCGCGCAAATCCGCTCGTTCACCGGAGGTCAAAGATGAACAAATGTGAAAGGCAATGGCGCTACATCTGCCGGACGCTCCTCAACGTCCTCAAGTTTTTGCTCTACGGATGGGTCTTCGCATGGCCGCGCTTCCTGCGTCTGCTCTGTCAACTTTGGCTGCGCCGTTGCAACCGGCGCAAGTGGCGCCGGGGCCAGTCGCCCATCCGCTGCATGCGGATACCGGCGAAGGTCTACAAGCGACCCGACCCGCTCATCTACTCGCAGAAGTACCTCAAGTCGCTCGGCCTCGGCGTGACTTACAACAACCCCGACATCGAGTTGTTCGAGAACGGGCTGAGCGTCAACTCGCACGCCCTCAAGCCCGACACGACCTACGAGGTGCGCGCGCGCATCTGGAACGGCTCGACGGACGCGCCGGCAGTCCACATGCCCGTCAAATTCTCCTACCTGAATTTCGGCATCGGCCAGAAGCACGTCGCCATCGGCGAGACGAAAGTCACCGTCCCCGTCAAGGGCGCGTTCGGGCACCCGGCGACGGCCGTGGTGAACTGGAAGACGCCGGCCGCGCCGGGCCACTACTGCATGCTCGTCAACCTCATCTGGGGCGACGACGCCAACCCCAAGAACAATGAGGGGCAAGAGAACACCGACGTGAAGAAGCTCAACTCGCCGCGCGCGACCTTCGAGTTTCCCCTGCGCAACGACACCGACCGCGCGGGCGTCTTTCGGCTGGCGGCCGACAATTACAAGCCGCCGCCCCCGCCGCCCTGCAAGGATCAGCCGCCCGCCAAGACGCCGGAGATGACCCAGGACGAGCGCAACGAGAAGTTGCGCGAGGCCATCGAGCGCCACGGCGCGAACAACTTCCTCGTCCCGCCCGGCTGGTCGGTCGAGATACGCCCGCAGGAGGTCGCGCTCCTGCCGGACGCCGAGCAGCTCATCACGGTCGTCGTCACCGCGCCCGAGGACGACTTCCGGGGGCAGGAAACATTCAACGTCCACGCCTTCGACGACCGGAACCGGCTCGTCGGCGGCGTGACCCTGACGGTGGAGGGATAAGGCGATGCCATACGTACAACACACACATTGCGTCCCTACGCAGGACTACACCGGCCTCGGCTCGGCCGTCGGGATTGCCGGAGGCATCCTCGCCGTGCTCGGCATTATCCTAGCCTCGTTCTTCGGGGGCGGTCTCGTCGGGGCGGCGCTGGCGGCCGCCGGCGGCATGATGGCCATCTTCGACGTCTGCAACTACCTCCTCGGCGGCAAGCTCATCTGTCTCGGACACGACATGTGCGCCATCGGCCGCGTGGTCGGGCTGGAGCCGCCCGGCTTCAACAAGCCGTTCCCGGAAAACATCGACAACGATTACAGCGTCAACATCCTGCTGTCCCCGCACCTGCCCAGCGCCACCCTCGCCCAGCAGCAGAACGACAACGCCCAGGGCTTTCTCATCACGGAGCAGTTCGCGAGCCAGGTGTATCCCGAGCTGGGTTTCAAGGTCTACCCCTCCGAGGACGAGCACGGGCAGTTCGACGGGACGCCCGTCCTCCACTGCGAGTTCGAAGGCGACCGCATCGAGAACGTCTGCACGGCCCTGAAGGTGATCGTCCCCATCCTGACCGGCCTGAGCGCCATCTGCGCCATCCCGATCATCGGCTGGATCATCTGCCTGATTGCGCTGCTGTTATCGGCGGCCGCGTTGGCGATAGTCTGGGCGGCGAGCGGGGAAGGCGACCCGCACGACGCGGGGCTTGAAGACGGCGACCTGGAGGTGGGCCACGACTACATCCTCGTCCGCGGCGACTGGTGCTACGACACCGGCCACACGCCCGGCTGGAACGAGATTCACCCCGTCAAGTACGTCCAGAAGTTAAACCTTCGTCCGGAGTTGCAGCCCGGCGTCGACCACGCGAATCCGTTCGACGAGGGCAGCGACGCGTTGACCGTTGACGCCTTCAAGAATTTCCTGCTCGACTTCTGCGGCGAGACCAAGAAGCCCTTCGACCCGAACGTGCAGATCGACCAGATGGAGCCGCCGAACCGCTGGACTCTGCACCCGGTGGTTGACGGCTGCGAAGAGTCAGACCCGGTTCCCATCCCGAAATAACAATGAGAGCGGTTCTCAATTCCATGTCTGGATAGAGGCGCAGAGGGCGGAGGAAGGAAAAAGGCAAAAGTGAAGAGACAATGTGCCTTCTCACTTTTGCCTTTTGCCTTTTTACTTTTGCCTTCCCAAGTCCTCTGCGCCTCTGCGGTGAATCTTCCTTACCGCACGCACAACTAAAAATAGCGGCAGCCGCGCCGGTCGCTCTTGCGCTTTGCGCGTCGGCTGTGTTTGGATTCGTGACGCCGCTTTACAGACAGCCCCAGGAGCCGAACTCATGAGCACCGCCTTCGCACCCGCGCGCCGTCGCGCACCGTTCCTCTTCATCCTGTTGCTCGCGGCCTTCGTCCCCCGCGCCGCGGGGCAGTCGTTCACCATGGAACAGGTGCGCGGCTATCCGTTTCCGAACGAGCTGACGGCCTCGGCCGCCGGCTCGCGCGTCGCGTGGGCCTTCAACGAGCGCGGCCGGCGAAACGTCTACGTGGCCGAGGGGCCGGACTTTCGCCCGCGCCGTCTCACCAACTACGACGCGGACGACGGACAGGAAATCACGAGTCTGCAAGTCTCTTCGGACGGCCGCTTCGTCGTCTACGTTCGCGGCGGCGAGCACTCGTCGAACTGGGACGACACGGTGCCCGTCAACCCCGCGTCAAGCCCCGTCGCGACGAAGGTGCAAATCTGGAGCGTCGCCTTCGCGGGCGGCGAGCCGAAGCTCCTCGCCGACGGTGACGAACCCGTCGTCTCGCCTAAAGGTGACCGCGTGGTCTTCGCGAAAGATCGTGGGCTGTGGGTCGCACCCACGGACGGCTCGACGCAGGCGAAGAAGATGTTCAGCGCGCGCGGAGAGCCGGGTTCTCCCGTGTGGTCGCCCGACGCCGCGCGCCTCGCCTTCATCTCATCACGCGGCGACCACGCCTTCGTCGGCGTCTACACCAACGACTCGCAGCCGATACTCTGGCTCGCGCCCTCGACCTCGCGCGACTCCTCACCGCGCTGGTCGCCCGACGGCCGCTCCGTGGCCTTCGTCCGTCGCCCCGGCGCCGGCGGCGCGCCCGAGGCCATTCTCGAACAGCGCCCGCAAGGCTGGGCCATCTGGACGGCCGACGCCGCGACGGGCGAAGGCCGCCAACTTTGGAAGAGTCCGAACAGCCTGCGCGGCTCGCCGCCCTCCACGCACGGCGGCGTGAATCTCCACTGGGCCGCCGCTGGCCGCATCGTTTTTCTCTCCTACATGGACGGCTGGCCGCACCTCTACTCGATCCCCGAGCGCGGCGGCGAGCCAACACTGCTTACGCCCGGCGACTACATGGCCGAGCACGTCTCCATCAGCCCCGACCGCCGCCACCTCGTCTTCGCCGGCAACGCCGGACGCGGGGCCGACGACATCGACCGCCGGCACGTCGTGCGCGTGAGCGTTGACCGCGCCGCGCCCGAGGTGCTGACGCCCGGCGACGGGCTTGAGTGGGCGCCCGTCGTGACGGGCGACGGCCGCCACGTCGTCCTCATCAGCGCGACGCCGCAGCGCCCGCCGCTCCCGGCGGTCGTCCCTTGGGCCGGCGGCCCCCTTCGCGTGCTCGCCGAAGACCGCGTGAGCGCAGACTTCCCCGCCGCCCATCTCGTCACGCCGCGTAAGGTCGTCTACAAGGCCCCGGACGGCGTGCAGGTACACGCGCAGCTTTTCGAGCGGCCGGGCGGCGGCGGCGCGGCGAAGAAGCCGGCGGTCGTCTACGTCCACGGCGGCCCGCCCCGGCAGATGCTTCTGGGCTGGCACTACTCGGACTACTACTCGAACGCCTACGCCCTCAATCAATATCTGGCGAGCCGCGGCTACGTCGTGCTCTCTATAAACTACCGGCTCGGCATCGGCTACGGCTACGACTTCCACCGGCCCGCAAGCGCGGGCGCGCAGGGCGCGGCCGAGTATCAGGACATCAAGGCGGCGGGCGAGTACCTGCGCTCGCTCCCACAGGTTGACGGCAAACGTATCGGCGTCTACGGCGGCTCCTACGGCGGCTTCCTCACGGCGCTCGCGCTCGCGCGCGATTCCGACCTGTTCGCCGCCGGCGTGGACATCCACGGCGTCCACAACTGGACGGCCGAGCGAGCGCAAAGTTTGCTCGAAGGCCGCTACGAGAAAGCGCCCGACACGCAGGCCGCTTTAGACATCGCGTGGAATTCTTCGCCCGTCGCCTCCGTCTCGAAGTGGCGCTCGCCCGTGTTGCTCATCCACGGCGACGACGACCGCAACGTCCGCTTCAGCCAGACGGTCGATCTCGCCCGCAGGCTTGAGCGCGCCGGCGTGCCCTTCGAGGAGCTAATCATCCCCGACGACACGCATCACTTCATGCGTCACGCCAACTGGCTCCGCGTGAACACGGCGACGGCCCGCTTCTTCGACAAAGTGTTTGGCGCGGGGTTGCCCTGACGCGGCGAGCGTGATGGCCCCTAATTGAGCATAGGGGAAGTGGGACTCACCGCAGAGGCGCAGAGGACGCAGAGACTACGCAGAGGGTTGACGCTTACACCCACCGTCGAGTGAAAGCGTCAAGCCTCCGCGCTTCCTCTGCGTCCTCTGCGCCTCTGCGGTGAGTTGAGTCAACCCCGGCCTCAATTTGAAGGCGCGCCGGGCCTCGGCAAATACTTCTTCGGAAACTTGGCCACCACCGTGTAATTCGGGTCAACGGCATTCGCCACGCGCGTCGTGCCCACTTGCGAGACGACCTGAAGCGCCTCCCACTTGTCGAAGCCGTAGTCGGCGACGAGCCAGTCGATGAGTTCGATCTGCGCGATGCGAAAGGCGTCCATCAGGGGCCGGACGCTGCCCGTCGCCATGATGTACTCGTCGTTCTCGATGCGCGGCCAGCGGATGCGCTTGCCCTTCCGCAACTCGAAGTGGAAGACAACGTCCATGCTCGTCTCCAGCCCCGAGCCGCAGACCTCGCCGTCGCCCTGTAGGGCGTGGCCGTCGCCAAAGTAGAAAAGCGCGCCCTCATGGAAGACGGGCAGATAGACG
>DASVES010000260.1:0-2180 GCA_036380435.1 Pyrinomonadaceae bacterium | reverse complement strand
ACGAAAGTAACACGCCCGCGAAGGCGGGACAAGGCACGTGCCTGCCAAGATGTGCGCGAACGCTGCTCCCCCACTTTTGCCTTTTGCCTTTTTACTTTTGCCCTTCTCTAGTGATGCGCTCGATAAGCTTCGGGTCGTTGGGGAGGATGCCGGATTTAACGAGGCGCGGGGTCATGGTGCGCCAGTTGGGGTCGGCGGAGAAGACGCGGCGGAAGATGGGGAGGGCTTCGTCGGTGCGGTTCATGCCGACGAGGGCGACGGCGTGCCAGTAGGCCATCTCAAGGTTGTCGGGGACGAGTTTTTGCGCCGCCGAGTATTCGCGCAGCGCCCCGGCGTTGTCCTTGCGCTCGACGGCGAGGTCGCCCGCGTTCATGTGGTTGTAGGCGCGCTGCAAGCCGATGAGGCGGCGCAGCTCGCGCAGGGGTTCCGCGTGGTCGTCCACGCGCAGATCGAAGGTCTTGTCGGCCCACGGGCGGCCCGTGGATTTGCCAGAGACGATGACGATGGCCGCCGACTGCTTGCCGCGGATGTCGCCGCCGACGGATTGCGCCGCGTCGAGGGCGGCCATCATGCGTTCGGCCAAGTCGCCTCGGGTCTCCTCGAAGGCGCGCGACATGGCGGGCCACACGCGTTCATTCAACATCATGTTGGCCTGCACGGAATAATCTTTGCCGACGTGGTGGCCCGCCGCGTCGATGCACTTCGCGCCGGTGTGCGCGGCGACGTGCCCTCGAACGTCGATCATCGCCACCTGCCGCACGTCGCGGCCGTCGTCGCCGGCGACGAGGGACTTGAGCGTGTCGGGGGCGCTGCGGCCGGCGCGCATCAGGTCGAGTCCGAGCTTGCCGTAGGACGGATCGACGAAGCTCTGCGTGGCGACCGCGCCGACGCCCGCCTCGGCCCACGTCACGAGCTGCCCGACGGAGAACCAGTGCGACTGCACGGCCACGCCCAGCTCGCCCGTCGCCGGGTCGCGCGCGACAATCGAGTAGGTGTGGACGGGCCGCAGGGGCTTCGGATCAACATTCGATGCTCGCCCCTGTTCCCGCTGCGCGCCGGTTCTCGAAGGCCAGAAGAGCACGGCGAACACGACCGCCGCCGAAAGTGCCATCACTACGGTAAGCATTCTTTTCATCGTCTCACCTCTGCGTTCAATTGAAAACAAAGAGTCCGTTGCAAGACCACTCGGCGTGCGTCACGACTGTAGGGGCAGGGCAAGTCCGCGGCCCGCGCTTGCTAAAACAATTAACATGGACGGACAGGATTTGCAGGACGGACAGGACGAGACGATTTGAAATCTGAAATCTCAAATCTCAAATCAGCTCTTTCTTCATCCTGTCAATCCTGTCCATCCATGTTAATTCCCTTTGCCGGAAGCGGGCCGCGGACTTGCCCTGCCCCTAAAGTTTTGCAACGCGCTTTGAAAGCACTCACACTCTTCTTCACTCGTCCCACTCTAAAACGCCCAGTGACCCTGTACGAACAGGGCCGTGAAGATGCCGAGGAAGGTGAGCGACCAGACGGTGATGATCGCGCCCCAGTTGGGACGCGCCTCCGCGAGCCGGGCAAAGATGAGGAAGATGGGAAACATGCCGAGCATGTAGCGCGGCGTGCTCATGACGTGCGAGGTGCTTGTCACCAGCAGCCAGTTGAGCGTCATCCAGACGGCGTAGGACGGACGCAGCCGCCGCCACGCCCAGACGGTGCACACCGCCCCGAGCGCGATGAAGAAGAACTCCTGCACGCCGAGCATGTGCGCCTCGGCCGGGCTGCGATTCAACGCGTCGTTAAGTGTTCCGCCGATGCCGACCCACGGCCACGTCAGTTTTTTGTACCAGTACTTCTCCAGAACCTTCTGGAAGTAGAACGCGTCTCCCCACACGCTGTAGTTGATCGAGAGGTAGACGAGGAAGCCCAGCGACGTGAGCAGCATCCACAGCCACTCGCGCCGGAACCGTCCGCCGCCCTCGCGCCGGTACTGCATGAACGCCTCAACAGCCAACACCGGGATGAGCAGCATCCCGTTGACGCGCGTGAGCGCGGCGAAAGCGCCTAAGACCCCGGCCAGCGCCCAACGCTCCTTCCGCGCCGCCAGCAGAGCGCCGAACACTAACGGCATGAAGACGCTCTCGGTGTAGCCGGTGTGAAAGAAGTAGGCGGTCGGGAAGATGAACATAAAG
>DASVES010000259.1:0-5325 GCA_036380435.1 Pyrinomonadaceae bacterium | reverse complement strand
CCGCTCAAGTAAAGCCGCCCGCCCACTTCGGCGAGCGCGTCGGCGTAGTCGTCGAGCACCTCGACGAGCGTCGCGCCCACGCTCGTGTATCCCCGCAGGCGCAAGACGACGACGGGGCGCGTCGCGCCCGCTGGTGTCGGTAGCGCCTCCGAGAGCGTGCGGGCCCCGGCGAAGAACAGACTCCCGTCAACGTCAAGCACCGTCACTTTATTGCCCGGCAGTCGCGCGGGCGGCTTGCTCGCGGCGATGCGCCCGTCGTCCAACCGGACGAGTTCCAGCACCCTCACGTCGCTCGCCGACGACTTGAGATAGAGGACGACGGTCAGCAGGACGCCGGCGGCGACCGCGAGCGGGATAGAGAGCACCAGCGTCGCCACGAAGGTCACCGAGATTGACCAGCGCGCCGCCCCGCCCGTGTTCCAGATCGAACGTGCCTCGCGGAAGTTGATGGCGCTGATGCCCGCCATGATCATCAGCGCGGCCAGCACCGCCATCGGCACCTGACCTACAAGGCCCGGCACGAGCAGAACGATGACGAGCATCCACAAGCCGTGCAGCACGCCCGCCCAGCGGCTGCGCGCGCCGACCGTCACGTTGAGCGCCGTCTGCCCGACCGAGCCGCCCGCCGGGATGCCGGAAAAAAGCCCGCTCGCGACGTTCGCCGCGCCCTGCGCCACCATGTCCCGCGACACACTTATCGGGCTCCCGTCCGGGTTCTTCACGCTCTGGCTCACCCCGGCTCCCTGAACGGCGATGACCACCGCGAGGGCGAACGCCGACAAGACCAACTGGGGCGTGAACAGCGACAGATCGGGCAGTGCCGGCACGGGGATGCCGCGCGGGATGGGGCTAACCTGGGCGACGCTCTCGACGCTCTCCCAACCTATCAGGGCCACCGCGAGCGTCGGCACGACGAGCGCGAAGAGTGAAGACAGTGTGGCAAGCCGTGTGCGCTCCAGCCCGAACAAGATGCCGAGCGCGACGAGTCCCGTGATGATCGTCGGCAGGCTGAACTGGGAGGCATGAGCCAGCAGGTCAACAAATTGCACGACCTCGTTCGCGCCGCGCGGGTGGAAGCCGACAAAGGGGGCGAGTTGGTCGAGTACAAGGACGACCGCCACGCCAATCAGGAAGCCGGTCATCACGGCGTGCGAGACGAAGCGCACGAGCCGTCCCAACTTCAGCAGCCCAAAGACGGCGAGTACCACGCCGACTATCGCGACCAGCAGGAACAGTGCCGCGTCGCGCTGCTGCGCCGGATAGCTCGCAATGGCTTGCGCGGCGGCCAATGCAGAGGCGCTGGTGGTAGCGATCTGCATCAGTTGCGCGCTCACCAGGAGGCTTCCGCCAATCGGCGCGGTGATGCTGGTGTAGAGTCCGTAAACCGGATTGACGCCGGCGAGGGCGGCGCAGGCCAGCCCGTCGGGGACGCTCACGACGGCGTTGACGAGCCCGGCGACCGTATCTTTACGGAGCCTGCTCCACCGCGACTCGGTATCGGTCGTCGCTTCGGGGAGCGGGACGGGCGCGCTCATCCGGCTTCACCTTCGCGCGTTGAGCTTGACGCATCGTCGGGCGAGGCGTCTGCGCTCTTGCTGACCAGCCACGTCCTCGCGTCGGCGACCGCCTCCTCTGTCGATTGCCCGCGGACGGCAGTCGCTTCGTAGGCTTGCACGGGGCCGCTCGGGCCGAACTTGCCTGTCCGCACCACTTGTTCCCGCGCCCCCTCGCTGATTCCCGTGAGATACAACCGGCCGTTCGCTTCCTGTAGCTTGTCGGCATAGTTGGACAGCACTTCCAGAAGGGTCGCGCCGAAGGTGGTGCGTCCGCGCAAACGCAGGATCACCACCGGCCTCTGTACGTCTCGGGGCTTGGGCAGTAGCCGCTCCAGCGTCCGCGCGCCCGCGTAAAAGAGGTGCCCGTAGACATCGAGCACCGTCACCTTGTTCGACTGTAGTTGCTTGGGGGCCTTGTGTTCTTCGATTAATCCGTCGTCCCGCTTCACCAGCTCGACCACCGAGATGTCGGTCGAGGACTCGTTCACGTAGAGCAGGGCGGAGAGGACGACCCCGATGCCGACCGCCGCCTGAATCGGCAGGAGGAGCGTTGAGAGGAAAGTGGTGACGCTCGCCAGGCGTGACGGCCAGCCCGTGTTCCAGATCGAGAGCGCCTCCGACGGCTTGATGGTGCTGACGCTGGCGAGGATCAGCAGCACGCCGAGCGCGGGCATCGCCACGTAAGACACCAGGCCGGGGAAGCCCACCACGAGCAGCGCCATCCACAATCCCGCGAAGATCGCCGCCCAACGTGTGCGCGCTCCCGAGATGACGGTCAGCGCCGTCGTGCTCAGCGAGCCGCCCACCGGCAGACCCCGGAAGAAACCCGAAGCGACGTTGGCCGCCCCCTGTGCGATGAAGTCGCGCGATGTGCTGCGCCGGGAGCCGTCCGGGTTGGGCACGCTCTGGCTGACCCCCGCGCCCTGCACGAGGATGATCACCGAGACGGCCAGCGCGCCCGTCACCACGTCGAACGAAAGGCCGGAGAACGACGGAAGGTGCGGCGTCGGTATGCCGCCGGGAATCTCGCCGATGTCTCGGACGACGGCCACGCTGTCCATGCTGAAGAGCGCGACGAGCACGGACGGGACGATAATCGCCGCCAGCCTGCCGTAGTTGCCGAGCCGTGTGCGCGGCAGCGTGACGGCGAGCACAAGGGTGGTGACCGCCACGGCGAGCGACCACAGGCTGACGCGGTCGAGGTTGGACAGCAGGTTGAAAGTCTGTGTGACTTTATTGTTACCCGCCGTCGGCTCGTAGCCTGCGACGGTCGGGAGTTGGCTGAGTATCGTCAGCACCGCGATGCCGATGATGAAGCCGGTCATCACCGAGTAAGAGACGAAGCGGGTCAACTGCCCCGTCCGCGACAGTCCGAACAGAACCTGCAAGGCGCCGATTAACACCACCATGAGGAACAGGGCACTGTCGCGCGCTTCTCCTTGCAGACCGCCGAGCGCCTGACCCGCGGAGAGCGACGCGGCGCTCGTGGTGGCGATAATCATCAGCCGGGTGCTGGAGAAGAGGCCGCCCGCAATCGGCCCCACCATGCAGGCGTAGAGGCCGTAGATCGGGTTGACACCCACCAGGATGCCGCTCGCCATCCCGTCGGGCACGCTGCTGACGGCGCTGTTCAACCCGGCGATGCCGTCATCGCGGAGCGACGCGCGACCCGGCAGCCGCCGGCGGAGGTGGTTAGCCACCGCCTCGCGCAAATCGCGAAGTCCCGGTTGGTTGACCTCCGGCTCTATGTCGGATGTTGGCGTCGTCTCCATCTATTCATCCTGATCGCCCTGTCATAAGTCGCGATGCTGTGGGCGCGTGGAGATGCGAGTGCGTCCACAGCGGAAGACTTTCGGAAGCGATTTCGCTCGGAACTAACCGTCCGACTTTGCCATCGTTGCGGCGGTGTATTCTAAATGAACCTCGGCGTCTTCGGGTCGCGGCGGCATACTCGCGTCCCATTCGGCATACGCCTTCCGCAGTTCCTCGAACTTCTCCGGCTCTCGATATCGCATGTTCGCGCGCTCGCGCTCGTCGCGCGACAAATCGTAAAGGAACTCGTTGCCTTCGATGGAAAGATATTTCCAGACGCCCGAACGCACCGCCTTTTGATTGCGGTAAATCATTCGCCAGTAAAGATTGCGCTCGACTTCGTCGCCGAACAGATCAATGCCGTCGAGCGGGTAATCGGCATGCGCCGTAACACCGGCGGCGGCGATAAAAGTCGCCGTCCAATCCATCCCGATGGCGAGACGGTCATAGGTTTCACCGGCGGGGAGCTTGGCAGGCCAGCGCACGACGTAAGGAACACGGATGCCGCCTTCGAGCAGGTCATACTTTTTGCCCATCAACGGGTAGGTGTCAGAGAAGCGTTCGCCGCCGTTGTCGCTCGTAAAAACGACGAGCGTGTTTTCGCCCGCTCCCGTTTCGTCGAGCGCCTCAAGGACGCGCCCGATGCCTTCATCCATCACGCGAACCATTTCCAGATAAGTTTTCACCGAGCCGCCGTCGAGATGCGCGATTTTATTCCCGATTCTTTTCGACTCTTCTTCGTCTTCGCGCGTCTCCCACGGCCAGTGCGGCGCGTTGTAATGCAAGGAGAGCAGAAACGGTTTTTCCGCCGACTGGCGTTTCACAAAATCAACCGCCCGGTCGGTCATTAGATCGGTCAGGTAGCCCTCCTTAAATACCTCCTCGTCGCCTTCCCAAAGATCGTGTCCGCCGAAACCGGCGTGTGAGAAAAAATCGACCGCCCCGGTGCGGTGTCCGAAAAACTCGTCGTAACCGCTTTTGAGCGGGCTGAACCAGGGCAGCGAACCCAGATGCCATTTCCCCACGAGCGCGGTAGCGTAACCCGCGTCGCGCAGCAAGGATGCCATCGTCGGCTGTTCGGGCGGCAAACCGAGTTCGGGCGAAACGCTGCCAATCGGCTCGTCAAAGCCGCCGCGAAGCCGATGCTGGTAGCGTCCCGTGATAATCGCAAATCGAGACGGCGAGCAGATGCACGAGTTGGCGTAGCCGTTGGTAAAAATCAAACCCTCGGTCGCCATGCGGTCGAGGTTAGGCGAACAGTCTTCTCTGCCGCCGTAGCAGCCGAGGTCTGCGTAGCCGAGATCGTCTGCCAGGATGAACACAAAATTCGGCCTCGTCGAAACACTCCCGCGCGCATCGGTCTTCGTCTCCCTCGTACTCATATCAACTCCTTCCCGGTGAATAAGCACTCATGCAGTCAGTCGCGTGATTCCTCTCCTCTATTTAGTGAAGGCGAAAGGCGGCTCTCACCCTTCGCCTTCACTCGCAACCGAGGTCAGACGCCGCCGACGTAAGTGATTCTCCAAATCCGCCCTTTGACGTCATCGGAGACGTACAGCGCCCCATCAGGGCCGACCGCCACTCCCATGGGCCGGTGGGGCGCTTCGGTAGGAGCCGCAAGCGGCCCCGCGCCGGCAAAACCCGTCGCGAATTCTTCGTAGCGGCCCGCCGGTTTAGCCGCCTCGAACGGCACGAACGCCACCCGATAGCCCGCCTGCGTCGGCGTTCTGTCATGGGAGCCGTGGAAGGCCACAAAGGCGCCGCCGCGGTACTTCGCCGGAAAAGTCGAGCCGCGATAGAACGTCATCCCGTTGGGAGCCCAGTGCGCGCGGAAGGTCAGGTCGGGTTGCTTCTTCTGCGCGCAGACGCCCTGCGCCTTCCCGCCGTCCCCGCCGTATTCCGGCGCGAGCACGTGCTTGCGCTGTTGAGGGTCGAAGTAGCAGTAGGGCCAGCCGAA
>DASVES010000258.1:0-7604 GCA_036380435.1 Pyrinomonadaceae bacterium | reverse complement strand
GCCGTGAAAAACCGTCGCCCTCATCGTTGCCATCTGTGCCTCCCGTCGTAACCTGCGCCCGTCGGCTTCAACTCAGTGTTCGCCGTCGGCCGGAGCGCTCTACTCGGGCTTTTGCTCGCGGACGACTTCGACCGAGCAGTGGGCGCGCGCGGCCACCGCCGACGACACGCTGCCGATGAGGAACCGCTCGACGCGGTTGCTGAAGCCCATCGAGCCGACGAAGATGCAGTCAGCGCCCCACGCTTCGGCCTCCTCGACCAGCACCCGCTTCGGATCGCCCGCCAGCACCGAGGTCGAGGCGATGAGTTCGGCAGAGGACAGGCGCTGCCGCGCCCCGTCGGCGATCTTCTGCAACCACCCTGACTCGGCCTCGTTAGCCCCCTCGATCCACTTCGCCACCGGCGGGATGATGTGCCCGACCAGGGTCGGGACGAGCGGGTCTTGGACGATACAGACGCGCACCTCGCTCCTCAGGGGCCACCGGCGCGACGCCACGGCGCGCACCGCCGCCTCGGAGCCGGGAGAGCCGTCCACGCCGACGACGACACGCACCGGCGACGGCTCAACCTGAACGCGGCCGCGCGCGACACGCACGGACGTGCGCGCCTCGGTCAGCACTTTCTGCGAGACGCTGCCGAGGATGAAGCGCCCCAATGCCGTCCGGCCCTGTGATCCGACGACGACGAGGTCGGGCTTCCACTGGTCGGCCCTCCCGATTAGCTCCCAGGCCGGCGAGCCATACTCCGCCTCGGTCGTGACCTCCCAGGAGGGGAACTTGGCACGCAGCCTCGCGCCGGCACGCGCGGCCGACTCCTCCGCCTCCCTGACCGCCTGAGAGCCTCGGGCGTACCACTTCTGAAGCTCGGCGGGCGCCCCTATCTTTTCGGCCGCCTCGGCGATTTCGTGGATCGAGGGCGGGGGCGGCGGGAGCCACACCTCGGCGACGGCCAGCACCAACGCCTCGACGCCTTCGGGCGGCAGCCCGGCCCGCTGCAAGTCATCGAGCGCCGCGTCGGCGCAAGGTGAGCCGTCGTAGCCGATCAGAATTTTCATCTTCGCGTTCATAACTCAAACCTCCCGGCGCGCAACGGAGCGCCAAACAAGGGCGACCCGGCCGACGATAGGGGCGTGTCCGCCGCCGGCCGTCTCAGGCGCGCACGCCCCGTGCAAGAGTGGCGGGTGGTCTCCTGCCCGGTGTGACGGCAACAGATATGCCGGAAGAGAAGGTCTGATATTTGCCGGTGTCGGGCGCGCGCGTGTGCTGAATTTTGCGTGGCGGTGCGGAGTTTTACACAACCGTCGCCGGGAGGGACGACGGCGCATTTGCACTTCAGTGTCGTGGCGGATGGCGGCGGCTCATCCTTCGCGGATGCCCGTGACGCGGTCGATGCGGATGCGGTAGACGATTGGCGGGGGCGCGGCGGCGTCCTCCGCGATGCGAGACTCGACGGGCGTGAGGCGCGGGAAGAGTGAGAGCAGGAGGTTAAAGGCCCGCGCTCGCTCGTCGGGGCTGCTCACCTCCTCGAACGTCCCGAAAGCCAGCACGCTCTTCCAGTGGAGTTGGTCGGCCACCTCGTCAACTTGAAGGCAGACGCGCGGACTCTCGCGCATCGCGTTGATCTTGCGGCCGGGGAGCGAGTGGCTGAGGGCGCACCCGTCGTCGAAGACGTAGTTGATGGGGACGACGTAAGGCTCGCCCTCGGCGACGCAGCCGAGGCGGGCGAGGCGCTGAGAGCCGAGAAGCGCGTGGGACTCTTCCTTGCTCATCCTTTCGATCATGGCGGTCACCTTCGCGGCCGGGCCGCGTCTCAGGCGGTCTTGCGCCCGTGGATGGAGTGCGGGCGCACCCGGTAGATGGCGATGTGATTGAGCCTCTTCCAGGCTCCGATCTTCGTCTCGTTGAGTGCGGGCGTGAGGTCGGGGTTGCGCTCGACGATGAGTCGCATGGCGCGCTCCGTCTCCTCCGGCTTCGTCACCCGCTCGGCGCGGCCCAACGCCATCACGCTCGACCAGCGGGTGGCGTCCGCGATCTCCTCGACCTGGAAGCAGACCTCATGGTTGGCGGCCATGTACTCGGTCTTCGTGCCCTCGGTGGTGAAGAAGTAGAGGCACTCCGCGTCGTAGGCGTAGTTCATCGGGACGACGTAAGGGTGGCCGTCGCGCGAGCACCCGAGGTGCCCCAACTTCCCTCTCAGCAGCAGCGCCAGCGTCTCGCCCTGCGACATTTCTTTGACTTCAAGCATCTCTGAAACCCGTGATGAGTGATGAGTGATAAGTGATAAGAAAGAAAGGACGCGGTTAGCAGTTAGCGATTAGCCAACAGCTAAGAGCTAACAGATTCTTATCACTTGTCACTCATCACTTATCACCTCCTAAGAGTGTAGCGCCTGAAAATATTTCTCGTGCGCGCGCTTGGCCCAGCCCCAGAAGCGGCCGTGGCCGACCGTCTTGCCGCCGTCATCGTCCCAGAGGCTCTTGTGGAGGTAGGTGGTCTCCCCGCCGCCCGCGTCCACGATGAGCGAGAGTTCGTGTTTGTAGTGTGCGGCCGGCTCGCGCCCCGCGATCTCGGCGGCGAGGTTTTCGGCGGCCACCTCGGCCTGCCTGACGGCCATGTGCCCCATTTTCGGCCCCGAGAAGTAGAGAGCGTCGCCGGCGGCGTACATCCTCTCGGCACCGAGCACGCGCATCGTGTCGTCAACGCGCACGAACCCTTCGTCGTCCGTCAGCCCCGTCGCGGCGAGCGACGACGGGCCCTCGAAGGGCGGGACAAGCATCAACAAATCACACGCAAGCTCGCGCCCGTCCTGCGCGCGGACGAGTCCCGCCTTAACCTCCGCGATGGGGAAGTCGCTCAGCGTCTCAATGTGGTGTGAGTCGAGGGCGCGGCGCAGGGCGCGCGCGAGGTCGGAGCCGCCGGGGGACGTGCTCGGGTGGTCGGGGCGGAGCAAGGTGATGCGCGCCTGCGTGCCCTGCTCTTCGAGGCGGCGGCGAAGCGCGAAGGCCGTCTCGTAGACCGGCACGTCGAGGCGCGCGCCGGGGCACGAGCCGATGACGGCGTGTCCGCCCTTGAATTCCTTGACGGCTTCGCCGAAGCGCGCGGCGGCCTCGACCGAGAGCAGGTGGTGAGCGTGCTCGAAGAAGCCGGGCACGCGCTCGGTGGCGAGCCGGCGCCCGAGCGCGAACAGGAGGTAGTCGTACTTGAGCTCGCCGACGATGTCGCCCCCGGCGAGCGTCACCTTGCGCGCGAAGGGATCGACGCGCGCGGCCGTCGCCTCGACGAAGCGGACGTAGCGGTCGAGCATCGCCTCGCGCAGGTCGTAAGAGATGTCGTCGGCCGTGGCCTTGCCGAAGGCGAGACGGACGAGCGCGGGGTAGAAGATGAAGCGGCGGCTGCGCGAGACGAGCGTGAGCTGGTGCTCCGGCCCGAGCGCCTTCGCCAGCCGCTCCGCCGCCACCACCCCGCCGAAGCCGCCCCCGAGGATGAGAACATTTGCCATTGTGAAATCCGAGAGGTCAGAGGTTGGAGGTCAGAGGTTAGTAAAAGCCTTTGTCTTCGACTGACCTCTGACACCTAACCTCTGACCTCTTCTTCCTTGTTGCAGCGCACGATCTCGACTGAGCAACGCGCGTGTGCCGCGACGGCCTGCGAGACAGACCCCAACAGCATTCGCTCCCAGGACTTGTAGCCGTGAGAGCCGACGACGATGAGGTCGGCGCCCCATGCCTCGGCCTCCTCGACGATGGTGCGCTTGGCCGAGCCGGTCAGCACCTCGGTCGAGACCTGAAGGCCGCCCTTCTCGCCGCCCCGTAGCGTCGCGGCGGCCCGCTCGACCGCCTCCTGCGCCTGCTGTCTAATCACCTTCCCGGCCTCCTCGAAGTAGCCGGCCGAAACCATGTACGGCTCGGCGACGAGCGGCGCGGGCGGCTCGAAGATTGAGAGGGCGCGCACCTGCGTGTCCGCGGGCCACGGCCTGCTTGCCACTTCCGCGACGGCCACTTCGCTGCACGGCGAGCCGTCGGTAGCCAGTAGAATCTTCATCGCTTTCGCCTCCCTCGGGAACAAGTCAAAGCTCATCGGCCGCGTCGGCGCGTGCGCCCCGGCAGCCCACGCCCCCTGTCTGCACGGGCCGTGCCAACGCCTTTCGAGGTCAGTTTCGTGATAAATCGCTGGTATGCGCGGCGACGACGTGGGTGCTTTTGCGCCGCCGTGTGGACAATTCCCCAGTAGTGATGAGTGATGAGTGATAAGTAATAAGTGATAAGAGCTGTCAGCGATTAGCCTTAGCTGTTAGCTAAGAGTTGATAGCTGACGGCTATGCTTCCTTCTTATCACTTATCACTCATCACTTATCACGGCTCTTGGAGGAGTTCGGCGAGGGCCTTCAGGAGTCTTTCCGCCGTGTAAGGTTTGGGCAGAAAGATGTGGGCGCCGGCGGCCTTGGCCTCGGCGGCCTTGTCGCCCGCCCCCAGCCCGCTGGCGGCGATGACGCGCACCTGCGGGTTCATCTTGTGGAGCGCGCGAATGGTGGCGGGGCCGTCCATGAAGGGCATCATCATGTCGGTGATGACGGCGGCGACCTCTTCGCGGTTCTGCGCGTAGAGCGCCACGGCCTCCGTCCCTTCGCCCGCGACGATGACGCGGTAGTTGAAGGTTTCGAGCGTGCCCTTCGTGATCTGGCGGATGGCTTCCTCATCGTCTACGACGAGGATCAACTCGCCGCGACCCTCCGGCAGGTCGAGGCGCTTGCGCTCGGCGGTCGCGGCCGGCCCCTCAATGGCCGGCAGGTAGATGGTGAAGCGCGTGCCCTTGCCCGGCTCGCTGTAGACGTTGATGAAGCCGCCGTGGCTGCGGACGATGGTCAGGGCCGTCGAGAGTCCGAGCCCTGTGCCCTTGCCCACCTCCTTCGTCGTGAAGAACGGCTCGAAGACGCGGCTCAAGACCTCCGGCGTCATCCCCTCGCCCGTGTCTGTGACGGAGACGGTGACGAAGCGGCCCGGCTTGGCCTCGATGTGCATGCGCGCAAAGTTCTCGTCGAGCGTCGTGTTCTCGGCGCGGATAAAAAGTTCGCCGCCGCGCGGCATGGCATCGCGCGCGTTGACGCAGAGGTTCATCAAGACCTGATGCACCTGCGTGGCGTCGGCCGAGACCGTCCAGAGGTCGGGCGCCACGTCGAACTTGATCTCGATGGACTTCGGCAGCGTGTCCTTCAGAATCTTGATCACTTCCTTGACGAGGTGCTTCGGCTGGAGCGCGACGCGCTCGCCCTCCACTCCGCGCGCGAACGATAGAACCTGCTTGACCATGTCGGCGCCGCGCTCGGCGTTCGACTGAAGTATCTCCAGCCACTGGAGCACTCCGGGGTCGTCCACCTTCACCTGGAGCATCTGCACGGCCATCAGGATGGGCGAGAGGATGTTGTTGAGGTCGTGCGCGATGCCGCCGGCCAGCGTCCCGATTGACTCCATCCGCTGCGCGCGCAAAAGCTGCCCCTCGACCTTCTTGCGCTCGGTCGCGTCCGTGTTGATGACGAGGATCGACTTCGGCTCGCCGCCGTCGCCGCGCAGAAGTGTCCAGCGACTCTCGACCGTGATCTCGGCGCCCGCCTTCGTGCGCTGGCTCAGTTCGCCCGTCCACTCCCCCTTCTCCATCACGGCCTGACGGCCCGCCTCGAACTGAGACTCGTTCAGCTCACTCAGCAGACGCAACTCGCGCGCGGTGCGGCCCACGGCCTCACGGGCCGTCCAACCGTAGATGCGCTCGGCGCCCTGATTCCAGTAGAGGATTTTGTTGTCGCCCGCGTCGCGCACGACGATGGCGTCCTGCGCCTTGTCGAGCAGGGCCGCCTGCTCGCCGATGCGCTCCTCGGCCCGCTTGCGCTCGGTGATGTCGTAGCGGATGGCGACGTACTGGTAGGGCTTCCCCTCCGGGTTGAGGAACGGGACGATGGTGGTGTCCACCCAGTAGATCGAGCCGTCCTTGGCGCGGTTGCGTATCTCGCCGCGCCAGACCTGACCGGAGGCGATGGTCGTCCAGAGGTTGCGGATGAACTCTTCGGGGTGGTAGGCGCTGTTGATGATGCGGTGATCCTGGCCCAACAGCTCTTCGCGCGAGTACTTCGAGATTTGGCAGAACTTGTCGTTGATGTAGTTGATGACGCCGCGCTGGTCGGTGATGGCGACGATGGCCGACTCGTCGAGGGCGAACTTCAGGTCGGCCAGCTCCTTGAGCGAGCGCCTGAGCGCTTCCTCGGTGTCGAAGGGGCGCTCGCCCGTTTGCGTAGTCTCGTGCAGGGTACTTTCGCTCATCGTGGGTTTACGGACTTCAGGAGGCCGCTTCGGTCGCGGTCTTGTCATGCGGAGCGGGGCTTTCGAGCTTCTTGAGGCGGTAGCGCAACTGGTCGCGCGAGATGCGGAGGAGTTCGGCGGCGCGCGTCTGGTTGCCGTTGCTGCGCTCGACGGCCTGACGCACGAGCGAGTTCTCCACCTCTTCGAGCGGCACGCCGTCGGGCGGGAGCCGGAAGAGGTGCGCCGCGCCGCCGCCCTCCGCGCCGGGCGAGGCCACAGGCTCCGTTCGCCCCGTCAGGTCGCGTGGCAGATACTCCATCGTGACGAGGTCGCCGTCTTCGAGGATGAGGGCGCGCTCGATGACGTTGCGCAGCTCGCGGACGTTGCCGGGCCACGCGTATTGAAGAAAAATCTCCCGCACCTCGGGCGAGAGGCCGCGAATCTTATTTTTCAGACGCAGGCGCTCGCCGAAGGTTTTGACGTAGTGCTCGGCGAGCAGCAAGGTGTCGTCGCCGCGCCCGCGCAAAGGCGGGATGTCGATCTGAATCACCGACAGGCGGTAGTAGAGGTCAACGCGGAAGCGGCCGGCCTCGCCCTCCGTCTTGAGGTCGCGGTTCGACGCGGCGACCACACGCACGTCTAAGGGGATGTCTTTGAGTCCGCCGACCCGACGGAAGCTCCCCTCTTCGAGCACGCGCAGCAGCTTCGCCTGCAAGCCCAATTCGAGTTCGCCGATCTCGTCGAGGAAGAGCGTGCCGCCTTCGGCCTGCTCGAACAGTCCCTCCTTGCGCGCCTTCGCGTCGGTGAACGCCCCCTTCTCGTAGCCGAACAGCTCCGACTCGATCAAGGTCGAGGGGATGGCCGCGCAGTTGATGGCGACGAAGGGCGCATCCGCCCGGCGCGAGCCGTAGTGGATGGCCTTCGCGACGAGGTCTTTGCCCGTGCCCGACTCGCCCTGCAACAGCACGCTTGAGGCTTCCGACTCGGCAACCTTGCGCGCGAGCGAGAGCATCCGCTTGACGGCCGGGCTGTCGCCGATGATCTGGTCGAAGCTGAACTGCCGCGCGCGCTCGCGGCGCACCTGCGTGACCTCGCGCCGGAGCCGGCTCGCCTCGATGCCGTTGCGGATCGTGACGCGCAGCTCTTCGAGGTTGAGCGGCTTGCCGACGAAGTCGTATGCGCCGCCGCGCAGGGCCGAGATCGTGTTCTGGATGAGCACGTTGGCCGTGATCATGATGACGACGGCCTCGGGCTGTCGGTTCTTAATCTCGCGCAGGGCGTCGAGGCCGGAGCCGTCCGGCAGGTCGATGTCGAGCAGC
>DASVES010000257.1:0-2479 GCA_036380435.1 Pyrinomonadaceae bacterium | reverse complement strand
TCGCAGCCGATGGGCGGCGTCTCGACGGGCACGGCGCTCGTCTCGGCCACGCGGCGCACGGTCGGCGTCGTTGACCCGAAGGCTCCGAAGGTCTTCGAGGACGTGACGGCGCAGACGGGCCTTGCCGCCTTCCGCCACCGTTCGGGAAGCGCGCAGAAGGACTACATCGTCGAAACCGTCTCGGGCGGCGTCGCCCTCTTCGATTACGACGCGGACGGGCGGCCCGACATCTATCTTCTCAACGGCTCGACCATCGAGGCCGCGCGCGGCAAAGAGAAGCCGCCGCGCGCCGCTCTCTTCCGCAACCTCGGCAACTGGAAGTTCGAGGACGTGACGGAACGGGCCGGCGTCGCTAACGAGCGTTGGGGCATGGGCGTCGCCGTCGGCGACTACGACAACGACGGCGACTCAGACCTCTACGTCGGCAACTTCGGCGTCTCTCGTCTCTACCGCAACAACGGCGACGGCACTTTCACGGACGTGGCCGAGAAACTTGGCGTCGCCCGCAAGGGCTGGTCAACCGGCGCCAGCTTCGGCGACTACGACGCCGACGGCCGCCTCGACCTCTTCGTCCCCGGCTACGTCGAGCTTGATCTCAACAATTTGCCGCCCAACCCCTCGGAGGCCGCCAAGCCCGGCCAGATCGCGCAGAACTTCTGCCAGTTCCGCGGCGTCCCCGTCATGTGCGGCCCGCGCGGCCTCAAGGGCGAGACCGACACGCTCTACCGACAGAAGTCGGACGGCGGCTTCGAGGACGTGTCGGCGAAGACGGGCGTCAACGACGAGCCGCGCTATTACGGCTTCTCCTCCGTCTGGGTACACGCCAACGACGACCATCTCATCGACCTTCTCGTCGTCAACGATTCCACCCCGAAGCAGCTCTACATCAACCTCGGCGACGGCAAGTTCGAGGAGACGGGCTACCCTTCGGGCGTCGCCTTAAACGAAAACGGGCGCGAGCAGGCCGGCATGGGCCTCGCCGTCGGCGACTACGACAACGACGGCCGCCTCGACTTCTACATCACTAACTTCTCCGACGACTCCAACACCCTCTATCACAACGACGGCGAGGGCAACTTCACCGATGTTACTTTTCAAGCCGGCCACGGCGAGGTGACTATCCCCTTCCTCGGCTGGGGCACCAGCTTCCTCGACTTCGACAACGACGGCTGGCGCGACCTCGTCGTCGCCAACGGCCACGTCTACCCCGCGGTGGACAAAAACCAGTGGGGCACCTCCTACGCCCAGCAGTTACTCCTCTTCCGCAACCTCTCCACGGGCCGCTTCGAGCGCGTCGGCGCCGCGCCCGGCACGGCCCTCGCGCAGGCGTGGCTCTCGCGCGGCCTCGCCGTCGGCGACCTCGACGCCGACGGCCGTCAGGATGTCGTGCTCAACAACATGGACGGCGCGCCCACGGTGCTGCGTAACGTCACCCAGACGCCGAACCACTGGCTGCGCCTCCAGCTCGTCGGCGACCCGGCGCGCAAGAGTCCGCGCGACGCCACGGGCGCCGCCGTCTACCTCACCGCGGGCAAGACCACGCAGCGCGACGACCGCGTGAGCGGCGCCGGCTACTCTTCGCAGAACGACCCCTGCCCCTTCTTCGGCCTCGGCGCGGCGGCCAAAGTCGATAAGCTCGAAGTGGTCTGGCCCGGTGGGACACGCGAAGTCTTCGACGTGCCGGGCGTTGACCGCACACTCACACTCGTCGAGGGCAAGGGCGCGAAGCCGTAGACCGCGCGCGCCGGAGGTGGAACACGGATAAGACGGATGAGCACGGATCGAATCGGCGCTCATCCGTCTTATCCGTTTAATCCGTGTTCCCTTTCCCCGCCCCGGATGAGCCCCGCACAAAATGCAAACTGATATTTTTTGACCTCCCTGTTGACAACTCCCCGCGTACTCTTTATAAAAAGTATTGGAAGATTGCGCGTCACACGTGGCAAAGACTTTTTGCTTCCGGCGCGTCTTCGAGGATGATTCGTCAGTAGCCCCGTCCTTTTTCCGGAAGTGCGGCACGACCGGAGCCTTACCGCTTCACATCTTTATTCGTCCAACCTTTGGCCGAGCGCGTCTTAAGACGCGGAAGCGGAGCGGCAGCCCCTCCCCAAGTACACGCCCACCCTCCTCGCAGTACTCCCAACCCGGATCGGCGCATTGTTCACCCGTGCGGCCCGCAGGCGCGACCGAGGATTAATCAATTGAAACGACTGTTCCCCCTCTGCGTGCTCGTGGCGCTCGTTTCGTGGTGTGCCCTCTATGCGACGGCCTATGGCACGCCTTCCCCGCCCGCCGGGCAACCCGCCCCGCAGTCCGTCACCCTTGACCTCAGCTCATTCGGCGCCGTCGGCGACGGCGTGGCCGACGACGGCCCCGCGATCAAGAGGGCTTTGGACGCGCTCGCCGACGCCGGCGGCGGGACGCTCACCGTGCCCCTCGGCCGTTTCGCCATCCTCACGCCGGTCATTAAAGACTTCCG
>DASVES010000256.1:0-6019 GCA_036380435.1 Pyrinomonadaceae bacterium | reverse complement strand
GAGGCGAAGGATGTGGGGCCGCGGCAGGTCGAGCTGCGAGTGGGGGAGGAGACGACGCTGCCGGACTCGAAAATCAAGATCAGGTTTCTCTCCGTGGATAACGACTCGCGGTGCCCGCAGGGCGTCAACTGCATCTGGGCCGGCAGCGTGGGCGTCAGCCTGCTGCTCTCCGCGCCGGACGCCGAAGACGAGCGCGTGAAGCTCAACACGGCGGTCGAGCCGCAGTCCGTCTCCTACAAGGGCCATAGCCTCAGAATCGAGTCGGTCAGCCCTCCCAGAGTGGAGGGGAAGAAAATCACGCCCGAAGACTATCGCATCACGCTCGCGGTGTGCGCGGAAAAATCCGGCGCTCACAAGACCGGCGACGTGTCCGACCCCGCCTCATAGTAAATTTCAACGGGGCGGTCGTGTAGGACAGGCATTCCTGCCTGTCTTGAGCGCGTGAGCGCGAAAGGAAGATTCGTTGAGCCTCAACTTCGGGTGAGCGCGAAAAGTTTATTCGCGCCGGCGCGCTCAAGACAGGCAGGAATGCCTGTCCTACATTAAGAAAGAAGCCCCGCGGCGCGTGCGAGCGCCGCGGGGCTGTGTTGTTTTCGGCGTCAGGTTGTTACTGGGCCGGACAGCCGAAGGCTTCGACTTCAACGATGCGGCTGAAGTAGACGCGCCCGCCGAGGACGTTGATTCTGATCTTCGTCGTCGTCACCTCCGGGAAGACGACCGTCCGCATCACCTTGTCGTTGCCGCGGATGGCCCCGCCCGGCACGGTGACCCACGCCGCCCCGTTCCAGTATTCGATGTCGAAGTCCGTGATGCCGTAGAAGTCGGCCAACATGTCGGGCGTCGGCTCCACGGCGCTGCGGTAGTTGTTCTGCAAGGTGTAGACGCGCACCTCGCTGATCGAGTTCGACCCGTTGAAGTTGACGACGAGCCAGTCGGGCCACACGTCGCGCGTGTTGTCGTTCCAGCCGTCGCCGTTCTCCCAGTCCTGGCCCTTGCGGTCGCCGTTGATGGCCCCGGCGGGCGTGTAGTTGCGTTCGGTCTGGGTTGACGACGCTTCGGCCGTCGCGCCCGTCTCCGAGTGAGCGACGTTGACGCGGCAGGCGAGGTTGTTGATGACGAGGTTATCGACGAACCAGCCGGAATCGAGGCCGGCGGCCGAGGCCACGTCGGACGACATGCGGAAGCGGATGTAGACCGGCAGGCCCTGTGGGTTGTGCAGCCCGCCCGGCGCGAAGTTGTGGAGCATGGCGCGGACGTGGTGCAGACCCTTGAGGCCCGTGTAGGCGCGACGACCCTGCAAGCCCGACCCCTTGCACGGAGCCGGCGCGGGCGGGCAAGCCGGCAGTGAGCCGTCGAGCAGGCCGTTGTAGCCGCCCTCGACGATGTAGTTGCCGAGGTCGAAGGTGACGACATTGTCGGGGAACGGCGTGGCGTCGCCCTGAACGAACGGCGCGCCGACCTTGACCTCGATGTTGCCGCCGTCGAAGCGGGCCTCGGAGTTGATCGTGTTGTCGAACTCCATGATGGAGGTCGCGGTCAGCGCCGGGTTGCCGGCCCCGTTGAATGGGCCGATCTGGGTGAAGAAGTCGCTCTGTGCGCCGTGGTGCGTGCCGGCCGGGTCGGGCAAGCCCTGCTCGTCGCCGGGGCTGAAGTCGGGCGCGTACATCTTGCCGGCGGTCGGGTTGCCGAGGTTGGCGACCGTGATTCGCTGGAAGGTCGGCGAGTTCTGATTCGGGTTCGTCGTCGCTTCGGTGAGCGGCGGCGTGAAGCGGCTGCTGGCCGCGGCGGTCTCGAAGGTTTCGAGCGCGAACGGCGGGTTCGCCGCGAACTGCGAGATGGTCGGCGCGTTGAATCGCGTCACGCGGTTGCCGGTGTTGCCGGAGTCGATCTTACCGTTGGTGGTGTCGCGCGCCTGCACGATGTAGTAGTAGACCTGTGCAAGGTCGAGGCCCGTGTCCACGTAGGACGTGCCGGTGACGGTGGCGACGAGGTTCGAGGCGTCGGGCGTGAAGGTCGGGTCGCCCGGCGCGTCGGCGTCGGCCGGAGGCCCGACGTCGTTGGTGTGATCGACGTGCGTCACACGGTAGATGTCGTAGACGATGTTGGCCGCCGGGTTGAGCGAGACGGCCGGCCCCCAGCTCAGGATGAGACGCGAGCCGTCGCGCGGGTCTTCCACCCGGTCGAGGCCGCCGAAGAGCGGCGAGGGCGTGACGGCGTCGCCGGCGACGAAGATGCTCTGAGTGTTGGCCGTGCTGACGCACTGCGGGTTGCGGCTGGCCCGCACCTGGTAAAAATATGTGCGCTGACCGGGCAGGCCCGCGTCGTCGTAGGTAACCTGTTCGGAGGTGATTTCGGCGATCTTGACGAAGGGGCCGTTAGCGCTATCGCCGCGCGAGATGATGTAAGTGACGGCCGCGATGTTAGGCGTAATCGTCACGCGGGCGGTGTTGTTGCTCGGGTTCGAGAGGGTGAACGAGGGCGGGGCGAGCGGCCCCAGCGTCTCGCACTCGGTGACGCCGGCGGGGACGCTGAAGTCTTCGACGACTGCGGGCGCGGCTTGGCTGCCGCCGTCGTCGGCCGCGCCCGCGGTGGAGGCGGCCAGGACGCCGACGCCGTGGCTGGCGAACGCCCGCCACATAATCGACTGGTTCTCTCCGCCCGTCAGCTCACGGTCGGCGGCGAGCATCGAGTCGCGCATCTCGACGAAGCTCGGGTTGCAGGGCGAGAGCTGCATGCCGCGCAGCGTGATGGTGTCGGCGAGGCGGGCGCCGGCGCGTACCGCGCTGGCGACGGGGCCGTTGCGGTGGCCGAGCGACTGAATCTCCGCGGCGATGGCGCCGGGCCGCACGGCGTGCTGTGCCGGGATGATGGTGGTGACGCTCGCCGTGTTGAAGGCGGCGCGATAGTTGATCGGGTGCTGCGTGTCAACCGACTGCACCTGACGCGGGCCGATGAAGAACGACGTGCCGGAGCCGAGGCGGCGCGTGCCGTCGAAGAAGATGGCCGAAGAGTTCTGCTTGACGACCATCAGCTCGCGCATGTCCCACAGAAGCGGCGCCCAGAGTTCGCCGACCTCGTGAACCTCGAACGGGAGAAAGATTACCTCGCCCGTGCCCGGCGGCTGCTGGTCGCGGCGACGGGGCGCGCCGTTGGCGGTCGCATATGAGTAGCGGTGATTGGTGTAGGGCAGCTTGCGGATGCCGGAGATGAAGTTGCCGGTGGCGTACTCGCCCTCGGCGTCGTCGTCGGTCATCGAGGAGGCGACGAAGTCGCCCCAGCCTTCGCCCATGCCGCCCGACTCGCCGACGATGGGGTTACCCAGACAGTCGGACGTGCCCTTGCCGACCGAGCGGTTCGAGACGCCGTGGTAAAGCTCGTGGGCGACGATGTCGAAGTCGAAGTCGCCGTCCGAGCGGCGGGCGCCGCCCTCGGTGAAGAGGAACATCTGCATGCGCGGGGTCGAGCCGTCGTTAGGCGTGCCGAAGTTGGCGTTGTCGGTGCCGGAGCCGTCCTGCACCTGCGCCGAGACGCCGTCGCGCCCCGCGCCGCCCTTGCCGAAGTTGTCCTGCTGGAAGTTCCACGTCGCCTCGGTGAAGCCGATCTCGTAGAGGTAATCGTGGATCAGGTTGTTGTAGTAGAAGAGCGTCGTCGTGCCGGGGTACACGTCCGCGTTGGTCGTGGCCGGGAAGAAGGGCGTGCCGCCCGCGTCCACACCGCCGTACTCGTAAGAATTGGTGAAGTCGAAGTAGGCGGCGGTGAAGTGCCGGCCCGCGCTGTAGCCCTTGACGCCGTGTGTCGTCTCGTTGTCGTTGGCGTGGTCATCGGCGACGAGCACGTTGTTGCCTTCGGTGTAATTCGACTGGATGACCGAGGTCAGGTTGCGGCCGTCCTGCGTGATGACGGGCGCGCCGAGCGGGGTGACGGTGGCCGAGTAGGGCTGGTCGCCGTCGCCCGTGGGCGAGTTCGAGTCCTCGTTACGGTTCCGCGACTCAAGGTCCATCGTGTAGCCGTAGGCGCGGGTGGTGGCGCGGTTGGCGTTGTCAGTGGTGATCTCGGCGCCGCTGTTTGCGGTCGGCAGGTAGAACCAGCCGAAGGGCGAGCCGGCGGTCGGGTGCTGCGCGTTGGGCATTCCGCGCACGACCTGGCCGAAGGGCGTGTTGTAGATTTGCGAGAAGAGCGACGTGGCCGGGTCGGCGAAGGGGGCCGCGTTGCGCGCGAAGACCCAACTGCGGCGGAAGGCGCGGCCCGGGGCAGTGGTCGTGGCTTCGGGGGCGTAGGTCGGGGGGTTGCCGCGGGGCGTGCGGCCGAAGCCCGCGGGGCCGGAGAGGGCCGTCGGCTGGCCGTCGAAGACCTTGGCTGAAGCGTTGGTGGTGGGCGTGGCCTCGGCGGCGTCCTGAATGTCGGGGCGGAAGGTCGAGCGCCGGCTGTTGCTCGGGCCGCCGCCCTGCTGGAACGCCGTTAGACTGTTGCGCCGCAGGATGGCGCCCGTCTGCGCGTCCACGACGTGGAGCCACATGATGCCCTCGTACTGCGGCGTGGTCAGCGTGAAGGTGTAGGCCGGACGCCCCTCGGCGCCGAGCGGGAAGATCGTTTTGGTGACGACGATGTCGTCGGTGAAGACGCCGCGGGCGAAGCGCGTTCCAGTGGTGAACTCGTGGGGCAGGTCGCCGAAGGTCGTCAGAACCTTCCTCGTCCCCTTCGCCACCGGCACGAAGCCGTTGATGCCGAGGGCGGCGGCGGCGGCCGTCACGGCCTGCGCCTCGGGGAGTGCGAAGACGTTCGTCACGGCCATCTGCGGGAAGCTCTCGCCGCCGACCGACATGATCTGGCCGGCGCGGTTGACGTTCACCAGCACTTCGCCCTTGTAGACCGGCAGAGCGTCGCGCGTCTGCTCGAACAGGAGCACGGTCGTCCCCATGTCGGCGAGCGTCGCGCGGCTCTTCAAGCGGAGCGAGTCAACGTCCCTCTGGTTGAAGCGGAAGACGGCGCGCCACTGGCTGATGAAGCCGCGGGCGATTGTTTCAGGGTCGGCGCTCGACGGGGCCGAGAGGTATGCGCCCTGACTGTAGATGTGGCGCGGCGTGGCCGTCAGAGCGTTGTACTGGATGTTGAATTGCGCGCCGCCGAGCGACGTCTGAAGCGCCTCGATGGCTTCGAGCTGCACCTCGGTCGGCTGGCGGAGTGCCAGCCCCTTCGGCACGCCGTTGGGCCCGCGCACGTCGATGCCCTGCGGGCGGGGAGGCTTGGCGAGGCCGGTAATCTGCCCCGTCGTCTGGCCGACCGTCTGTCCGGTCGTCAGGCCGGTCTGGGGCGCGGGAGCCGACGCGCCGATCTGGGCGGAGCCGACGAAGACGCCTGAGAGCAGGAGCGTCCCCACGAGCAGGACTAACAGCGTGACTCGAAGTATCTGTTGGGACTTCATTGATCTTCTCCTTGACCGAATGGGCGGGCGGCGCCGCGCCTTTTCTTTTTTTAATTGCCGACTGACCGTGAAAAGAGAATATTCCCCGGCGCTTGAGCAAAGCTTGAACGTTACAGTTAACGGGGAGAATTTAGTACCGGGAGGTTGAGGAATCCTTGAGGCGGGCGAAACCTTTTAAAAACGGCTTTCTTTAACGGTTTGGGCCGAAGGTCGGATGGGAGTTTGGCCGGTGTAAAACAGGCTGGGGCTTGGGAGGAGCATGCCCTTTCAGTTGAGTGTGTGGAGAGATTGATTCACCGCAGAGGCGCAGAGGACGCGAGAGGGGGCGCGGAGGCTTGAGTTGATTCAATGCCTCTGCGTGAACTCTGCGTCCTGCGGCGCCTCTGCGGTGAGTCAGTCTCTCCACCCACTCAGTTGAAGAGGCATGCTCCTCCCAAGCCCCAGCCTGTTTTACACTGGCCAAACTCCTCATCCGACCTTCGGCCTAACACGATGAGAAGGCCGTTTTTAAATGGTTTCGCCCGCCTCAAGGATTCCTCAACCTGCCCCGGCTAAAGTTCTCTCGTTAACTGAAACGTTCAAGCTTTGCTCAAGCGC
>DASVES010000255.1:0-3669 GCA_036380435.1 Pyrinomonadaceae bacterium | reverse complement strand
TCTGTCTGCAACTGGTCTTTCAACTGCTCGGTGGCCGGCGGGAGGGCGGCAAGCTGCGCGTCAAGGCGCGAGAGCGCCGCCTCGCGCTCGGAGAGGAGCGCGCGCTCTTCACTGAGGCGGCGGCGCGAGGTCTCGAAGCGCGCGAGTTGGCGCTCGGCCTCGCGCGCCGTCACCACCTCGCGCTCGACGCGGCCCAACTCTTTCTCGGCCGTGGCGAGCTGCGCGCGATTCTTCTTCAACTGGTCGCCGAAGTAGGCGTCGAAATCGCGCCCCTCGCCGAAGCTCGTACACTGCTCGCCGAGGATGGGGCAGACGCCGCCGCGCGTCTGCTGTCGGACGCGCTCGTCGTGCTCGATGGAGGCGCGCAGGCCCGCGGCCTCGCGCGCCAGCTCTCGCTCGCTCGCTTCGAGTTCGGGGGTGCGGCCCGCGACGGCCGCCTGTTGCTCCTGCTCGCGCGCCTCGCGCTCAAGAGCGGCGACCGCCTTCGTCAAACGCTCGACCTCGCGCGCCGACTCGCGCCGCTGCCCGCCGAGGAGCCGCGACTCGGTCAGCGCCCGGTTCACTTCGTTGAGGCGGTTGTCTACGCCGAGACGCTCGCTCTCAAGGCGTTCCACCTTCTCCTGCGCCCCGGCCGCGCCCTCGGCGGCACGCACGCGCTCGCGCGTCTCCGCGTGCTGGCGACGCAGCACCATCAGCTCGCGGTCGAGTCGTTCGAGACGGTCGGCGGCGGCGCGCGCGTGCGCTAACAGGTCGCGCAGGCGCTCGCGCTCGCGCTCCAATTCCTCCTGACGGGCCACGTCTTTCTCGATGGCGGCGAGCGACACGCGCGCGCCCGCCGCTCGCTCCAGAGACTCTTCCAGACGGCGCACGTCCGACTCGCCCGCCGCCGCGAGCGACGCGACGCCGGCGGCTTCGGCCAACAGTCGGTCGCGCTCGGTGCGTTCGGTCTCCAGCGCGCGCAAGTGCTCGGCCGCTTCGAGGTGCGCGCGGTAGTCGGCTTCGGTGGCGCGCTGCCGGTCGCTCGCGCGCCGCGCCGCGTCGAGCGCCGCGCGCAGGTCTTCGAGGCGGCGCGCGGCCGACTCCGATTCGACTTCGAGGCGGTCGGCCGCCGCGCGCGTCTCGGCCACAGCGCTCTCGGCTTCGTCGAAGCGCGCGACCGTTGAGGCGCGCGTCTCGGCCTCGCTTTGCAAGGCGTCGAGTGCGTCGGACAGTTCGCCGGCGCGCGCAAGCGCCGTCTTGTGTTCGTCGGTTATTTCTTCGTAGCGCGCGAGCTGCGCGTCGAAGCCGCTGACACGCCCGCGGGCCTCGGCCCGGCGCTCGCCGATGAGGTTGATGGTCGAGCGCAGGCGCTCGGCCGACTCGCGATACTCTTCGACTTTGAGCAGGCGGTCGAAGGCGGCCTTGCGTTCGTTGGGCGAGCGCAGGAAATCAGTGGTGAAGAAGCCCTGCGGGACGCCGATGGCCGAGCGAAAGAGCGACTTGAGATCGGTGCCCGGTTCAACGCCGAGGTGCAGGTTCAGGAACGAGCGCACGTCGGCTTTCTTCTCGGCGAGCTTCACTTTCAGCTCGGGGTCGTAGACATGGTAGCCCTGACCCGTGTCGCGGTAGACGGTGTATTGCCGCTCGTCGAGGTCGCTCTGGAAGGTGACGCGCACGGAGCCTTTCTTGGCGCCGCGGCGGAGGAAATCGTCTTTGGGGTATTCGAGCACGTCGAAGAGCGTCCAGGCGATGGCTTCGAGGATGGTCGTCTTGCCAGCGCCGTTCTCGCCGACGATGGCGGTCGTGCCGCGCTCGAAGACGAACTCGCGGCGCTCGTAAGACTTGACGTTATCCAGCTCGACGCGTGTGACGTGCATGCTTTTCGGAATTGATGCGGCGCAGGCAGCGACTCTTCGGAGAAGCTGCGGGCGCGCGGGAAGCGTGTCGATTCGCGCAAGGAGTCTAAGGTATCGTGCGCCGGTTTGCTAGCGCGTGAGGAGTGTCAGAGCGTTGACCAATACCAGTTTTAAGTTGATAGGAAGTTCACCGCGGAGTCGCGGAGGACGCAGCAGTTCACGCAGAGAGATTCAACCCTCCGCGCCCCCTCCGCGGCCTCCGCGACTCCGCGGTGAATCTATTCTGCCTTCACTCAACTGAACACCGCTCTAACATTGAAATTTGCCCACCAGTCAGGGCCGCCGACTTGCCCTGTCCCCACAGAATCATCGATTGCCGAGCAGATAGACGGCCGTCTCAGGGTTGTAAGTCTTCCAGTCGAACCAGTAGTCCTTGAGGGCGTGAATCTTCCTGAGCTGGCGGCCGGCGAGCGGCCCCGCGGTGGCCGTGCCCGTGAAGTCCCACTCGCTGCCGGTCTCCGCATCGACGACCGTCAACGGCGAGACTCCCGTCTTCAGGAAAAACTCAAGCGCGCGACCGTCCACCGTGCGCTCGAAGGCGCGCACCGACTTGCCGTCATCGTTGAGGATGACGAGGACGGGCGTGCCTCCCACTTTATCAATGACGGGGCTTTGACGCGCGAGCGCGTCGAGCGGGTAAGCCTTCGAGTCGCCGCCCGACGTGGTGATGCCGGCGACGAGCGTGCGCGGCTCAAGCGGGCCGGCTCCGCCGTCGGGCAGCGTCGTCGCGACGGGCATGCGCGCCACCTGCTGCTCCCAGTCGGCGGGCGCGTACTTGCCGGCCGCTTCGATCTGTGGGTCGGGACGCAGCACGCGGCCCTGTGGACGCTCGCGCCGCCACTGCGCGAAGGTCAGCTCGTCGTGCTCGAACATCTTCAGGCGGCGGCCTTTGAGCGGGCCGAGGATGCACTCGCCCGAGACCTGTTGCCACCACGAGCCGGTCTCCTCGTCGCGCATGATGAAGTTCTGGTTGTTGATGCCGGCGAGCCGGAAGTGAAGCGCGCGCCCGTCTACAGTCGTCTCCCACACCAGACCGGTGTGACAGAGCGTTCAATAGGTGGCGACAAGGGGCACGCCCCCGACCATGTCATCGACGAGATGATGATAAGCCATCAGACGGACGGGGTAGGCCGCCCGCTCATTGCCACGCTCGACCGTCAGAACCATGTCGCCGTCGCCGACGAACGCGGCGGCCTCGTCGGCCCGCGCGTAAGCCGCGCTGGCGAGCGGGTTGAACATCCACTCGAAATGGTTCTGCCGCGCGAACCACGCCGACGCGAAGACGGGCGCGAGCAGCAGGAGCATGAAACCCTTCGCCCACCATCGGCGCGAGTCGCGCCATAGACGGAAGACGAGTGCTAGCCCGCCGGCCGCCAACGCCAGCGTGACGAGCGGCGACCAACGGCGCAGCGCGTAGCCGACCTCAAGCGCGCGCGGCGTCTGCGGGCTAAAGGGTTGAATGAGCCACACGGGCACAGCGACGAGCGCGAGCGCCGCGACCGACAGGAGGAGCAGGAGGAGCCAGCGTTTCATCGTTACCTCGAACACAGTACCGCGAGCGGTAGCGAGCGGGTGCGACTGTAGGTCAGGACTTGCCAGAGTACGCACACCCGCTCGCTATCGCTCGCGGTACTGTTGTGAGTAGTCCGCTATCTAAAGGTCTTCCACGCGCAGCTTCGTGTCGGCGCCCTTCCAGGCGCGCTCGAACTCGCGGCGGACGAGTTCCGATTCGTGCGCGCGCCCCTGCGCCTTGAGGCTTTCGGCAAGGCCGAAG
>DASVES010000254.1:0-7277 GCA_036380435.1 Pyrinomonadaceae bacterium | reverse complement strand
TGGCCTCGTCCACGAGATGCACGAGGCGCTGCATGAGGATGTCGTCGCCCGCCATGCGGTAGCCCTTGCTCTCAAGGAATGAGCGAGCACGCGCGCCGTCGGAGTCGGACGGTGAGGGGTTTGCCTTGATGTTGCGCGGGTAGGCGTCGGCGATGAATTCGAGACCGCCGATCTGGACGGATTTGGGAACTTTCTGCTTGTAGTCGTAGGCGTGTGTGTTGCTCGGCAGGTAGCCTTCAAACTGCACCCAGTAGAAGCGTTTGACGCGGCCGTCCTTGTCGGCATCGACGAAGAAGTGCTGCTCGGCGCGCGCCACGTCGTAGAGGATGAAGCTGTGGCCGCCGACGTACTTGAACTCCTTGTCGAACTCGATGCTGGCGGCGGGCATGGCGGGCGAGGTCAACACCTGCCCCTTGACGGCGCGGAGTGGTTCCGGCGAAGCCGACGGCGCGGGCGAAGGCTGCGGGGTGGCAGTCGGCGACGGCGCGGCCTTCTGTTGGGCGACGGCGCAGGCGCACGTGAGCAGCACAGTAAACGCGAAGGCGACGGCCGACGTGAAATGTCTTCTCATCGTTGCGTCTCCGAGTCTCACCCCGTCTCGCCGAAAGTCGCCGTGTGAGTCACAAAGCCGGTCGCACTTCGCGTCACCGGGTGTCCGTCATCGGCGGCGCGGCGGCGAGCTGCTTCTGGCGCTTGCGCGCGGCACGCCACGTTGACGCGCCTTCTCGGATGAGGCCGTTGATCGTCTTCCGGTTCTGGTAAATCACCTTGAGCCACGCGCGCTTGCCCATCTGCGGGAAGTAGATGCCGCGGAAGAAGAGGCGCGAGACGAGATGCGACAGACGATACTGGATGTGCTTGTCGCGGAGATACTCGACCGCTTCGGCGTTTCGCTCCGGGCTGTATGAAGAAGACCACGCCTGATTGACCTCGTCTTTCGCTTCCTCAATCGTCATGTGCAGCGGCGTGTGCGCCATCACGAAGGGGGCGAAGTCCATCCAGTGCTTCGGGCGCGTGAGGCGGCCCGCCTTCTCCAGACGCTCGTAGAGCGGGGTGGCGGGGAAGGGCGTGAGCTGTCCGAAGACGGGCAGCCCCGGCGGCCAGGAGTTGACCTCTTTGAGCGTGCGCTCGGCAACGCCGGGCTTGTCATTGTCCATGCCGAAGATAAAGGACGTGATGGCGTAGACGTTGCGGCGGGCGAGGCGTTCGAGCACGGCGCCGTACTCGCTCGGCTTGCTGAAGTTCTTGTTCACGTCGGCCATGTTCGCCGGGTCGATTGACTCCATGCCGATGAAGACCCACTTGCCGCCCGAGGCGGCGATGAGGTCAACGAGTTCTTCGTCGCGCAGGAGGTTGGCGCTGATCTGTGCGACCCACGGAATCTGCGCGCCGGCCTCGATGATGTCGCGCAGAAGTTGCTTCGTGCGCTTGATGTTGATGGCGAGGTTGTCGTCGATGAAGAAGACGGCCAACTGCCCGCGCTCGCGTTTGGCGCGCTCCTTGAGACGCAGCAGCTCGCCGACGACCGACTCGTTGGTGCGGAAGCGGATCGAGTCGCCGAAGAATCCGGTGACGGTGCAGAACTCGCAGCCGTAGGGACAGCCGCGCCCCGTCTCGATGGGCACGACGTGAAACGTCCCCCACCCGCCGCCCATGCGTCCGAGGAGCGGGCGCAGGAAGCCGGGCACGAGGCTGAACTGGTCGAGCGCCAGAGTCTCCCAAGGGATGTCGGGGTAGGGTTGCAGGCTCGGCTTGCGGTCAACGCCCTTGGCGTCGCGCTCCGGCTGATAGACTTCCTTCAACTCACCGCGCGCGGCGTCCTCGACCATGAGCGGCCAGGTCTCGTCGGCCTCGCCGAGAGCGATGGCGTCGGCGTGTCGCGGCCCGCCGTCGCGGCCCAGAGCTTCGTCGGGGCACTCGGTGACGTGCGGCCCGCCCATCACGACGCGCACTCCCGCGGCGCGCAGCGCGTCGGCCACGCGATAGGCACGCGCCACCATGCGGGTCATCGCGCCGATGCCCACCAACTCGATGCCCTCGGCGCGAACGAAGCTGACCAACTCGTCTTCGCTCATGGCGCGCGCGTTGCCGTCCACCAGAATCACCTCGTGGCCGGGCGGCGTGAGTGCTTGGAGGAGGAACATCCAGAGGTGCGGCATGAAGTTGCGCGTCACGCCGTTATCAGGGTTGTACAGTAAGATTTTCATAAGTCTGTTGACGAAAGAAGGCCGCTAATATTCGACTCCCCCAGCGACGGAGACGAGTCAGTCCGCTTGTGCCGGTTTACCAAAGGGCGCGTCGCACTCTGGTCGATGATGGGGGTGGAATGCCCCGCCCGCGAGGGCGAAGCGCGAATCGCCGCTTTGTGTGGCGGGGCACAGTTTACCCTGATTGACCGATGAAAGCCAAGATGAGGCGCGGGAGAGGTGGGCTGTCATGTAGGACAGGCATTCCTGCCTGTCTTGAACGCGCCAGCGCGAATAAACTTTCCGCGCCCACTCAACATTGAAATTCGATGAATCCACTTTCGCGCTGGCGCGCTCAAGACAGGCAGGAATGCCTGTCCTACGTGTTAAGCCGTGGCGGTCTTCTCCGCGGGCTTCCAGCGCAGGACGGGTTTGCGCGCGGCGGTGGCCTCGTCAAGCCGGCCGATGCGCGTGGTGTGCGGGGCGTTTAAGACCAGCTCGGGGTCTTCGACCGACTCGCGGGCGATCTCGCGCATGGCCTCGACGAACTGCTCTATCTCGTGGCGGCCGACCGACTCGGTCGGCTCAATGAGCATCGCGCCCTGAACGATGAGAGGGAAGTAGATCGTCATGGGGTGGAAGCCGTAGTCGATGAGGCGCTTGGCGATGTCGAGCGTGTGGACGCCTTTGCGCGACTGTCGCTTGTCGGTGAAGAGGACTTCGTGCATCGGCGGCGCGTCGAAGGGTTTGTCGTAGATGTCGGAGAGACCGTGGGCGATCATGCGCGCATTCAAGACGGCCGCCTCGGTGGCCTCGCGCAAACCCTCGCGGCCGTGCGTGAGGATGGAGGCGAGGGCGCGCAGGTGCATGCCGAAGTTGCCGTAGAAGGCTTTGACGCGGCCGATGGAAGAGGGGCGGTCGAAGTCGAGACGGAAGCGGTCGCCACTGCGTGTGACGAGCGGCGTGGGGAGAAAGGGTTCAAGCTCGGCGGTGCAGCAGCAGGGGCCGGAGCCGGGGCCGCCGCCGCCGTGCGGCGTCGAGAAGGTCTTGTGGAGGTTGAGGTGGATGACATCGACGCCCATGTCGCCGGGGCGGGCGACGCCGACGAGGGCGTTCATGTTGGCGCCGTCCATGTAGACGAGGCCGCCGGCGTCGTGAACGATTTTGCAAATCTCCGTGATGTTGCGCTCGAAGATGCCGCAGGTGTTCGGGTTCGTGAGCATCAGCCCGGCCACGTCGCCGCCCGCGCACAGCTCGCGCAGGTGTTCGAGGTCGGTCAATCCCTCGGGCGTCGAGCGGATGGTCTTGACGGTGAAGCCGGAGAGGTGCGCGGAGGCCGGGTTGGTGCCGTGAGCCGAGTCGGGGATGAGCATCAGGTGGCGCGCGCTCTCGCCGCCGTCGCGCTTGTCGAGGAAGGCGCGAATCATCATCACGCCGGTCAGCTCGCCATGCGCGCCGGCGGCGGGCTGGAGCGAGACGCCGGCAAGGCCCGTGATCTCGGAGAGGTGCCGCTGAAGCTCGTACATCACTTCGAGCGCGCCCTGCGAGTCCGCCTCGGGGGCGAGCGGGTGGAGGTTGGCGAAGCCGGGCATGCGCGCCACGCGCTCGTTGAGGCGCGAGTTGTACTTCATCGTGCAGGAGCCGAGCGGGTACATGCCGAGGTCGATGTGGAAATTCCAGGTGGAGATGCGGGTGAAGTGGCGCACCACGTCCACCTCGGAGAGTTCGGGCACGCCTTCGAGGTCGTCGTCGCGGCGCAGCTCCGCGGGCAGCAACTCGTCGGCGGGCGTCTCGTCAACGTCGAGCGGGGGCAGCATGTAGCCGCGCCTTCCGGGCTGCGAGCGCTCGAAGATGAGAGCTTCGTTCTGCGTAATGTGCGTTGAGGCTTTCTTCATAAGTTCAAAGTTCAAAGTTCAAAGTTCAAAGGTTCAAGCCGCAGTTCTAACTTTGAACTTTGAACTTTGAACTTTGAACTTTCCGGAGACCGGCGACGAGCGCGTCGATCTCGCTCCGGCGGTTGACCTCGGTGACGCAGACGAGGATGTCGTTCGGGCGGCCGGGGAAGTAGCGCGAGAGCGCGAGGCCGCCGGTGATGTTGTGCGCGTCGGCGAGGCGTGGGAGCAGTTCGTCGGCCGCGACGGGCGCGCGCACGACGAACTCGTTGAAGAACGGCGCGGAGTAGGGAAGCTCGTAGCCTTCGACGGCGGCGATCTGGCGCGCGGCGTAGTGGGCCTTTTGCGCGCACTGCTCGGCCACTTCCTGAAGACCGCGGCGTCCCATCGTCGTCATGTAGATGGTCGCGGCCAAGGCGATTAATCCCTCGTTGGTGCAGATGTTCGAGGTCGCCTTCTCGCGGCGGATGTGCTGCTCGCGCGTGGCGAGCGTGAGCACGAAGCCGCGCCGCCCCTGCTTGTCGTGGGCGACGCCGACGAGTCTACCGGGAAGCTGGCGCGCGTACTTCTCGCTCGTGGCGAAGAGGCCGACGTAGGGGCCGCCGCAGGAGACGGGCACGCCGAACGACTGCCCCTCGGCGATGACGATGTCCGCGCCGCACGCGCCCGGCGACCGCAGCATCCCGAGCGAGGCCGACTCCGTGACGGCGACGACGAGCAGCGCCCCGACCGCGTGCGCTCGCTCGGCGGCTGCGCGCACGTCTTCCACACAGCCGAAGAAGTTGGGCGACTGGACGACGACGGCCGCCACGGTCTCGTCGAGTCCTTCGATGTCTTCGAGATTCGTGCGTCCCGTCGCCTCGTCGAAGGCGGCGCTCAACAACTCGACGCCGGCGTGCGCGACGTATGTGCGCGCGACCTCAAGGTACTCGGGGTGGACGGCCGCCGAGACGATGACGCGGCGACGGCGCGTGACGCGCTCGGCCATGAGCACGGCCTCGGCCAGCGCCGTCGAGCCGTCGTACATCGAGGCGTTGGCCACGTCCATGCCGGTCAACTGGCAGACGAGCGTCTGAAATTCGAAGATGGCCTGAAGGGTGCCCTGCGAGACCTCTGGCTGGTAGGGCGTGTAGGCGGTGAAGAATTCGCTGCGCTGGATGAGCGCATCGACGATGGTCGGGGAGTAATGGGAGTAAGCGCCGGCGCCGAGGAAACTCGGGCGCCCGGCGGCGTGGTTGCGCGCGGCCAGACTCTCGAAGCGCGCGAGCAGTTCGATCTCGGAGAGCGCGTCGGGCACGTCGAGCGGGCGCGCCAGGCGCGCGTCGGCCGGGATGGAGTCGAAGAGGTCAACGGCCTGCGAGAGACCGACCTCGCTCAACATCTCCTGGCGCTCCTCGGGCGAGTTGGGGATGTAGCGCACGGCCCTTTAGCTCTCCGTCTCGGTCTTGAGAAAATCTTCGTACTCGGCGGCTGTGAGCAGCGCGTCCACCGCGCCCTTGTCCTTGACGCGCACGCGCATCATCCACGCCGCGCCGTAAGGGTCGGAGTTCACAGACTCGGGCGAGTCCTGCAACGTCTCGTTGACCTCGACGACCTCGCCGGCCACCGGCGTGAACAACTCCGAGACGGCCTTGACGGACTCGACCGAGCCGAACGACTCGTGCGCCTCGAACTTGTCGCCGACCTTCGGCAGCTCGACGTAGACCACGTCGCCCAGAGAGTGCTGCGCGTAGTCGGTGATGCCGATGGTGCCCGTCTCGCCCTCGACCCTGATCCACTCGTGATCCTTGCTGTAGTGTAAATCCTCGGGAACGTTTGCCATGATTCTCCTTAAAGAAGCTCTTAGCGATTAGCTATTAGCTCACGGCAGAGGCCGTACCGTGAGGCTTCGCTATTGCTCAACATCAAGCGTTAATAAACTCAAACGGCCGCCCGCGCCTTTTCTGGCTGAAAGCTAACAGCTAATCGCTAATCGCTATTAGCTGTTCATTTCCGCTCTCGCTTGTAGAAGGGCGTCGGCACGATCTTCGCGCCGACGGGGCGCCCGCGCACGTCGATCTGTAGCTCGTGGCCGGGTGTGGCCGCCTCGGCGGGGATGTAGGCCAGCCCGATGTTTTTCTTGAGGAACGGCGCGGGGCTGCCGGAGGTGACGACGCCGACGCGCTCGCCATTAACGAGCACGTCCTGCCCGTCGCGCGCGATGCCGCGCTCCGTGACCTCGAAGCCGACGAGCTTGCGGCGCAAGCCCTCTTCCTTCTGGCGCTGGAGCGCGTCGCGCCCCGTGAAGTCGCCCTTGTTCAATTTACAAATCCAGCCGAGGTTGGCTTCGAGGAGCGTGTGCTCCTCGTCAAGCTCGTGGCCGTAGAGGGCCATCGCCGCTTCCAGACGCAGGGTGTTGCGCGCGGCGAGGCCGCAGGGCTGAACGCCCTCGGGCGTGCCTGAGCGGCCGGCGTCCATGATGCGCTCCCAGAGTTGTTCGGCGCGCTCGGCCGGCGCGTAGACCTCGAAGCCGTCCTCGCCCGTGTAGCCGGTGCGCGAGATGATCGACTCGACGCCGTCCACCTGCCCCTCGCGGAAGTGGTAATACTTGATCTCTTCGAGCGGCGTTCGGGTGAGCGTCTGAAGTATCGGGACGGCGTCGGGGCCTTGCAGGGCGAGCTGGCAGAAGTCGGCGCTGCGGTTCGTGAGTTCGACCGACTCGCCGCCGCGGTGCGCGTGAATCCAGTCCCAATCCTTCTCGATGGTCGAGGCGTTGACGACGAGCAACAGGTGCTCGGCTCCGAAGCGGTAGACGAGCAGGTCATCGACTGCGCCGCCGTTGGGTGTGGTGAGCGCCGAGTAGTGCGCCTGCCCGTCAACGAGTTTCGTCACGTCGTTCGAGCAGAGGCGATTGATGAAGGGAATGGCGTCGGGGCCGCGCACCTCGAACTCGCCCATGTGCGACACGTCGAAGAGACCGGCGCGGGTGCGCGTCCCCATGTGCTCCTCGACAGTCCCGGCGGGGTACTGGACGGGCATGTCCCAGCCGCCGAAATCGACCATGCGCGCCCCCGCGCGGCGGTGCGCGGCGTTCAGGGGCGTCTGCTTGAGGGAGGGCGCGGTCACACTCGTCTCCTGCCGTTCGAGTTCACGAATTGTTCGGGTGTATTGCTAACAGAGGCGAACCTAACACGCTGCGCGAGAGCAGGTCAAGCGAGTG
>DASVES010000253.1:0-21624 GCA_036380435.1 Pyrinomonadaceae bacterium | reverse complement strand
CGACGCTGGCGCGAACCGCTACCGCCTCCTGCGCGGACTCGATGCGCGCAAGGATCAGACGTACTTCCTCTGGGAGTTGACGCAGGCGCAACTTGCGCGCTCCATGTTCCCGCTCGGCGAGATGTCGAAACCGGAGGCGCGCGAGGCCGCGCGCGGCGCGAATCTCTCCGGCGTCGCCGAGAAGGCCGAGTCGCAGGAGATTTGCTTCGTGCCCGATGGCGACTACGCCGGCTTCATCGACCGCTACCTTGCCGCCAAAGGCCGCGACGACGCACCGGGCGCGGGGGAGATCGTTGACACCGAGGGGCGCGTCGTCGGCACGCACGGAGGCGTCCAACGCTACACGGTCGGGCAGCGACGGGGCCTCGGCCTCGCGCGCGAGCTTCCCGTCTACGTCGTCCGCGTTGACGCCGAAGCGAACCGCGTTGTCATCGGCGGCGCCGAAGAGCTTCTGTCGCAGGAGTTCACCGCGGCGGGCGTCAACTGGGTGGCGTTCGACGAACCCGCGGGCTCGGTGCGCGCGGAAGTGCGCGTCCGCTACCGGCATCAGGAGTCGCCCGCCACCGTCACCCCGCTCGCGGAGGGGCGCGCGCGCGTTCGCTTCGACGAGCCTCAGCGGGCCATCACGCCGGGGCAGGCGACCGTCTTCTACCGCGGAGAGGAAGTCGTCGGCGGCGGGTGGATAGTTAAGAAGTGAGCAGTGAGCAGTGAGCAGTAGTTGAGTTATGACGGGCGACCCGCATTTTCTTTAACTGCTCACTGCTCACTGCTCACTGTCTTCAAAACCTTTTACTCCCCAACTTCGTAACTACAGCGGTCGCTGCCGTCGGTACGGGGGCGAAGCGTCTAAATTTTTAGCTTTCCGGTGAAAATACAATGGCAATGTCTGGCACACGCAAACTGATTCTTATCATCCTCGGAATCGTGATGGCGCTCGTCGTCGTCGTCGGCCTCGGGGTGGCCCTGCTCTTCTACTCGCTGCGCGAGCACGAGCCGAACGTCCGCGACCACAGCGTGCTCGTGTTGAAGGTCGCGGGCGCGCTCCCCGATTACGCCAACGACGACCCGTTCGCCGCGCGCTTCCTCGGCGCCGAGACCAACTCGCTCACCAGCCTGCTCACGCAGCTCAAGAAGGCGAAGGCCGACAAGCGCGTGGACGCCGTGCTGCTCGACATCGACTTCGTCGGCGTCGGCTGGGCGAAGGCCGCCGAGATACGCGACGCCATCGCCGACTTCCGCTCCTCGGGCAAGCCCGCCTACGGCTACATGGAGTACGGCGCCGACAAGGAACTCTACATCGCCACGGCCTGCGACCGCGTCTACGTCGCGCCGGCCGGCGACCTCTTCATCAACGGCCTCGCCGCGCAGGCCATGTTCTTCAAAGGCTCGCTCGATAAGCTCGGCGTCGAGATGGACGTGCATCAGATCGGCAAGTACAAGAACGCGCCCGACTCCTACACGCGCAAGGACATGTCCGACGCCCAGCGCGAGGTCATCAACGCCATCCTCGACGACACCTTCAACCGCTACGTCGAAGCCGTGGCGCGCGACCGCAAGAAGTCGCCTGAGGACGTGCGCGCGCTCATCGACGACGCGCCCATCACCGCGCGCCGGGCGCAGGAGGCGGGCTTGATCGACGGCGCGCTGGTGCGCGAGGAGGTCGAGAACGAACTCAAGAAGCGCGTCGGCGGCTACAAGGACGATGAGAAGCTGCACACCGTCTCGCTCTCCGAGTACAAGCGCGTCTCGGCCGACTCGCTCGGCCTCAATCAGGGCGAGCGCATCGCCGTCATCTACGCCTCGGGCGTCATCAACTCCGGCCACTCCAACGACGGCTCCTTCGGCGGCGAGCAACAGGTCGGCTCCGACACCGTGGTGCGCGCCATCAACGACGCGCGCGACGACAAGGGGATCAAGGCCATCGTGGTGCGCGTCGACAGCCCCGGCGGCGGCATCTACCCGTCGGACATGATCTGGCGCGCGCTTGAAGCGGCCAAGCAGAAGAAGCCGGTGGTCATCTCGATGAGCGATCTGGCGGCCTCGGGCGGCTACTACATCGCGGCGGGAGCCAACCGCATCGTCGCGCAGCCCGGCACCATCACCGGCTCCATCGGCGTCTTCGGCGGCAAGCCCGTCATCAGCGGCTTCTACGACTGGCTCGGCATCTCAAGCGAGTACGTGCTGCGCGGCAAGCAGGCCGGCATGTTCCGCGAGACGGAGAAGTTCACGCCCGATGAGCGCGCCCGCTTCGAGGCGCTCATCGAACACTTCTACTGGGACGAATTTATCCCGAAGGTGGCCGAGGGCCGCAAGCGTGACCGCGAGTACGTCCACTCCATCGCGCAGGGGCGCGTGTGGACGGGCCAACAGGCGCAGGAGCGCGGGCTGGTGGACGAGTTCGGCGGCTTAGACCGCGCCGTCGAGATCGCCAAAGAGCTGGCCGGCATCCCGGCCGACAAGGGCGTGCGCCGCGTCGTCTTCCCCGCCCCGCGCACCTTCTTCCAACAGCTCTTCGACGAGGACAGCGACGAAGACAAGTCGTCCCTCCAGGCGCGCCGGCAGGAGCAGGCCGTCATCAACTCGCTGCCCGAAGACCTGCGCCGCGCCTTTGCTTATGCCCGACTCTTCGACCAGATGAAGCACGGCAAGGGGCTGGCCCTGATGCCGTTCGAGTTGAGGATTGAATAAGACGAGCGGGACGCGCGACGAGCCGCGGAGCGGCGGCAGAATGTAGCCACGGGCGACCGTCCCGTGGAACCGGCATCAGATGTAAAGACAAGCCCCGGAGGGGCGAAAGAAAATCAACGGGTGTGATGACCGCACCTGATTTTCTTTCGCCCCTCCGGGGCTATAAATTTTCCGGCCCTCGTACCCACGGCTCGCGCCGTGGGCTACATTCTTCCGCCGCTCCGCGGCTCGTCACGCGTTCCTACTACTCTTCTCCAACTCGCAACACGCATTGCCGACTGCTTACTGCCGCCTCCCCTCTATCTTCTCCATCCCGCCCATGTACGGCCGCAGGACTTCGGGGATGACGACCGAGCCGTCCTGTTGTTGATAGTTCTCCAGAATAGCGACCCATGTGCGGCCGACAGCGAGGCCCGAGCCGTTGAGCGTGTGGACGTACTCGGGCTTGGCACCGGGCGTGCGGCGGAAGCGTATCTGCGCGCGGCGCGCCTGGAAAGATTCGTAGTTGGAACACGAAGAGATTTCGCGGAAAGTGTTCTGCGAGGGCAGCCACACCTCGATGTCGTAGGTCTTGGCCGAGCCGAAGCCGATGTCGCCCGTGGAGAGCGTGACGGTGCGATGGTGGAGGCCGAGTCTCTGCAAGATGGTCTCGGCGTCGCGCGTCAACCCCTCAAGCTCCGCGTAGGAGTCTTCCGGCAGCGCGAGCTTGACGAGTTCGACCTTGTCGAACTGGTGCTGGCGGATGATGCCGCGCGTGTCGCGCCCGTAGGAGCCAGCCTCGGAGCGGAAGCAGGGCGTGTAGGCGACGAACTTCTTCGGCAACTCCGCGGCTTCCAGAATCTCCTCCCGGTGGATGTTCGTCACCGGCACCTCGGCGGTCGGGCTGAGATAAAGCCCGCGCTCGTCCGTGAGCTTGAAGAGGTCTTGCTCGAACTTCGGGAGTTGCGTCGTGCCGTAGAGCGCGGCCGCGTTGACGATGAAGGGCGGCAGCGTCTCGGTGTAGCCGTGCTCCTCTGTGTGTACGTCGAGCATGAACTGGATGAGAGCGCGCTCCAGACGCGCGCCCGCGCCGAAGAGGATGGAGAAACGCGAGGCGGCGATCTTCGTCGCGCGCTCCAGATCGAGGATGCCCAAGGAGACGCCGAGATCGACGTGATCCTGCGGCTCGAAGTCTAACTCCGGTCTGTTGCCCCACCGGCGCGCTTCGACGTTGTCGTCCTCGCCCGTCCCCGTCGGCACACTTTCGTGCTGGACGTTCGGGACGCCCGAGAGCAATTCCTGCATGCGGCGCTCGGCCTCGTCGCGCTCGCGGTCAAGCCCACTGATGCGATCCTTCAACTCGGCGGCCCGCCCGCGCCGGCCCTCGGCCTCTTCCTTCTTCCCCTCCTTCATCAGCGCGCCGATCTCGCGCGCGGCGGCGTTGCGCTCGGCGTTCAACTGGTCAGACTCCGCGATGACGCGCCGCCGCTCGGAGTCGAGGCGCGCGAAGTCGTCGAGCACCGCCACGGGGAACGCGCGCGCTTCGAGCGACGCGCGCACGCGTTCAAAGTTTTCACGAACAAAGTTCAAATCGAGCATTTGCTATAGTCCTTGCCACTTCCGCGTGTGTGTTTAGTTCTTAACGACCGGCGGAAAACTTGAAGCCGAGGGACGCCTCGGCCGCGGCCTTCAGCCTTTGAGGGCGGGGTCGGAGAATATCCGGTTGGCTTCTTCGAGCGTCTCCTTCGAGCCAACGTCGTACCAGATTCCGGGCACGCGCCACGTGTAGAACGGCGTGCGCTCGTACATCCACTGGACGAGCCGGCCCGGCTGGTCGGGGTTGTTCCCCTCCTCGACGTACTGGCGGATCAGGGGCAGCGCCGACTTTGGATAGTAGTAAAGCGCGATTCCCGTGAGCGTGCTTTTCGGGCGCGCCGGTTTCTCCTCGAAGAAAGTGATCCGCCCGGCGCCGTCAACATCGATGGCGTTATACTTTTTAATCTCCTCAAGGTCGCCGACATCGTAGACGGCCAGCACCGGCGCCTTCTTCTCGCGGCAGAACTCGCCGAACTTCTCCAGGCTGTGACTGAAGAGGTTGTCGCCCGCCACCACGATGATGTCGTCGTCGATGCGCTCCCGCGTGAGTACGAGGTGGAGGTCGCCGATGGCCCCGAGCTTGTTCGAGTCGTCGGTGGACTCGTCGTTGACGATGGTGAAGTCGGCCTTGCCTCTGTCGTCCCTGTATCGTTCGGCCCACTCCTGAAAATGGCCGGCGAACTTGGCGTTGGTGACGACGTAGACGTGGTCGATGTCCCCGACTGCGGACAGGTTGTCGAGCACGTGCTCGATCATCGGCTTACCGGCGACGCCGAGCAGCGGCTTCGGCCGGTCGAGCGTCAGCGGGTACAGGCGCGTGGCGTAGCCGGCCCCCAGAATTATTAGTTTCATGACCTTCCTTTTGCCGTGCCGCATCGGCCTTGAGATTTCAGCCGTTGAAAAGATTCAGACGCACCACGCACGGCGCGTTCGGCTCGGGCCTTCGTCAGTTCGGCGAATGAGTTCCGACAAAATCTTTACAATAAAAACCTGCCGTGGGCAAACGGTGCGACTAAAAGCGAAGAGCGGCGCGCGCTTCCGCGTGGCCTGAAGCTCTGTTATATTGCGCCCGTTTTGCGCGCGTCAGAGCCGTTCGTCATCCGCGCGTTATCTCGGTGGCGGGCCGTAAGCGACGCCCGACGCCGCCAACGGAGGAAGACAACTTTTGAGTGAAGAAGCAAAAGCCTTTGCGGGCCGCGTGGGCCTGGTGACGGGCGCCACTCGCGGTATCGGGCGGGCCATCGCGCTGGAGCTGGCGCGGCGCGGCGCGTCGGTCGCCTTCAACTACGCGCAGAGCGCCGAAGCCGCCGAAACATTGAAGGGCGAGATCGAGTCGGCAGGCGTTGCGGTCTTCGCCTCGCAGTGCGACGTGGCGGACACGGCGGGCGCGGCCGAGATGGTCAAGCAGGTGAAGGACGCCTTCGGCCGCATCGACTTCCTCATCAACAACGCCGGCATCACGCGCGACCAGCTCATCCTCCGCATGAAGGAGGACGACTGGGACGCGGTCATCGACACGAACCTCAAGGGCGCCTGGAACTTCTCGCGCGCCGTCCTGCGCCCCATGCTGCGGCAGGACGGGGGCGGCTCCATCCTCAACATCTCTTCGATCAGCGGCGTGGTGGGGATGGCCGGGCAGTCGAACTATTCCGCCTCGAAGGCCGGGATGATCGGGCTGACGAAGTCGCTCGCGCGCGAGGTCGCCAGCCGCAACGTCTCCGTCAACGCCCTCGCCCTCGGCCTCGTCTCCACCGACATGTCCGGCGCGCTCGACGACGCTTACCGCGAAAAACTCCTCGAACAAATCCCCATGAAACGCTTCGCCCAACCCGAAGAGGTCGCCCGCATCGCCTGCTTCCTGCTCTCGGACGACGCGCGCTACATCACCGGCCAGGTCGTCCAGATCGACGGCGGCATGGCGATGTGAAAAGCGGTCTGCTATTAACTGTTAGCTAAAATGAAGGAGCCCCGCGAGTCTTGGGGTAAGACTCACGGGGCTGAAACTTTTGGGCAGGCTCGGAGATTCGGGGGTGGCGTCAGTTGGTGCTGGAGATCGTCACATACGAACGATCCGGTGTTTTTGGTGGTTAGTTGGGATGGGCGAAATAAGAACTGCTTGGTACTTCACAACCTCGCGTGGGGACGTAATAAATCTAACTTTGCCCCAGCCCGGAGAGATTGCATGAACCCCAACAGACCGACCCGTTCAAGCAACTTCGAAGCACTATCAATCGAAAATGTCTTTGCTTCGTTAACGTGTGTGAAATTATACCGACTTTTTGTGAGCTGTCAAGCACAAAATGAAAAAGTTTCTACACACTTTCGCAACAGACTGGCACTGACAGTTAATCACCTGATAACATGGAGCTAAGGTGAGTTGTTAAGGGGCGGGGGTTAAGTCTTGAATGCGCTTTCGCTTGTCGTGTGGGGTTCAAATGGGGCGCGGGTCGCATCGATTTTCTTAGCGTAGAGGTCTGGCTCGCCTTCGGGGCGTGTCTTCCAGCGTTTGTGAATCCAGAGCCACTGGTCTGGGAAACGTCTGACCTGCTCTTCGATGGCGGCCGTGAAGCGGGCGGTGTTCAACTCGACATCGCGCGCGGCGTCGCCCGTGCGGACGAGTTCGAGGACGGGGCCGCCGCGGAAGACGTATTTTTTGCGGCGCTCGTCCCAGGGGGCGCAGCAGGGGATGACGGTCGAGTCGGTGCGAAGGGCCAAGGTGGCGGCGCCGGCCGTGGTGCAGGCGAGGCGACCGAAGAAGGGGACGAAGACGCCCTCGCGCGGCTGCGTGTTGAGGTCGGCGAGGATGCCGAGCGTGCCGCCGCGGCGCAGCAGACGCATGGCCGTCAGGGCCGCGGCCCCCTTGTCGATGGGCTGGTTGCCGAAGCGCGTCCGCATGCCCTCGATAAGCTCATCGACGCGGGGGTTGTCGAGCGGCCGGACGAGGAAGTGTATGGGGTTGTAAAAGGCCGAGTGGGCGAAGCAGAGGAGTTCCCAGGCGCCGAGGTGGGCCGTGAGGAAGATAACGCCGCGCCCGCGTTCGCGGGCCACGTCGAGCAGTTTCACATCCTCGCTGTCGTACTCGACGATCTCGCGGAGCGACTCGGCGGTCTCGCGCGGGAAGCGACTGAAGGCCCCCAACTGCCTGCCGAGACTCTGGAAGGAGCCGCGCAGGATTCGTCGCCGCTCCCGCTCGTCCAGTTCGGGGAGGGCCAGCTCAAGGTTGCGCTCGCCCGTGCGGCGCAGGCCGCCAGCCACGGCGTAGGCGGCGCGGCCGAGGACGCGCCCCGCCGCCATCGCGAGCGGGCGCGGCAGCGCGCCGAGACCCGAGAGGATGACGCGAGCCGCCGCGTACTCCAAAGCTATCTGCCGTTTACTCTTCTTTCCCATGAGTGCCACCGGAGAGGAGGCACAGTTTAACCCGCCCCCCGCACGCAGGCAAACGGCTGACGCCGCCGCCGCGCGCATGCTATAAAGCAGAGGTCAGAGGTTAGAGGTCAGAGGTCAGTAAAAACCACTTCTCCTTTAACTGACCTCTAACCTCTGACCTCTGACCTCTGACCTCTGCTTGTTATGCCTTCGGGAAGAACGCACGACCTGATTACGTTCGTCCTCGCGCCGCCGACTTTTCTGGCGGTGTGGGTGGCGACGGGTAGTCTGAAGCTGGCGGCGGTCGTGACGTGCGCGACGCTGTTCGGGGGGTTGATGTTCGGCCCCGATCTGGACATACAGTCGCGGCAGTACACCCGCTGGGGCGTGTTCCGCTTCTTGTGGCTGCCCTACAAGGTCGCCTTCCGCCACCGCTCGCGTCTCTCTCACGGCATCATCCTCGGCACGCTCATCCGCGTGCTCTACTTCACCGGCGCCGTCGCCGCTCTCACGCTGCTCGCCGTTTACCTGCACGCGCGCTTTGTCGCGGGGGATGCGATGCCCGGCGTGACCGAGTTGGTCTCGGCGTGGCACGCTGTGGCCGCGCGCGCCACGGCCCTCGGCGCCGGCCGGGATGTCCTGCTCGCGGCCTTCGGCGGCCTGTGGTGGGGCGCGGCCATCCACACCTTCGCCGACGTTATGTGGTCGATCCTGCGTAAGAGCACGGAAATCTTTTGAGTGAGCAGTGAGCGGTAAGCAGTGAGCAGTAAGGTTGAGCGTCCTCTTCCTACTGCTCACTGCTTACCGCTCACTGCTCACTCTCTTTCACTTTCCCGCGCGGGTGCTGGAGAGGCGCAGCGCCTGTCGGCGGACGGCCTCGGAGACGTTGCGGTTCTGGATGAGGCCCTTGAGGTCTCTGGTCTGGAGCCGCGGGAGGATGCTCATCGCCGTCGGAAGGGGTGTGCGGGGGTTGCGCGCGAGGTTGTGGATGACGGGGTAGGAGCGCGCCCACGCGCGGTTGAGGGCGACGAGACGCAGCACCTCGTCGGAGACGGTACGCATCGCGGCGATGGCCTCGACCTCCTGGTCGGTGATCTTGGGGTTGTGGATGACGGCCGCCGAGACGGTCTTGTTGGAGTCGCGGATGAGGATGTTGCGCGCCTCTCGGTCGCCCTTGAGGCCGAGCTTGACGCGGTCTTTGACCTTCATGAACATGATGCTGCGGATGAGCGCCACGCGCTCGGGCGCGGCGTCAGCCACTTCGGCCGCCGTCTCATTGAGCACGCGCTCGACGTTCGCCCCCCGCTGCTCGTCCGTCTCCTCAATCAACTCATCGAAAAGCCCCGACGGGAGCCACGAGTCGTCCACGTCGGCGTCGGAGACCTCGATGTGCTGCGCGATGAGCCAGGCGTCCTCGGGCGTGAGGCCGCCGGCTTCGCCGATTGACTCCGCGCTCTCGACGAACTCGGCCGCCGCGCCCATCCCCCGCGCGCGCATCTCGTCGGCGATCTGGCGCGCCCCGCGCTCCTTCTCGAAGAACTCGCGCCGGGTCTCGCGCGCGCGCCGCTCGGCCTCGGGCGTGCGCGCGGGGTTGGCAAGGATGGCGTCGATAATCGCGGGCGCGCGAATGAGGCGCTGCTGGTTGATGGAGATGACTTCGAGGACGCGGCCGTCGGTCGAAGCGCCGGCGAGGGTGGTGACGGCCTCGTCGGGCGTGCGCGTGTTGAGCGCGACCGACTCGTGAATCCCGCGCTCAAGGTCTGAGCGGCCGGCGAGATATGTGAGGACGCTCGGCGCGGCTTCGGGCGAAGCGGCGATTTCGGCGAGCGCCGCCGGCTCCTGCTGCGAGAGCGTTTCTTCGGCGGCGGCAGTGATGGTCGCGTCGTCACTTGCGCGCAGCGCGACGAGCACTTCGATCAACTCTTCCTGCGCGAGCGGGAGGAGTCCGCGCGCGGCGGCCAGACGCGCCGGCTGCGGCGCCGTGCCGCCGAGAATGGCCTGCACGACCGGATTTGTAGACTTGACTTCGCTGCTCATACAGGCCCGCGGGAAGTTGCCCTCAGTAGATGTTGAAGTGGTACTCGACGATGACCCACTGCGAGACAGGGCGTCCATCCTTGACCGCAGGCTTGAATTTAATCCGGCGCGCCGCGTCGAGAGCCCGCTCGGTCAGCCCGTGACTAAGCGGCTTGACGATGAGAATGTGTTTGACGGCGCCGTCGGCGCCGAGCAGCACGCGCGCGCTGATCATCCCGCTGATGTCGGCGGCGCGCGCTTCGGGCGTGTATCCCGGCTCCGGCCTTTTCAGGAGGACTGCCTTCGACGTGAGTTCCTTCGGTTTGAAGACGCCGTGCGCCGGGCCGTCCTCCAGGCTCAGGACGTGGAAGCGGAGCGCCGCGAGTTGTGCGCGCTGATAGGCGGCGTCGGGTGCTTTCGGCGACAGGCGGAGGTATGCGTCCAGATGCTCGGCGGCCTCCTTGTACAGTTTCAGGTTGCGCTCCCGCGCGGCCTCCGCTTTAGCCTCGTCGGGCGGCGGCGGCGGCGACGGAGGCGGTGGCGGCTCTGACAGGTCAGGCATGCTCTGCTGACTCTCGGAGATGGTCAGGCCGATGAGCGCCTGCGCCTTGAGTTGGCGCCACTCGGCGTCGTCGGGTCTTGTGGCGAGCACCTTATCGGCCTGAGCTGAAATCCTGACGCTGGTCTCTCGGTAACGCTGTAGCCTGATGTTGGAAAGGAAGCCGTAGGCACGAAAGTCTCTTGTGTCTATGGCCAGATCAGCGGCCTGCTTAGCCTCCTTCTCCGCCTCGACGTAGTTCTTCTCGGCAAGATAGGTATAGGCCACGCCGACCCGCGCGGCGACGAAACGCTTCCGCAGCTTGACGGCCTGCTTGAAAGCCTTCCGCGCCTCGGCCACTTCGCCGGCGCGCTGGTACGCGACGCCGAGGCGATACCACGCGTCCGCGTCTTTCTTTCGCTCGCCGCCCACGGCGAGGAGCAGCGATTTTATCTCATCGCGGACGGCCGCCTGTTCGGGGGCCGTCGGCCCTTGCGTGGCCTGTGCGGCGCTCGTTTGCCCGACAGGAGTGGCGGCTTCGCGCGCGCCGGCGCGCGGGGCGTGGGGGGACGAAAGACTGAGAGACGAGGCGAAGAGGATGGACGCGAGGCGCATGTGGTCAGTGCCCTCTGGCACGAAGGTTAAGGCGGCGGCGCGTGAACGACGCGCCGCCGCAGTTCTTGTGCTTCGCTCAGGCCCCGCAGCACTTCTTGTACTTCCTGCCCGAGCCGCAGGGGCAGGCGTCGTTGCGGCCGACCTTGGGCTGGTCGCGCGTGACGGTCTTGGTGCGCGCGGCCTCCTCGCCGGCGGCCGTCGCGCCCTGATTGGGGCCGGTGAAGCTCATGCGCGTGGGGCGGCTCTTGCGTCGCTGCTGCAACTGCTCGGGCGCTTGCTCCGCAACGACCTGAAGGTTGAAGAGCGTGCGGATGGTGATGGTGTCGATGCGGTCGAGCATGGCCTGGAAGAGGTCGAAGCTCTCCTTTTTGTACTCGACGAGCGGGTCTTTCTGGCCGTAGCCGACGAGGCCGATGCCCTGCTTGAGGTGGTCGATGGCGAGGAGGTGATCCTTCCACTGGGCGTCGATGATGTTGAGCATGATGATGCGCTCGTAGGTACGCATCGCCTCTTCGCCGATCTGCGTCTCCTTCTCGGCGTAGTGGGCCTTGAGCTTCTCCCACGCCGTCTCCTCGATGAGCTGCGTGCCCATGTTCTCGAAGTCGATCCCCTCGGCGTCCGGGTCGAAGGCGTAGGTGGAGAGGAGCTGCACGCGGTAGTTCTCCACATCCCAGTCGTCGGGCGCGACCTCGGGGTTGAGATACTGCAAGGTGAGGTCGGCGAGCAGGTCGCGGGCCACGCCTTTCTCGCCGAGCAGATACTCGCGCTGGTCAGGCTCTTCCATGAGCATGCGGCGCAGGCCGTAGATGGTCTCGCGCTGCTTGTTCATCACGTCGTCGTACTGGAGCAGGTGCTTGCGGGTTTCGAAGTTGCGCGCTTCGACCGCCTTCTGCGCCGACTCGATGCGCTTCGAGACCATCTTCGACTCGATGGCCACGCCCTTCTCCATCCCGAGACGCTGCATCAGCGCCTTGACCTTGTCGCCGGCGAAGATACGCATCAGGTCGTCTTCGAGCGAAAGGAAGAAGCGACTGCTTCCGGGGTCGCCCTGACGGCCGGCGCGACCGCGCAACTGGTTGTCGATGCGGCGCGACTCGTGGCGCTCGGTGCCGAGGATGTGGAGGCCGCCCGCGCCGACGACCTCGCGGTGCTCCTCCTCGACGATGTGCTTAGCGTGTTCGAGCGCCTCCTCGAACTGCTCGGGGGTGGCCTCGTCGGGGTCGATCTCCTGTCGCTTGAGGCGTTCGCGCGCCATGAACTCGGGGTTGCCGCCGAGGAGGATGTCGGTGCCGCGACCAGCCATGTTGGTGGCGATGGTGATAGCGCCCTTCCGGCCCGCTTGCGCGACGATCTCGGCCTCGCGCTCGTGGTGCTTGGCGTTGAGGACGTAGTGATAGGCGGGCACCTCTTCGCGGCGCTCGTCGTCGAAATCCATCACGCCGCGTTCGTCGCGGTGCGGGATGCCGGCCTTGTGCAAGCGGCGCGAGATGAGTTCGGAGTTCTCGACCGAGACGGTGCCGACGAGGACGGGCTGTCCCTTCTCGTGGAGTTCCTTGATCTCCTCGACGACGGCGTCCCACTTCTCGGGGAGCGTGCGGTAGATAACGTCCGAGTTGTCCTTGCGAACCATCGGCTGATTGGTCGGGATGAGGGCCACTTCGAGCTTGTATGTGCCCTCGAACTCGGCGGCCTCGGTCTCGGCCGTGCCCGTCATGCCGGAGAGCTTGTCGTAGAGGCGGAAGTAGTTCTGGAGGGTGATGGTGGCGAGCGTCTGGTTCTCGCGCTCGATCTTGACGCCCTCCTTGGCCTCGACGGCCTGATGCAGACCGTCCGACCAGCGGCGGCCCTTCATCAGTCGGCCCGTGAACTCATCGACGATGATCACCTCGCCGTCCTGCACGACGTAGTGGTGGTCGAGCTTGTAGAGCGTGTGCGCCTTGAGCGCCTGCTCGACGCAGTGGAGCATCTCCATGTTCGACGGCTCGTAGAGGTTGCCGACGCCCAGAATATTCTCGGCGCGGTCAACGCCCTCTTCCGTGAGCACGGCCGAGTGTTGCTTCTCGTCAACGAGGTAGTCGCCGGGGCCGGCCTTGCCCTCCGCGTTCAACTCGGCCTTACGCAGGTGCGGGATGACGGCGTCGGCCTTGTAATACTTGTCGGTGGCCTCGTCACTCGCGCCCGAGATGATGAGCGGCGTGCGGGCCTCGTCGATGAGGATGGAGTCAACCTCGTCAACGATGGCGTAGTGGTGGTCGCGCTGGACGCAGGTGGCGAGGTCGAACTTCATGTTGTCGCGCAGGTAGTCGAAGCCGAACTCGTTGTTGGTGCCGTAGGTGATGTCGGCGGCGTAGGCGTCCTTGCGCTCCCAGTCGTCGAGGTCGTTAACAATCGCCCCGACGGTGAGGCCCAAAAACTTGTAGATGCGGCCCATCCACTCGGCGTCGCGCGTGGCGAGATAATCGTTGACGGTGACGACGTTGACGCCGCGGCCCGTGAGGGCGTTCAAGGTGGCGGGCAGCGTGGCGACGAGCGTCTTGCCTTCGCCGGTTCGCATCTCGGAGATTTTGCCCTGATGGAGCGCCATGCCGCCGATGAGCTGCACGTCGAAGTGGCGCATCCCCGTCGAGCGCACCGACGCCTCGCGCGTTAAGGCGAAGACCTCGGGCAGAACTGCGTCGAGTGCTTCGCGCGTGCGGCGCTTACGCGCCTCACGGCCGGCGTCGTCTTTCGCGCGCGTGTCGCCGATGGACTCGATGACCTGCGTGCGGAGCTGTGCGATGCGCTCGCGCATCTGCTCGTCGGTGAGAGCCTTGATGGCCGGCTCCAACGCGTTGATCTCGGCCACGACGGGCGCGAGGCTCTTCAGGTAACGCTGGTTCTGGCTGCCGAAGACTTTGGTCAGAAACTTGTCGATCATTGCTTTAATCCTGTAATGAAAAAGAGACGGCTCGCGCGGCCCGCTTCCTGTGAAGAGTCGGGGCCGCGACGGCGAACAATTGCGCGTGTCGGCGCAACTTTGGATTGTACGCGGGGCGTGGGACGCGGGGCAAGCGAGGCCCTTTTCGGGGCCGCCGGCGTGCGCCATGCGCGGAGGGGTTAGTTCGGTGTGATGAGCTGGAGGAGGAGTTGGCCGGCCTGTTCGCGCGACATTTCGAGCGTCACCGCGAACTGTTTGCCGTCCGCCATGAGGCCCGTGTGGTTCCAGACGACGCCCGAGGGCCGCTCGCGCTCCATGAGCCGCGCGTAGGCGAGCAGAGCGCCGTAGCCGCTGGCCATCTTCCGGGCATACTCTTCCGATGCGACCTCGGTGCGCGCCGTGATGGTGAGCTTCTGCTCGTCGAGCGAGAGATCCAGGCGGATGCGGCGCGTGCCATCCAAAAACCCGAGGAGGCGGCTCTGGCTGATTGTGTCGACCGTCTCCTTGACGAACTGAAACACCAACGGGTCGTTCAACGGCGCGCCCGCCGACGCTATGCTGACGAGGGAGCCGTCGTCTTCGCGGTCGGCTACGAGGGCGAGGTCGATTGTCCGACTCAGGTCGAGGCGGCCCGAGTCGTAGAGTCCCTTGCCCTTGAGCAGGAGTTCCTTGAAGGGGCGTGTGTCAACGCGGGGGGGACGCCTCACGCCATCGGCGGCCGCGTTCGTCTGCGCCGGACGCTCAGGCACGAAACGCGGCTCGGAGTCGGCGCGCGTGCCCGACTTGTCCTGCGCGTGCGTCGGGAGCGAGGCGGCGGCCGAGGCGGGCAGGATGCTGAGGGCCACGGCTCCGAGCACGGCGTAGCGCAGGAGCGCGGCGACGGGGCGGCGACGGCGAGAGCCGCGCGCGTCCGCTTCGCGCTCGCGGGCGATTCTGTAGAGGAAGTCGGAGATCATTCTCGTTGACATCAGTCGAGGGGCGCGCTGTCGCGCTGGCTACGTTACTGCTGGCCTTCGCGCGCCTTGCCGACCTGCCGGGCGAGCATGCTGCCGGCCGTCTCGCGCGGCATGTCGAAGGTCACGACGATGGTCTTGTCCTGCGCGGAGACGCGCGTGTTCTTCCATGCCGCGCCCTCGTCCGTGCCGGCTTTTTTCCAGCGCATGCCGATGATGCCGAGGCCGTAAACGTTCGCCATGCTCGACGCGCGCTCGGCCGAGTCCATCTCGGTGTTGACGGTGATGTTCAACTTCTGCCGGTCGAGGACGAGCCGCAGCTTGAGGTGTCGCGAGCCTTGCAGGAATTCGAGCGCGCGGCTCGCGCTGAGCGTGGCGACCACGTCCTTGGCCAGCTCCTTGAGCGCCGGGTCTGACGCCGAGCCGCCCGTCATCACCATGTTGGTGAGCGTGCCGTCTTCGTTGCGGTCGGCTTCGAGGGTGACGGCGATGGTGCCGTTCAGATTCAGCCGCCCCTTCTCATACTCGCCGTTCCACTTCACCAGCATGTCTTTGAACGGGCGCGAGTTGATCTTCGGCGGGAGCTTGACCTTGTTCTGCTCGGCCACGCGGTCGAGCGCCTCGCGCTCCTTCGCTTCCTGCTCCGCCTTCGCCTTCTTCTCCTCGTCGCTCAGTGCGCTGTCGTCGCCGGGCTTGTCTTTGTCGGCGACTTCCGAGGCGGCATCGGGCGTCGGGGCCGGCGTCGGTCTGGGCTTTGGAGTGGGCCTCGGCCTCGGCGTCGGCGTCGGGGTCGGCTCTTCGACCACCTGCGCGTCGGGCGCGGGCGGCAGAGTGGGGTTGAGGTAGCCGGGCGGGTAGTAGAGTTTCTCGTGCGGCGAGATCATCACGGCGCGCTCGCGCACGGCGCCGCGCTCGTATGCCTCGTCGGCGTACTCGGCGCCCGTCACCATCGAGGCGAGCTGCCAGAAGGCGTGGACGGTCGGCCCGTAGAGCACGAGCATGATAAACACGCCATGCACGGCGAGCGAGAGCACGGTGGTGCGCGCCAGGCTCTTCGAGCGCGGCTCGCGGTTGACCTCGAATTCCTCGAAAAGTTCGGTCATCTGTTTCGACTTCCCCGTTATACGCCGCACAACGCCCGGCGTTCGAGAATTTTAGACGCGGACGCCGCCCCCGGCGTTGCGAGCCGACACGTAAAAGTAACACAAGATGGTGAGCAGTGAGCAGTGAGCAGTAAGCAGTGAAGACAAGTGATGCCTTCTGACTGCTCACTGCTTACTGCTCACTGCTCACTGCGTTAGAATGGCCGTATGGGGCGACAAAGAGGCGGCGGGGGGCGTGGGCCGAGGGGCGGACTCAAACGGGGCGGCCGGGGCGGACGCACGTCCGGCGGCGCACAGGACGAGCGCGGGGCGCGTGACGGCGCGACGCGCGGCGACGCCCTGCGTCGTGACGGCGGCGGGCGTGGGCGGGCGACTACGCGCCCCGCAGCGTCGCCCGCCGAGACGGCGCAGGTCTCACACGTCGCCGGCCGCGCGTCGCGCACGCGCCCCGTCCGGCAACTGCTCGAAGGCATCGGCGCGCCCGCGCCCGCGCCCTTCGTCCCTGACCCGTTTCAGCTCGAAGCCCTCGCCGCGCTCGAACACGAGGACGTGCTCGTCACGGCGCCCACCGGCTCCGGCAAGACGTGGATTGCGCGCGAGGAGATCAGGCGGCTTCTGGAGCAGGGCCGGCGCGCGTGGTACACGAGTCCGCTGAAGGCGCTGACCAACTCGAAGTTTCAGGAGTTCTCCGCGGAGTTCGGCGTGGGGACGGTGGGCGTGCTCACCGGCGACCGCAAGGAGAACTCAGAGGCGCCGCTCGTCGTCGGCACCACGGAGGTCTACCGTAACCAGCTCTTCGACGCGCTACGCGGCGGCCGGCAGGTCGATGTCGATTTAGTCATCCTCGACGAGGCGCATTACCTCGCCGACGAGGAGCGCGGGCACGTCTGGGAGGAGGCCATCATCCTCACGCCGCCGCGCGTGCGGATGCTTCTGCTCTCGGCGACGGTGGGGCGCGCCGAGGAGTTCGCCGAGTGGATCGCCGAGGTGCGCGGGCACGCGTGCCGCGTCGTTGCGCGGCCCGGCGCGCGCCCCGTCCCCTTACGCGCCGCATTCCTCTTCCCCGACGGACAAATCGCGCCGCTCTTCGACGAGCGCAACCACTTCAACTCCGAGATCGCCCGCTTCATGCAGACCTCCCGGAGCGAGCGCCGCCCCGAGCCGCACACGCGCTTCGGCGCACGCGGCGGCGCGCCCCAGCGTCCGCGCATGCCCGAGATGCCGCCCTCGACACTGCTCACCGCGCTCTCGTCCTACGACCTGCTGCCGGCCATCGTCTTCCTCCCCACGCGCCGGCGCTGCGACGAGGCCGCGGTCGAGTCCGCCCACGCGCCACGCGCCAACAACAACACGCACAGGCGCGAGGCGCGGCGCGTCTTACTCGACGAACTCGTCGAGCAATACCCGGAGGTGCGCCGGCACCGGCACTGGGACATGGTCGTGCGCGGCGGCGTCGCTTCGCACCACGCCGGACACCTGCCGGCGTGGAAGCTCGCGATTGAAAAGTTGATGAGCGCAGGTCTGCTCGACGCCATCTTCGCGACGGCGACCGTGGCCGCCGGCGTGGACTTCCCCGCCCGAACGGTCGTGCTCGCCAACATCGACGTGCGAACCGGACGCGGCTGGCGCGTGCTCACCGCCTCCGAGCTGCAACAGATGACGGGTCGCGCCGGCCGGCGCGGGCGCGACCGCGTCGGCTTCATCGTCGCCGCACCGGGCCAGCATCAAGACCCGCACAAGCTCGCCGCGTTGCTCCATTCGCCGCCCGACCCTTTGGAGAGCCAGTTCCGCGCCACTTACACCACGCTCCTCAACCTCCTCGACGCCTACGGCACCTTCTCGCAGGTGCGCGACATCGCCGAGCGCAGCTTCTCGCAACGCGAGGCCGGCGAGCGACTGACGGGTCTGGAGCGCGAGCGCGCCGAGACCGAAGGAAGGATGCGCGACCGGCTCGGGGAGGCTGGCTGCCAACTGCCGCCGGAGGTCGCGCGCGGACTCGAACGGCTGGCGAGCGCGCGCTCGCGCTTGCTGGAAGGCGCGCCGCACACGCGCTTCGAGGCGACGCTGCGCTGGCTCGACAAGGAGGTCGTGCCCGGCCGCGTCGTCGGCGTCGGGAGGAGCGGACGCCGGCTCGTCTTCGTCACCGAGCGGCGCGCCGACGGCCTCGTCGGCTACCGCGAGGACGGACGCCGGGCCTCCGTGGCGCTCGAACGCATCGGCCGCGTCTACGCGACCATCTTCGCGCGCGACGAGTCGGCGCGCGACGAGGCTTTCGAGAGCGTGAAGCGTGGCAAGGCCGAGCCGATTAGCGAGCCGCGCCTGCGCGACTCGCGCGCCGACGCGGACGGGGCCGTCGATTTAATCAACGAGCTGATCGAGTCGCTCTCGGCCGGCGTCGCCGAGGGTGAGGAGCGGACGCGCTGCGAGGAGATTCTGTGGTCGGTCGTCAAGGAGGCCGAAGGGTTGGAGCGGGCCGAGCGACAGGCCGAGGCTTTGCGCGAGGAGGTGTGGCGGCCCTTCGAGCAGAGGGCGCGCGTGCTGCACCACTTCGGCTACCTCGACTTCTTCGCCGAGCGCGTCACGGAGCGCGGCCGCTGGCTCGCCGACCTGCGAACTGATCGGCCGCTCCTCGTCGGCGAGTCAATCGGGCGCGGCCTCTTCGCCCCTCTCGACGCGCGTCGCGCCGCCGGCCTCATGGCCGCTCTGGCCTCCGACCCCGAGCGCGACTACGGCGCGCTTGCGCTTGACGACTCTCTGGTGAAGACGCTCGCCGAGTTCGACCGCATCGCCTACGAGGTCGGCGGCGTCGAGTGGCGACACGGGCTGGAGCCGGCGCCGGAGATCAACTTCTCGGCGGCGGCGACGGCCGCGCGCTGGGCCTCGGGTGTCGAATGGAAGCAGCTCGTCTCGGAGACGCGCGCCGAGGAGGGCGACCTCTTCCGCATGCTCTCGCGCACGGGCGAGGCGCTGCTTCAGGTCTCGAACCTGCGCGAGGCGCACCCCGAGGCGGCGGCCACGGCCGCGCGCGCCGCCGCGTCCGTTCTGCGCGAGCCGGTGCGCTCGGAGGCGAACGTCTAAGATGGAGGGATGAAGGATGAGGGATGAAGGCGGATTAGTCCTGTCTTGTTCATCCCTCATCCCTCATCCTTCATCCCTCCGCAGATGAGGTGAGTATGAGTCGGGAGGAGAAGCCGCCCGTCGTCTACGTCGCGCTCGGCGATTCGACGGGCGTCGGCGTCGGGGCGCGCAATGGCGGCGGGTACGTCGCGCGTCTGTTCGAGCGTCTGGAGCGCGCGCGGCCCGGCTCGCGTCTCGTCAATTTGTGCGTGAGCGGCGCGACGACGGCCGACGTGCTGCGCGCGCAGGTGGGCCGCGTCCGGCAGGAGCGCCCCACGCTCGTCACGCTCGGCATCGGCATCAACGACCTGACACGCATGGTCGCGCCCGAGCAGTTCGCGCGCAACTTCGAGGAGATCGTCACCCGCCTGCGCGAGGCGACGCCGGCGCCGCTGGTCGTCGCCAACATCCCCGACATCTCCCTCGCCCCGGTCGTCCCCGTCTTCCTGCGCGCCGCGGCAAGCCAACGCATCCAGACCTTCAACGCATCGCTGGCCGCCGTCGCCCGCGCCCACGGCCTCCGGCTCCTCGACGCCTACGCCTTCAGCCACGAGTTGATCCCTACACACCCCGAATTTTTCTCCCCGGACGGCTTCCACCCGTCCGAAGAAGGCTACGAGTTCTGGGCCGTGAAGATGTGGCCGGAGATCAAAGAGGCCATCGGGGAGTGAGCAGTAAGCGGTGAGCAGTGAGCAGCAAGCGGGGAGCGGTTTATAAGGCGCAAACTGTCTTTACTGCTCACTGCTCACCGCTTACTGCTCACTCCCGGCCGTGTTAAGATTGACGGCGTGGGAACGCGGGCGCCGGTTTGGCCGTATGTCACGGGTAGGAGGTTTTACGAAATTATGAACTGCTCTGACAACAACGACCCTCGCTACAAAACCGGCAACCCCGTGTGCGACGCCCTGCGCTTTTTGTGCGACGCCTCGTTCGCCGTTCTTCCGCGCGACGCGGCCTACAAGCTCGGCGAGTTCGAGAAGAACTTCTGGGGCGGCGTGCGCTGGTTCGCCGACAAGAACATGAGCTGGGTGGACGAAAGCCTCGCCGCCGGCGACCGCCTGCGCGAGGAGTGGAACAGCCGGCGCCAACGCAGCGCCAGCTACACCGACCCGACCACGCCGCCGACAGCGGAAGGCCCGGCCGGGGGAATCTGAAAGAAGCTATTAGCGATTAGCTGTTAGCTGTTAGCCCTTAGCTTTTTGTCTTTAGCTGACCGCTAACAGCTAATCGCTCTGAATAATCATGCAAGTTCTCTTAGCTGAAGAGTTCGGTTTCTGTTTCGGCGTCGAACGCGCCGTGGAGATGGTGGAGGAGGCGCTGCAAGAGGGCGCGACCGTGCGGACGCTGGGGCCGCTCATCCACAACACTCAGGAGATTGGGCGGCTCGAATCGGAGGGCGTCCGCACCATCGACGCGCCCGCCGAGGTCGAGTCGGGCGTGACGGCCGTCATTCGCGCGCACGGCGTAACGCCAGAGGTGCAACGGGAATTGGAGGCGCGCGCGACGAAGGTCGTTGACGCCACCTGCCCGTTCGTCACGAAGGTGCAAATACTGGCCCAGCGCGCCGCCGCCGAGGGGCGCGACGTGGTCGTGGTCGGCAGCCCCGACCACCCCGAGATGATCGGCGTCAAGGGCTACGCGCCGCAGAACGCTCACGTCGTCCGCGACGCGAGCGAAGTGGCGCTCCTTCCGTTTCTGCACGCCCCCCTCGTCGTCTCGCAGACCACACTCAAGCTGAGCACCTTCCTCGAAGCGGCTGAGGCCGTGCGCGCCAAGTCCGACGCCGAGCCGCAGGTCGTCAACACCATCTGCTCGGCGACGCGCGACCGGCAGGACGCCGCCCGCGCACTGGCCGGAGAGGTCGAGGTCTTCTACATCATCGGCGGCAAGCACTCATCGAACAGCATCAAGTTGCTCTCCGTCTGCAAGGAGCAGTGCCCGCGCAGCTTCCTCATCGAGACGCCCGAGGAGATCGACCCCGAAGACGTGCGCGGCGCGGAGCGCGTCGGCGTCACGGCCGGCGCCTCGACGCCGAACTGGCTCATCGAGCAGGTCGTCGCGCGTCTCAAAGAGATCGGCGCGGAGCACGAGGCCGCCGTCCCGGTTGGAAGGTAAGAGAGAAAAACATGCCCGGAAGATGTGAGCTTGTGTTATCGCGCAGACGGGTGAGACCGCTGCTGTCTCGACTGTTTGCCGCGCTGCTCACGTTCGCCTCCGGCGTTTACGCCAGCGGTCTGTGGTATCAACTGCACGAGTGTAATGCCATGCTCGGCCCCCTCTGTTGCGGCATGGCGCCGCAGTAACTTCGCTCCTTAAGAGAGCAACCTCGGACGGCCCGCGCGCTTCATGAGCGGCGGGCCTCCGTGTTATGTTCGTCTGTCAATTTCCAAGCCCCTGCGCCGAAGCCGGTGCGCCTGACGTGAGGTAGCTCAATCTAGTCATGGAAGATATCGGTATCGGAGAGCGCGTCGAGGCGGAGAGCGCGGCGCCGACGAGTCTCCCGGCCGAGCGGGTGCGCGTCGAGACTGGCGTGCGCGACCGCACCATCCTCTTTGTCGTCGGCGCGCTCCTCGTCGGTTTCTCGTTTTGGTGGACGCAGTTTTCCACGCAGGCGATCTGCTGCGGCGACTACGACGGCTATTACCATTTTCGTCTGGCGCGGATGCTTCAGGACGGCATGCGCTCCGGCCAGTTCCCCCCGGCCTTCGAGTCGTTGCCGCTGACCACGCTCAACGC
>DASVES010000252.1:0-2354 GCA_036380435.1 Pyrinomonadaceae bacterium | reverse complement strand
CTCGAACGCCTCGGCTTCCACGCCGTGGCCGACGAGCCGGCGCAACTCCCGGCCCTGCTGCGCGCTCTCGAATCGCGCGGCCTGACGGGCGAGCTGCGCGCGCCCGAGCCGGACGAACGTGCCGCGGCGCGCGCCGCCGAGACGCCTCCTGCGAGCCTACTGCTGCCCGAGCGCCTCGGCGTCGAGCAACTGCGCGCCGCCTTCGAGACGGTCGCCTCGCTCCACTTCTCAAATGACCAGCGTTCGGCCGCGTCGTCCGCGCTCGTCGGACTCGCCGCGCTCGTCGCGGCCGAACGCTGGACGATCTACCTCGTCTCGGAGGCGAGCCGCGACACAGTTAATTTCGAGCCACTGGCCGCGCGCGGCCTGACGCGGGGCGGGCGCGAACTGCCCGACGACGACTGGAGGCGGACACTCTTCGGCGACGCTCTGGCGCTCGCCGGCGCCGAGTCGGCGGCCGCGCGCGAGGCGGTCGAGCGCGCCGAGACGATCTGCGGCGCGGAGGCCGAACGATTCGTTCTGGCCGTGCCGCTCGTGGACGGCGAACGCGTGATGGGGGTGTTGGAGTCCGTGCGCGAGGGCGCCGGCGCGAGTGAGTTCTCCGCCGCCGATGAGTCGCTGCTCTCGGCGATGGCGTTGCCGCTGGCGGCGGCGCTGTCGAACTCCGTGCGTATCGCCGAGGCCGAGCGCCTGTCGCAGACCGACGACCTCACCAAGCTCCACAACGCGCGCTTCCTGCGGCAGTATCTGATCGCCGAAGTTCGTCGCGCCCGCCGCTACGGCTCCATGGTCTCGGTCATGTTTCTCGACCTCGACGATTTCAAGGCCGTCAACGACCGCCACGGCCACCTCGTCGGCTCGCACGTCCTGATGGAGATGGCCGCCGTCATCCTCTCCTCCGTGCGCGACACGGACGTGGTGTCGCGCTACGGGGGCGACGAGTTCGTCGTCATCCTGCCCGAGACGGGCGCGGAGCCGTCGGCCCGCGTCGCCGAGCGCGTCCGCGCGACCGTCTCCGCCCACGCCTTCACGGGCGGGCGCAACCTGCATCTCCGCCTGACGGCCAGCTTCGGCGTCGCCTCCTTCCCTGCCCACGCCAACAGCCCGCAGCAACTCGTCGCCGCCGCCGACGCCGCCATGTACGAGGCCAAGGCCGCGCGCAAGAACTGCGTCCGCTTCGCTCCCGAGGGCGCGGCCTGACGCGGCTCGAAAAAATTTCTGTAGACATTTCCCGCCTCTTGCTGTAAGCAATAATCCGAAGGTTTCCAGGACCATAAGGCCCCCCGCCTGGTTGGACCCAAAACACGACAGCACGGCAGTCTCTCGCTCGCCCCGCCGCCCTCCGGACTTCTTTCCCGGTTGGCTACGCCGCGTCGCTTCGTTGTATTCTTTTGAGTTCGAAGCGCGAGCGAGAGGGCGAGCACGAGCGCGGCCGCCGGCCGGCAGTTGATTCACACGCGGCCGGGCGGCCGGGGTTGCCCCGGCGCCGCGAGGGTTTTTCGCAGATTACGTCATCATAGAAGGGCAGGCACGGGCGGAAACTAAATGGCATTCAAATCACTCTTCAGTCTGTTCTCGAGCGACCTGGCTATCGACCTCGGCACGGCCAACACGCTCGTCTACGCGAAGGGGCGCGGCATCGTCGTCAGCGAGCCATCAATCGTCGCCATCAACAAAGTCACCAATCAGGTGGAGGCCGTGGGCAAGGAGGCCAAGGAGATGCTGGGCCGCACGCCCGGCAACATCGTCGCCATCCGGCCGATGCGCGACGGCGTGATCGCCAACTTCGAGGTCACGGAGAAGATGCTCCAGCACTTCATCCGCAAGGCGCACAACGGCAAGACGTGGGTCAGCCCCCGCGTCGTCATCGGCATCCCCTCGGAGATCACGCAGGTCGAGCGCCGGGCGGTCGAAGACTCGGCCTACCGCGCCAAGGCGTCCGAAGTCTACCTCGTCGAAGAGGCGATGGCCGCGGCCATCGGGGCGGGCCTGCCCATCACGGAGCCTTACGGCAACATGATCGTGGACATCGGCGGCGGCACCACCGACATCGCCGTTATCTCACTCTCGGGCATCGTCTACTCGCGCGCTATCCGCGTGGCCGGTAACGAGATGGACGAGTCCATCACGTCCTACATCAAGCGCAAGTACAATCTCCTCATCGGCGAGCGCACGGCCGAGGCCATCAAGATTCAGCTCGGCTCGGCCTTCCCGCTCGACGAACAACTCTCGATGGACGTGCGCGGGCGCAATCTCATCGAAGGCATCCCGAAGACCATCACGATCACCGATGACGAAGTGCGCGAAGCTCTCGCCGATTCGATCTCGACAATCGTCAACGCCGTCCGCGTCGC
>DASVES010000251.1:0-9124 GCA_036380435.1 Pyrinomonadaceae bacterium | reverse complement strand
AGAGACGGTGAGATTAGAAAAGACATGGGGTTTAGCTTAATCGGGGAAACATTTTCTGTGCCGCAATCTAACAATGGCATGCACCCGACCGCGAGCCAACGTTGATTTAATCCGCGAGACACCCGCAATTCAAAGGCCGTGCGCGGCGGGTGATGACGGGCGTTGGGCTGCTTGGTGATCCTACGTGAAGACAGGAGAACTCATATGAAGAAGGCTGCCGTGCTCTTCGTCGGATTGATGTGCGTCGGGCTATTCGGCTTCCCTACTAAGGCCGGCCGTTTCGGCGACGGCGGACACCTGCCCTCGGACCCGCCGAGGACGGTTGTCGCTCGTGAATGGAAAGGGCGGGTCGCGCCGGCACGCGCTGAGGAGTATTACCGCTACCTCCGCGGGGGCGTGACGAAGCTCCGCTCGATTGCCGGGAGTCTCGGAGTCGAAGTAATGCGCCGCGAAGAGGCGGGTGCGGTCGAGTACACCGTGATTTCGTACTGGGAGTCACGAGAAGCGATCAAGGCATATGCCGGGCAGGACATCGAAAAACCTCATCACCTCCCCAAAGACCGGGAGTTGCTGCTCGAACTTCCGACACGCGTGCTTCATTATGACGTCGCCTATACTGACCTAACGCAGGTCCGAGTCGGTCAGTAGAGTGCGCCACCGTGAGTGAAGGCGTGGGCGACAGATGCCTTCGGTGGCGTCGCTCAACGACCACACGTGCAGCGGACGCGCACCCCAGCTTTTCTCTTACTCATCAAAGTCCTCGTGCGCGGCGGGTGATGCCGGGGATTAAGCTGCTCAGATCATCGTTTGCGGTGGTGGTTTAGAAGCTACTCGTGAGGCGCCTGATTGATGAGGAAAGTAGAAGTTGTCCCCCACAACTCTCAGTGGCGAGAGGCATTTGAGGCGGAAGCGAAGTATGTGGCCGCCGCACTGGGCGAGTGTGTTGTCGCCGTCCACCATATCGGCAGCACCGCCATTCCCGACATATATGCAAAACCCGTCATCGATTTGTTAGTCGAGGTCAGAGACATAGCTGAAGTGGATGGCCAGAGTTCGGCGATGGAGTCACTTGGTTATGAAGTGATGGGTGAGTACGGCATCCCCGGTCGCCGGTACTTCCGTAAAGACAACCGGGACGGAATCAGAACGCATAACCTTCATGCCTTCCGGGCCGGCTCGGCTGAGGTAGAGCGTCACCTGGCGTTCCGCGATTACATGATCGCTCACCCCGGAGATGCACAAAGATACAGCGAGCTCAAGAGGAAGCTGGCGGAGGATCACCCGCGGAGCTTCGACGGGTATATGGATGGCAAAGATGGTTTCATCAAAGAAATAGACCGGCGGGCAGCACGTTGGCGTCCATCGCAGACCGCTCAGTAGGCAGCAGCCTAACAAGCCGCCGCGTCATCGCTGATTTTGAAAAGAAGATCATGCGCCGCCGCTCGATCACGATCAAACAGTGAAATTCGACACTATCCACCTCGTTTCAAACTGGCCCTCGGGGTCTGTTGGTGATCCAGCTTCAGTCATTTATTTTGCTCCGCGGTAAGCCAGTTCAAAAACCTTGTTGGCCTATGTGTTCTGTGCTAGATTGGCCAAACTTTTTGGTTATCCATCATCGGTTTCATTGATATCCGAACAGATTCGCACGCGCTTTTACTGCTCAGCCGTGAACTCAGCTTCCTTGGCGCTTCACTTCCTTTAGACAACTAGTGGTTAACAACGAAAGGAGACCCTGAGATGTCCACCAGCACCGTTCCCATCGACAAGCTCAAACACCAGGAGACCTGCGACGAATTAACCAGATTTGTAGAGGCGCGCGTGCTTAAAAACATTGTCGGCAAACAACCGGACGAGCGCTGGACACGCGATGACATGGACCTGCGCCTCCAACTTAAAACCCATCGCGATGAACTCTTCAGGCAGGAGTTTCTGGCTCACCCGCGCTTTATCTATGCGCTGGCCGTCGAAGAGAGCCTGGGGATTCCAAGTTTCGCTTTCCTGCGCGTCATCGATTCCGTGGCCGTGCTGCAAGAGACGCCTGAGCGTTTGTACCTTGTGCTGCCCTCCTGCCACAAAGGTTGTGAAGCGCGGCCGGCCGCGCCGCCCGAAGGAGTTTGCGCTGGCTCATGCCATGTCTGCGGCATCACCTTTCCCACGCACACGGACAACCGCAGTACCTGCGAGCAGTGGGAAGCCGTCAACAGCACTGCGCCCACACGGAAAGAGATAGAAGATTTGCTCAAGAAGAAAGCGGCCCTCGATCATCCATTCAAGAAAGAATTAACTTCCCGGCCGATGGAAATTTACACCGCCTTCGCGACGAAGGTCTGCGGCGGCATGGAGCCGAGCTACATGGCTGCCGTGAAAGAAATTCAAGTGCTTGAGGAAGGGGAAAGAGACGTTTATTTCCTGCTTCAGGCTCAGACCGAGGATGCCTGAATAATCGACTGGGCTGCGGAGGGGACGTGGTCGGGAGCCGACGTTGAAGAGATAAACTGAAGAGAGGAGAATGAACACAATGTCGTTGAGAGGTAAAGGGGCCGTCGCCTCCATGTTCTTTTTGGCTGCGGCCATGCTGGGCTGCAACTCTTCCGGAGGCGTAAACTCCAATGCACCGGCCCCGCCGGCCAGTGCGAATACAGCCACGGCGAATACAACCACGCCGCCCGCCAAGCCGAGCGCCGACGGCACGATTGCTTCGGGCACGGGCGTGGAAAAAGAAAAGCCCGCCGCCGGCAAAGGTAACGTGCAGGGCAAGGCGCTGTATAACGAACAGCCGGCCGTCGGGGTTGAAGTTAAACTGTGCGAGAAATTCAATCAGTACCTTGGCGGGTGTAGCGGCGAAACTTTCACGTCCCGGACGGATAGTGCGGGCGAGTATTTGATTAAAGACGTGCCGCCCAGAGTTTACGAAGGCTTGATGGTGAAAGTGTTCGACACGGGCTATTACGTGTTCGCGACTTCGGGCATCGTCCAGACGGCCAAGTACAACATCGAGGCTGACAAGACGTTCTTCGCGCCCGTCTCACACCTGTTCAAGAGCGATTTGAAGCTTGCGAGTCCGAAGGCCGGCTCGAAAATCGGCGGGAGCAACATCGAGGTGAAGTGGGACGCTTACCCCGACGCGGCCTATTACAAATTCAGCATCTTCGCCGACACCGCGTCGGGGGCCAAGCCGGAGTACGACTTCATCAACAAGCGCGTTGATGGGCTGTCTTACGTCCTTGATAAACCGCTTTCGCCGGGTTCATACACCTGCAAGGTGGAAGCCTATAATGGCAACGACATCAGGCTCGCTCAAAGTTCGAGCGACATCAAGTTCACCGTGACGGGCGAAGCGCCAAAAAGTTCACCGTGACGGGCGAACCAACCAAGTAGGGCAGTTAGATAAGGAGTGGTTATGAGCAGTGAAGACGTGCGACCCGCACCCATCAAGTCAACGCCGATGATTCAGCGTGTCGGTATTTATACGGCCGTGCTGCTCGCCGGTCTCTTGCTCGGCTTTGTCCCGATGTGGGTTAAGGCTCGTCAGTGCGCCGGCAGTCTGGCCGAGTCGGGGCATCATCTGGTGCTTGCCCGGATGCAGAGTAATCTGGCGTCGGCGGCGATTGACGCGCGCCGGGGCGACTACGAGCCGGCGCGTCAGGCCGCCAGTGAGTTCTACACGTCACTGCGGGCGGAGGCCGACAGGGGCGAAGCTTCCGTCCTCACGCAGCCGCAGAGGGCGGGAGTGCAGCCGTTGTTTGGGCAGCGTGACGAGATCATCACGCTGCTCGCCAGAAGCGACCCGGCTTCCGCAGACCGCCTGTCCGACCTGTACGCGTCCTATCGCAAGATCGTGGGCGGCTGAGGATAGTCGAATGAAAAAAGTCGTGTTGCGCGTAGTAGTCCTGCTCGCGCTTCTGGCGGCGACGTGTCTGCTCGCCGCCGCGCCGTGCGCGCAAGGGCAGACCAGACCGCGCGCGCGCGACCTCGGCGTCCCCTTCGACGGCACGCCGGGACCGCTCAACGCGATCACGGACGTGCGCGGCGTGGAGGTCGGGTTTGTGACGCTCGTCGAGGGCGAGGGCAAGCTCGTCATGGGGCGCGGCCCCGTCCGCACCGGCGTCACGGCCGTCTTCCCGCAGGGGAAGAGTTTCAAGGGACGGGTCTTCGCCGCGTGGGACACCTTGAACGGCAACGGCGAGATGACGGGGACGACGTGGGTCGAGGAGTCGGGCGGACTGGGGACGCCGATTCTCATCACGAACACGCACAGCGTCGGCGTGGTGCGCGACGCCGTTATCGAGTGGAACGTGCGGCGCGGGACGGGCGAGGGCTACTCGGGCGACTTCAGCCTGCCCGTGGTGGCCGAGACGTGGGATGGATTTTTGAACGACATCAACGGCTTCCACGTCCGCCGCGAGCACGTCTTTCAGGCGCTCGACGGCGCGAAGCCGGGGCCGGTCGCCGAGGGCAACGTCGGCGGCGGGACGGGGATGGTCGCGCACGGCTTCAAGGGCGGGACGGGCACCTCCTCGCGCGTCCTTAACGCGGACAACGGCGGCTTCGTGGTCGGCGCGCTCGTGCAGGCCAACTACGGCCGGCGCGATCTGCTGCGGATTGCCGGCGTGCCCGTCGGGGTGGAGTTGACAGACCTCATGCCGGAGCGCGGCAAGACGGGCGCGGACGGCGAGGGGTCGATCATCGTCGTGGTGGGGACGGATGCGCCGCTTCTGCCGCACCAGTTGAAGCGGCTCGCGCGGCGCGTGGCGCTGGCCGTCGGCGTGATGGGCGGGCGGGGCGAGGACTCCTCGGGCGACATCTTCATCGCCTTCTCGACGGCCAACCCCGCCGAGGTGAGCAAGACCGCGGGCACGGCGCAACTCGCGATGCTCCCGAACGAGCGCATCAACCCGGTCTTTCGCGCGGCCGTCGAAGCGACCGAGGAGGCGATAGTCAACGCCATGGTCGCGGCCGAGACGATGCGCGGCATCAACGGCAACACCGTCCACGCCATCCCGCACGAACGCCTGCGCGAAGTTTTGAGAAAGTACAACCGGCTGGCGAAGTAGAGACTGCGCCTCTCCCTTGAGTGTGTGGAGAGTTGGACTCACCGCAGAGGACGCGGAGTTCACGCAGAGAGTTGATTCAAGCCTCCGCGCTTCCTCTGCGTCCTCTGCGTCTCTGCGGTGAATAGCCTTGCGTTACACACTCGATCCGAGTCAAGGTAGGACGTTCCTTAATACGTCGTACCAAACACGAAGAGTTCGGTGAACTATCCCACCCTGATCTTCGACTTCGCCGACGAGCGCGGCCAGCCCCGCCGACTCTGCTTCTCGCGCCCCGTCGAGGTCGTCGAAGCACGCACGCCCCGCGAGGTCAGGCCCGCGCTGCGGCGCGTCGAGGAGGCCGTCGGCGCTGGGTATTACGTGGGAGGCTTCATCGCCTACGAGGCCGCCCCGGCGTTCGACTCATCGCTCGTCGTGCGCGACAGCGCGGCGTCGGCGTCGGCGCTGCCGCTCCTCTGGTTCGCACTCTTCAACGCGCCCGACGCGCACGGCCCGGTGGAGGACGAGCAAGCGCGTTTCAGCGTCTCAAACTGGTCGCCGTCCATCGACCGCCACGCTTACGAGCGGAGCGTCGCGGCGGTGCGTGAGGCCGTCGCGCGCGGCGACACCTACCAGACGAACTACACCTTCCGACTGCGCGCACACTTCGCCGGCGACGCCCTCGCCTTCTACCGATACCTCTGCGCCCGGCAGCGCGCCGACTTCTGCGCCTTCCTCGACACCGGCCGCCACAAAATCCTCTCCGCCTCCCCCGAACTCTTCTTCCGCCAACGGGGCCGGCGCATCCTCACCCGGCCGATGAAGGGCACGGCGCGGCGCGGGCGCAACGCCGAGGAGGACGCGGCGCAGTCGCGCTGGCTCGAAGGCTCGGAGAAGAATCGCGCGGAGAACGTGATGATCGTCGATCTGATGCGTAACGATCTGGGACGGGTCGCGGAGACCGGGTCGGTGCGCGCAAGCGAACTCTGTCGCGTCGAGACGTACCCGACCGTCTTCCAGATGACCTCGGCGGTCGAGGCTACCTTGCGCGACGGCGCGACGCTCGAAGACGTGCTGGCGGCGCTCTTCCCTTCGGGGTCGGTGACGGGCGCGCCGAAGGTGAGCACGATGCGTCTGGTGGCGGCGCTGGAGGATTCTCCGAGGGGCGTCTATTGCGGGAGCGTCGGACTCATCGAGCCGGGCGGCGCGGCGGTCTTCAACGTCGCCATCCGCACGGTCGTCATCGACTCGGAGACGGGCGCGGCCGAGTACGGCACGGGCGGCGGCATCACCTGGGACTCCGCCGCCGCCGAGGAATACGACGAGGCGCTCGCGAAGGCAGCTTTGTTAAGTGATAAGTGATGAGTGATAAGTGATAAGAAAGAGTAGAAGCCGACCCTCTTCTTTCTTATCACTTATCACTCATCACTTATCACTTTTTCACGCTGCTGCTTCGACGCGGTTGCGGCCCGCCTCCTTGGCGTGGTAGAGGGCGTGGTCGGCGCGGACGACCATGTCGTGGGCCGACTCGCCGGGGCCGAGTTGGGCGACGCCGACGCTGAAGGTGAGCGGGAAGGCGGCGGCGCCGTCGCCGAAGAGACGGGCGGTGGCCGCGGCGCGAATCTTCTCGCCGAGGGAGCGCGCGCCCTCGACGCTCGTCTCCGGCGCGAGCACGAGAAACTCCTCGCCGCCGTAGCGGCAGACCACGTCGGAGGCGCGCACGGCCTCGGTCAGCACCCGCGCCACCTGCATGAGCGCGGCGTCGCCGGCCGCGTGGCCGTGCGTGTCGTTGACGCGCTTGAAGTGGTCGAGGTCGATCATCAGGCAGGACAGCGGGCGCGAGTAGCGGCGCGCCTCGGCGTACTCGTGCTGGAGCGAGCGCCGCAGCCCGTAGCGGTTCAGCAGCCCAGTCAGCGGGTCGGTCATCGACATCTCGCTGGCGGCCTCGGCCCGGCGGCTCGCGTCTTCGGCGCTCTCGCGCAGGTGGTCGCGCTCGCGCTTCAAGCGGATGGCGACGCCGACGCGCGCCACCAGCTCCTCGGCGCGGAAAGGCTTCGAGATGTAGTCGTTGGCGCCCAAAGAGAGGCCGCTGACTTTCGTCTCCATGTCGTCGAGCGCGGAGAGGAAGATGACGGGGATGTCGCGCGTGGCGGCGTCGTCCTTGAGGAAGCGGCACGCCTGAAGGCCGTCCATGATGGGCATCATCACGTCGAGGATGATCAGGTCGGGGAGGAGTTCGCGGGCGCGCGCCACGGCCTCGCGCCCGTCCTGCGCCGTGTGAATCTCGTAGTTCTCCCACTCCAGCCGCCGCTTGATGAGCGAGAGGTTGACCGGCTCGTCGTCCGCCAGAAGGATGACGGACGCCCGCTCTTCCGCCGCCTGCTCCGGCTCGCGCTCTTTCTCCAACATCGACTCTGGTTTCATAAACGAATCGCCCCTGAACGGGCCGCGAGACGCACCCCGACTCTCATTGGTCGTGGTCGAGACGCGGCGCGCGGTTTATGAGGAGGGGGCAAGGGCTGGCGGGAGAACCGAAAACCGCCGGCCGGGTGCAGTCTCAATTTTAAAACACGCGGGCGGGCGACGACAAGCGGGGTTGATGATGCGCTTAACGAAAGACGCGCCGACGGCGTCGGCGCGTGCGAAGTCTAAGCAGACCTGGATGGAAGGTTAATCGGCTTTCTTGATATGCACGAGCAATGATTTGATGCGCTCATCGTTGACACGACCGCTGATGCGCGCCAGAAGGACTCTGACGGGGACTGCGCCGTCTTCGTAATCGCAGTTGAAGACAAAGCTCCGCGCCTGATCGCTGCTCTGGTTGAAAATGTCGAGACGTTGCTGAAACTCTTCGACGTTCAGGAAGGGAGCGACTTCGGAGTAGAAATTATGTCCCGCCACACTCGCCGCCGGAACGTCTGACTTGTCTTCGCCTTCCAATCTGGAATAGAGCACCGTGCCCGCCGCGTCGAGTTCGAGCATCCCGAAGAGTTTTTGTGGTGCAAAAATCACACTGCTCATTACGGAAATCCTCTACCGCTCTGGGGGCGGCCTATCTAATTCGCTTTGCTCTGTGAAAGGTGTCGTTCCAGCACGCTGCCAAGTTTGACTAAGGCAAACGGCTTGACGAGGTATTCGGTGCAGCCGGCGGCAAACGCCAGTGCTTCGGCCGCGGGCTGGGCGTGGCCGGAGATGATGACAATCGGGATTTCATGCGTGGAAGCGAGTTCACGAATGCGTCGGGTCACCGTATATCCGTCGAGCAGCGGGAGGTCGATGTCCATCAGAACGAGGTCGATATGCACGTTCATTGCTAAGGCAAGGGCCATCTCGCCGTTTGCTGCTTCGACCACGCTGATGCCGCCGCGCATCTCAAGCATCGTCCTCAGCAGGAAGCGCGTGTCCTCGTGATCTTCCGCTACCATCACGCACGCATTGGGGGTTTGCGTCGGCATAGGCGCACGTTGAATATTGGCGGTTGGGCCGGGTCCGGGGCTGTAACTCGTTCCTGTTGACATGGTAGGAAAGTGCGGAAATTGTGTGAGCGAACCGCACTTCGCTGCTATTTCCGAAACTATCTGGAGCGGAGGTGGAAGGGTGAAGTCTCGTGACAAAACTTCACCCGTCTTCCGCCGGCGTCCCACTGTGTCCGGCTGGCCGTTTCCTCCCCGCACACAGCGAACGAGACAGTCGGCCGTCAAACGCATGCCTCCGGTAATGCGGGAAGCGTGGCGCTTACGCCTTGCGGGCCGATTGCGTTTAGTTTTTACCTTACACGGCGAGTTTCGTATATCGGGAAGGTGAGTGAAAGGGGCAAGGGTTTTACCCTGACGGCGAGCGGATGCGCCGGGGCGGCTCGGGAGGCGTCAGGATTCTTGCAGCCAGCCTTGCAGGAGCGCGTAGCGCACGATGTCCACGCGGCTTTGCATGCCCAGTTTACGCATCGCGTTGGCCTTGTGAGCCTCGACGGTCTTGACGCTCAGGGAGAGGCGCGCGGCCACCTCTTTGTTGATGTGGCCCAGCGCGATGAGGCGCAGAATCTCCGCCTCGCGGTCACTCAGATTCGTGACGGCAGAAAAGCCGCGAGCGGC
>DASVES010000250.1:0-4920 GCA_036380435.1 Pyrinomonadaceae bacterium | reverse complement strand
CAGACGCACGCGCCCGACCTCCGTGCCGTCCGCGATGTCGGCCGACCACGAAAGACTCGTCACGAGCGCGACGCGCTCGGCCGCGACGCGCGGGGCCGTGAACAGGAGACGCTCGCCGCGGTCGAGCGGTGCGGCTCCGAGGTCTTCGGCGGCAAAGGCGTCGCCGCCGAAACGCTCCGGCGCGGGGAGTGCCGGGGCGTTCGCCGCCGTCGTCTCCACTTCATTCGCCACTGTATCCGCGTCGGCCTGATGCGGGGCGCGCGCGACGAGGTAGCGAACATTCAGCAGATCGAACTCCCGGCCCTCGCCCTTGAGGCTGCGCGCGGGGTCGGGCAGCTCGCCCCAGAGCTTCATGTCGCCGGCGAGTCGGCTGTAGCGGGCGAGGCCGAAGCCATCGTAGCCGGCCGCGTTCTCCACCCCGTGCATCATGTACGTGTTCGGCTGTAGCTCCATGAGCGCCATGCCTGACGCCGCGTCCGAAGGGGGCGACGAGGCGTCGGGCGCGAAGACCTGCGGGACAGTGAGCATCCTGTACGGCCCCGACGCCGACACACCGTTCGCGTCGGCGTGCTCGCGCATCACGCGCACGGCCTCGGGCGCGCTCCACGGCTCGCCCTCGCCTGTCGGCCCGCGCCGCCAGCCCGTAAACTGCCCCCACAACGCGAGGTCGAAGACGAGGATGACGAACAGAAGCAACGTGGCCCGCCGACGCGTCCGCCCGCGCGCGTAAACCCACAGCGCCCACGCGCACAGCGCGGCGACGACGAGCGGCATGAACAACTCGGGCGCGCGCAGGAGTGTGACCGGCGCTTGTCGCCCGAGGCGGAAGTCGTTCGGCCTCCCGGCCGTCACCGCCACCCACGCGAGCACAACCGCGCACGCGCTGGTAATGATGACGGACAGGCGCGCAAGCTTTCGCCCGCGCAAACTCTCAAGCGCCGTCAGTCCTCGCCCGGCCAGCACCGCCAGCGCGAAGTCCACTTCCAACAGGTGACGCGCGGGCACGCGGAAGAGGTTGAGGACGGGGACGTGATAGATCAGCTTGTAAAGCCCAAGGGGGAGAAACTTGCCCGACGCGAGCGCGAGGCAGACGACGGCCGTGACGGCCCAGAAGAGCGTGCGCGAATCTCGCTTGAGCGCGAGGGCGAGACCCGCGAGGGCTAGCGCGAGCAGACCCGCGTAACCGACGTATTCGAGATAGAAGGCTTCGCCCGTGTAAGGCGCGCGGAAGAGTCGGCCGTCGCCGCCGCCTGTGACGTAAGGCGCAACGAACGACCACAGAAATTGTGACGGCATCGAGAACGAGGTAAAGAACTCGTAGGTCGCCTCCGAGCGCAAGCTGTGTGTGAGCAACTCGCGCGTCGGCAAAAGCTGCGCGGCGGCGAGCGCGACGCCGACCGCGATGAAGAGGAGTGACCAGAGGTAACGGCGACGCGCTCGTCCTTCGGAAACGAAGGCGTTAAAGATCGCATAGACGGACGCGAGCAGCAGCGAGTAAGCAAACGTCTGCGAGTGGCCGACGAAAGCCTGAAGAGCGACCGTGGCGCTCAAGGCGAGGCCGCGCCACGGGCGCAGGTTCCCGAGTCCGCATCCGTCCACGGCCCACAGCAGCCACGGCAGGAGCGCGCCCGTCTGGACGATGTTGGTGTGCCCGATCTGCCCGACCATGAAGCCGCAGAACTGCCACGTGAGCGCGGTCGCGCACGCGCCCGCAAGGCTCGCCCCCGCGCGTCGCGCGTAGAGGAACGCTCCCACGCCCGCAAGCGCGTAGGTCAGAAGCATCGACAGGTTCGCGGCCCAGTGCGGCTCGAAGAGGAGGTAGAGCCAGTTGAGCGGGAAGAGCAGACCGGCCTGCGCGGCGGCGTGGAGCGGGATGCCGGAGAAGACGTATGGGTTCCAGAGCGGGAGGTGGCCGGCGAGAAGCGTGCGGGCGGCCGCGGCGCGCAGTGGGACGTTGAAGAGAAGGCCGTCGTCGGGCGCAAGCACCACCGCGCCCGCGAGCGCCGGAAAAAAGTAGACGAGCGGCGCGAGGGCGACGGCTAGCGCCGCGAGGCGTTCTGGCGTTATCTTCGGTCGCAGCCGGTATGGACGAAGCATTGGGACGGGGACAAGAAGGATTCCGTGCGACGGAGCGGCTGGCACGTCTCGGCGCGGAGGCGCGGCGTCTCGTCGTCGCCCGCCGCGCGGAGCTGTTCGTCGCCCTCCTGCTCGCCGTGATGGCCTTCAACCTGCTCTCGGCCATCGGGCGGAAGAGTATCACCAACGACGAGGTCGTGCACATCCCGGCCGGCTACTACCATCTCGTCTCCGGCGATTTCCGACTCAACAACGAGCACCCTCCGCTCATCAAGATGTGGGCCGCGCTCCCTCTGCTCCTCGTCCAGCCCGAGGAGCCGCCCCCGCCGCGCACCTCTGACGAAGACTTCATGGAGCGCACATGGGGCTTCCACTCGCGCTTCTGGCAGGCCAACCGCGCGCGCTTCGAGGCGGTGTCCTACTGGCCGCGCGTCATGATGGCGCCGCTCGCGCTCGCGCTCGGCCTCGTCATCTTCGTCTCCACCCGCCGCCTCTTCGGCGCGCGCGCCGGAGTGCTGGCCGCGGCCCTCTACACCGTGGAGCCGACCTTCCTCGCGCACGCCCGCGTCGTTCATACGGACGTGGCGGCCGCGCTCGTCTACCTGCTCTTCTTCTACACGCTCTACCGCTACGCCGAGACGCCAACGCTGCGGCGCTCTCTCCTGCTCGGCCTCGCGTGCGCGCTCGCGCTGCTCACGAAGTTCTCCATGCTCGTGCTCCTGCCCGTCCTCGCGGCCGGCGCGCTCGCGCGTCTGCTCGCCGTGTGGCGTCGCGGGAGCGAGCGACGACGCACGCTCGTCCACGCCGGGGCGGTCGCGCTCGTCGTCCTGCTCTCCGTCAACGCCGCATATTATTTTCGCCGGCCCGCGCTCGAAGAGCCGGACGTGCGCTGGGTGGCCACGAAGTCCGCGCCCGTCTTCAAAGAGGTGACGGGAGCTTTGCGCGCCCTCTCCACGGTCGTGCCGACCTACTTTCTCTTCGGCTTCTACAACGTCGCCATCCACAACCAATACGGCCACAGCACTTCCCTGCTCGGCCGCGCGAGCGACCTCGGCTGGTGGTACTACTTCCCCGTCGCCTTCGCGCTCAAGACGACGCTGCCCTTTCTACTGCTCTCTCTGGCCGCGCTCCTGTGGGCGCTCTGGCGCGGACTCGTCCGCCGCGACCGGCGCTTCCTCCTCCTGCTCCTCCCCCTCGCCGTCTACGCGGCCATCTCGCTCACGAGCCACATCAACATCGGCGTCCGCCACTTCCTGCCCGCCTACCCCTTCCTCTTTATCGCGTCCGGCGCGCTGCTCGAACGCCTGCTCCAGACGGCCGGGCGGCGGCGCGTGCCGGCGCTCGCAATGGTCGTCGTCGTGCTCGGCTGGGCCGGCTTCGAGGCGGCGCGCGCTTACCCGCATTACACGTCCTACATGAACCAGCTCGCCGCCGCGCGACCGCACTGGTGGTATCTGTCTGACTCGAACGTCGAGTGGGGCGACGACGTGGCGGCGCTCGCCGATTACCTCAAGGCGCGCGGCGAGACGCAGGTGCGCGCGGCCATCTCCGGCGGCTGGGCGACGCTGAACCTCTACGGCGTCGAGCACGTCAGCCTGATCGACGCGCCGGGGCACGTGTTGCCGGAGACACGCTACACGGCCATCGGCGCGAGCTACCTCAACGGCTCGGTCGTCCCCGGCGGCGAACCCGGCACCGGCCGCGAATCGGACGAGGCCCGCCGCGACTACTTCGCCCCCTATCGCGAACGCCGGCCCGAGGCCGTCTTCGGAAATTCCATCTATCTCTACCGCGAGCGTTAGACCGTCTCCCTAGAAACGATTCAACCAGCCGCGGAGCGGCGGAAGAATGTAGCCCACGGCGTGAGCCGTGGGAATAGGACGCGAAATAACGTGAAGCCCCGGCAGGGGCGAAAGAATCTCGACGGGCGCCGCGCCCAACGTGAAGACTCTTTCGCCCCTGCTGGGGCTTTCGGATTTTTCTTAACGCTGTTCCACGGGCTAACGCCCGTGGCTATCTTCTTCCGCCGCTTTCGCGGCTGGTTGTGTCCCTCAACTCACACGCGCCCGCCGCATCGCCTCCGCGTAGACCTCCAGCGTCATGCGCGCCGTGTGCGCCCATGAGAACTCCGCGGCGCGTCGGCGGCCCGCCTCCGAGAGTCGCCGGGCCGCGCCCTCGTCGTCGATTATTTCGAGGAGTGCGCGCGCGAGTCGGCCCGTGTCTCTCGGCGCGACGAGCAGCGCCGCGCCGCCGGCCGTCTCCGCGAGCGCGGGCGTGTCGCCGCAGACGACGGGCGCGCCGCAGGCCATCGCCTCCAGCACGGGCAGCCCAAAGCCCTCGTAGAGCGACGGGTAGACGAAGGCGCGGCACGACGAGTAGAGCGCGCTCAGCACGTCGTCCGAGACGTAGCCCGTGAAGACGACGCGCTCTTTGACGGGCGACTCCTCGACCGCCGTGTAGAAGTCGCGGTTGAGCCAGCCCTCGCGGCTGCCGGCGACCACAAGACGCAGGTGGCGCGCACGCCCTTCCGCCGCCAGCGACTCGAAGACGCGCAGGAGCGCGAGAAGGTTCTTGCGCGGCTCGACGGTGCCGACCGCCAGCACGAAGTCGCCACTGACTCCGTGGCGCGCGAGCACGCCGGCCAACTCCGACCGAGGCACAGGACGGAAGACAGCGCGCGCGGCCTCGGGCACGGCGAAGACCTTCGCTGCCGGAACGCTCAGGCGCTCGCACACCTCGCGCCGCACCGCCTCGGTCGGCGTGATGATAACGGTGGCGACGCGCGTCATGAGCGGCAGGCGGCGGCGTGCGCGCCGGACGCTGCGGGGCGTGTGCGTCTCGGGG
>DASVES010000249.1:0-2195 GCA_036380435.1 Pyrinomonadaceae bacterium | reverse complement strand
TCGACGGCGAACTCCATCGGCAGCTCGCGGAAGACCGCCTTGCAGAAGCCGTTGATGATGAGCGAGACGGCGTCCTCCTGCGAGATGCCGCGCTGTTGCAAGTAAAAAAGCTGCTCCTCACTGATGCGCGAGGTGGTCGCCTCGTGCTCGACGCGCGCCGTGTTATTCATCACCTCGATGTAGGGGAAAGTGTTGGCGCTCGATTTCGAGCCGATGAGCATCGAGTCGCACTGCGTGTAATTGCGCGCGCCCTCCGCGCCGGCCAAAACCTTCACGAGTCCGCGGTAGCTGTTCTTCGAGCGGCCCGCCGAGATGCCCTTCGAGATGATGGTCGAGCGCGTGTTCCTGCCGATGTGAATCATCTTCGTGCCCGTGTCGGCCTGCTGCGCGTGGTTCGTCAGCGCCACCGAATAGAACTCGCCCACGGAGTTTTCGCCCTGAAGGATGCACGACGGGTATTTCCACGTGATAGCCGAGCCGGTCTCCACCTGCGTCCACGAAATCTTCGAGTTGCGCCCCTGACACTTGCCGCGTTTGGTGACGAAGTTATAAATGCCGCCGACGCCCTGCTCGTCGCCCGCGTACCAGTTCTGCACGGTCGAATACTTGATCTCGGCGTCGTCTAAGGCGACGAGTTCGACCACCGCCGCGTGCAGTTGGTTCTTGTCGAACTGCGGCGCCGTGCAGCCTTCGAGATAGGAGACGTGTGAGCCTTCCTCGGCGATGATCAGCGTGCGCTCGAACTGGCCCGACTCGGAGTTGTTGATGCGGAAGTAGGTCGATAGCTCCATCGGGCAGCGCACGCCCTTCGGGATGAAGCAGAATGAGCCGTCGGAGAAGACCGCGCTGTTGAGCGCCGCGAAATAGTTGTCGGTGACGGGGACGACCGAGCCGAGATACTTCTTGATCAGCTCAGGGTGGTCGCGAATCGCCTCGGTGAAGGAGCAGAAGATGACGCCGTGCTTCCTGAGCTTCTCCTTGTAAGTGGTCGCCACCGACACGGAGTCGAAGACGGCATCGACGGCGACGCCCGAGAGCATCTTCTGCTCGGAGAGCGGGATGCCGAGTTTCTCGAAGGTCTTGAGAAGTTCGGGGTCAACTTCGTCGAGGCTGGCCTTCTTGGCCTTCTGCTTCGGCGCGCTGTAGTAGATCACGTCCTGATAGTCGATCACCGGGTAGGTGATGTTGGGCCAGTGATTCGGCTCCTCCATCGTCAGCCAGTGGCGGAAGGCCTTCAGGCGAAACTCCAGCATCCACTCCGGCTCGTTCTTCTTCTCGACGATGGTGCGGATCGTGTCCTCGCTCAAGCCCTTCGGGATCACGTCCGACTCGATGTCGGTGACGAAGCCGTACTTGTATTCCCTGTTCGCCAGTAGCTCAATGTTACTCATCTTTTATTAACCTGCCCCACGCCAACGCGGGCGCCGCTTCGGAATCATTACCTGAAAATTTACTTGACCAACCCGACGCTTGACGCGCCGGAGGGCGCTCGCGAATGAAGTCCGTTAATCTGGTGCAGCGTCGCGTCCACCACGGCCTCCGTGCCCACGAGCTGCGCCAGCGTAATGCCGGCAAGCGCGTTGTGGACGACCTCGTTCAATCCGACGATGACGGGGCGGATGCCGCAGTCGCCCGTATGCACGCAGGAGTCGAGGACGCCCGCGTAGCTCTTGCAGTGGCTGGCGAGCACGTCCTCGTCGAGCACTTTGATGATCTCGCTCAGACGCACCTCCGAGGCGGGGCGCGCCAGCCGGTAGCCGCCCTCGCGGCCGCGGATGGAGTTGACGAGGCCGGCCTTGTTCAGAATCCACAGCAGCTTGCCGGCGTTCGCCGCCGAGATGCCCTCGCGCTCGGCCATCTGCGACAGTGTCAAAAACTCGCCCTCGCCCAGCGAGGCGAGCTGAAGCAGGCAGCGCAAACCGTACTCTTCCTGTGCCGAAATTTTCATGGCCCAAACACCACCCGATAAACTTGCTATCTCTTTGACGCAATAGGATTTTACCCATACCTTACTTTTTTGTCAAGATTGAGTGCGGGCGAAATTTCGATGGACTTATCGAGGTGGATTCGGCTTACAAAACTCTTGTCGAGGGTCAGTTACAGACGGGCGAGTCGGAGGTTTGTGGAGTGAGCTGGCGGTCTAGTTCCTTCAATTTTTCGACGCGACCGGCGTGACGCCCGCCGGCAAACTCCGT
>DASVES010000248.1:0-12820 GCA_036380435.1 Pyrinomonadaceae bacterium | reverse complement strand
TTTGTCTTATCACTTATCACTCATCACTTATCACTTCCCAACGATATGAGCGCGATCACGACACACGTACTCGACACGTCGCGGGGGAGACCGGCGGCCGGAGTCGCGGTGCTTCTCGAAGTGCAGGCGGAGGGTGGCGCGTGGCGGATGCTCGGGCGGGGCGAGACCGACTCGGACGGGCGGCTGCGGACGCTGCTTGCGCCCGACGCCGAGCCGCGCGCCGGCGTCTATCGCCTGACGTTCGACACGGGCGCATACTTCGCGGCGCAGGGCGTCGAGAGTTTTTACCCGGCGGCGGCTATCGTCTTCGCCGTGCGCGACGGGGGCGAGCACTACCACGTGCCGCTCCTGCTCAGCCCGTTCGGCTATTCCACCTACCGCGGGAGTTGAAAAAAAAGATGCGTACAAACCCGCTCGTCATGGAATGGATCAACCTCGCCGCCCGCTGGGCGCACGTCTTCGCCGCCATCCTCTGGGTCGGCTCCACATATTTTTTCACCTGGCTCGACGGCCGCTTCGAGGAAGCCGCGCGCAAATCCGAGGGCAAGTCCGGCGAGGTCTGGATGGTTCACAGCGGCGGCTTCTACGTCGTCGAGAAACAGAAGGGGCTGGAGCGCCTGCCGCCCGCGCTTCACTGGTTCCGCTGGGAAGCGGCGACGACGTGGCTGACCGGCATGGCGCTGCTCGTCGTCGTCTATTACATGGGCGGCGCGCTCGTTGACCGCGACGTGTGGGACGTGAGCGCGGGTGTGGCTTCCCTCGCGAGCCTCGGCGTCCTCGCCACCTCGGGTCTGGTCTACGACCTGTTGATGAAGTCGCCCGTCGGCAGAAACGAAAAGGCGTTTGCGGTCGTCGCCTTCGCGCTCGTCGTCGCCGCCTCCTACCTGCTGACGCGCCTGTTCAGCGCGCGCGCGGCCTACATCCACCTCGGAGCCATCTTCGGCACCATCATGGTGGCCAACGTCTGGATGCACATCCTGCCGGCGCAGAGCCGGATGGTCGCCGCACTGAAGGAAGGCCGCCCCGCCGACGAGTCGCACGGCGCGCGCGCCAAGCTGCGCTCGAAGCACAACACCTTCATGGCCGTCCCCGTCGTCTTCACGATGATCAGCCATCACTTCACCTCCGTCTACGGCCACGAGTACAACTGGGTGATCCTCTCCGCGTTAGTTCTTGTCGGCTGGGTCGCGGCGAAGCTCATCAGGCGAGCGTGAGGTCAAGGCAAAAGTAAAAAGGCAAAAGGCAAAAGTGCGGAAGCCAAACACGGGCGTCAACCAGCCGCCGGAGGCGGCGGAATAATGTTGCCCACGGCGTGAGCCGTGGGGACAGTTCCAATTAATGAACCGAAGCCCCGGAGGGGCGAAAGAAATGCGACGTTGGCTTGGTGCGCGCGTCGCATTTCTTTCGCCCCTCCGGGGCTTCATTGAATTTTTCTAAACCGCATATCCCGGTCTCACGACCGGGGCTACAATCTTCCGCCGCTCCGCGGCTCATTGACGCCTGCGATTCCGCTATCTCACTTTTGCCTTTTGCCTTTTTACCTTTGCCTTCTTTAGAGGTTTTGCCGACCCTTCAGAATCTTGACGAACGATCCCGTGCGTAGTTCTTCGAGCGTCAGGCTGCTCAGCTCCTGCGCTTCGCGCTCGGTGACAGCGCCGCAGTTGATGGCGCGGAGGAAATAGTTGAGGAGGCCCTGACCAGTGGCCGCGTCGTCGAACACGTCGCCGACGAGTGTGGCCTTCGCCGCCTTCTCGACGAAGTTGCTCAGGCGCTCGGAGGCGGCGGCGAGGCTTTCGAGGAAGAAGGAATAGACGGCGGCGTAGCGTGTGGGGAGCTGCGCGGGGTGAAGGTCCCAGCCTTGATAGAAGGCGTTCGTGAGCGAGTTGCGGACGTGCGAGAAGTGGAGCGCCCAGGCGCGGTGGACGGCCGCGTGGTTCTCCTCCGTCTGCTCCTCCGTGAGCGTCTGACCCTCGGCCGGGCGATGGACGGCGACGGGCATGATGTTGGTCGCGCCGTCGGAGAGCCAGACGCCGGTGCCGGCGAAGGCGATCTGCATCATGTGCCTGGCGAAGTCGCAAGACGGGTGGAGCATGTGCTGGTGGGCGGCGGTGATCTGGCAGCTTGCCGTGTAGTCGTAGGTGCCGAAGTGCGCGGCTGTGCAACGACCCCGAGCCGCGTCTAGCAGGAGCGGCAGGTTCGCCTCGCCCCGTTGGTTGATGATCGACTGCGTGGTCTCGACCATCAACTCCATGCGGAGCGTACCGGCCGCGAGGCCGAGCGCCGGCTCCAGCAGATCGAAGATGTCGGCGAGCGCCGCCACCTGTTCGACCGCCACGACCTTCGGCAGCGTGACGACGAAGTTCTCAGGTAAACGGCCTCCGGCCTCCGCGGCGAGTGTCGTGACGAAGATGTCGAGCGTGCGGAAACTGCGCTCGCGCAATTCCTCGGTGAAGGGCTTGATGCGGATGCCGATGAACGGAGGGAGCGTGCCGGCGGCCAGGCCGGCGGTCACCTCGCGCGCGGCTTGCGCGGCGTGGCCGTCTTCTTCTTCGTCGGGGCGATTGCCGTAGCCGTCCTCGAAGTCGATGCGGAAATCCTCAACCGGCTCACGCTTGAGTTTCTCGATGACGCGCGCGTGGACGGTGTGGGCCATCCAAGCCGTGGGGGCGACGCGGCGCACGAGTTCCGGCTCCGTCTCCAGCCGCGCGCGCAGGTCGGCATCCTTCTCAAGCGTACTGTTGAGTTCGTCAGAGCCGGGAAGTCCGACGGCGCGAGCGAAGACGAAGGCGTCCGAGCCGTACTCTTCGAGGGCGCGGAGCGCGAGCGAGCCGAGGCGTCGCGCGGTGTCGGCCTTGAACAGATGAGCGCCGCCGTAGACGGTGTGGACGGGCTGGCGGCGGCCCGTCTCGCCGGGGAAGCGCGCGGCGAATTCGGAATTGGCCTCACGCAGCCTGTCGATTAGCGCGCCCAAATGTTCCGGTAAGAGGGAAGTTTGCATGTCGCTCCTTCGGTCTGGTGTCGGATGATTGTTTGAACGAGTCGCATTCTAGCGGAGACTGTCAGCCGGGCGCGAGCGCGGTGTGGGCGGATCGCCCACGGGGACGGCCGCCGCTTCCGCCTAATTTGATTCTAATAAACCTCGGCGGGTTCGTGATATAGTCCGCGCTCCTCGCTCGTCATTAAACCCCCGGAAGGAGCTTCGTCAACACCATGCAAAATCAAGGCATTCCCCCGCCATCGTCCTTCGGCGCTCCGCAGCCGCCCGCGAAGAAAGGGCTTTCCAAGGGCTGCATCATCGGCATCATCGCGGCCGTCGTCGTGGCGGTCGGGGGCGTCATCCTCATCGCCGCCGGCCTCGGCGGCTACTTCCTGTACAGAAGCAGTGAAACGGAGAACGTCGGCACAAAGACCAGCGTGGGCGTCGGCCCCGTCAAGACTTCCACGAAGACCTCAGGCGCCCCGGCGGCGGAGGGACCGAATCCGACCGACGCGCAAAGGGCCGCGGTCTCTGGCGGTCAGACGGCCGAGTGGACGCAGCAGGAGATTTCGTGGACGGTGCCGCAGCGTTGGAGCAGGTACAGCGAGGACTCGACCTCTCTGCTCTGGCGCTCGCCGGGTTCGTGGGACGCGGCCAGCCTCATCGTCTCGATCTCGCCGATGGACGCGAGCTTCCCCGTGGAAGCGAGCATCAACGCCTTCTATGAGCAGGCGCAGACGCGCAAGACGAACGGCGAGGTCAACGAGGTGCGCTGGCTGATGCTTGACGGCATCAAGGGCGTGTTGTTCCGCGAGTCCTCGCCGGAGTCGGACGACAATCCGCAGCGCCTCCAGTGGATGGCCTACCGCAACTACAAGGGGCAGGTTCAGCTCGTCAACATCATGCTCGCCTCGCGCGGTAAAGACTTCGCCCGCCACGAAGATGTTCTCTACGGCATCCTTTACTCGACGGAGTTCATGGAGTAACAGCACGACCATAGGTAACATGCCGGGGCGCGCCTGAGTCGGGTCGTAGAGAAGAATTTCAACCAGCCGCGGAGCGGCGGCAGATTGTAGCCACGGGCGTAAGCCCGTGGTAACGACAACGAAAACAAGGAAGCCCCGGAGGGGCGAAAGAACCTCAGACGGCATCACGCGCGCGTTGAGGTTCTTTCGCCCCTCCGGGGCTTCCTTAATTTTATCCGGCTCGTCCCCACGGCTCACGCCGTGGGCTACATTCTGCCGCCGCTTGCGCGGCTGATGGAAGAGGTAGGCGCTTGCGGCTCCTACTCGAAAACCTGCGCCACGGGGACGATCCGCACGTCCTCGGGCTTGACGCTCACTTTGTAGGTCTCAATCACCTTGTCCTCGCGCAGAAGCTCCGCCGGCTTCTCGGAGTTGTACTTGATGGGCGACGGCGTGCTCTTGAGTATCGCGTCGCGCAGAGCCTCGGCGTCTTTCGTGATGACGACGACGCGCATCGACTCGGACTTAAGGTGCTCCCGGATGACGCGGTTCACGTCCGCCAGCGAGAGGCGCTGAAGCTGCTCGCGCATGTGCGTGACGTAGTCGCCCATCTGGTAATAGCGACTGTCGAGGGCGTAGCCGAGCTGCGCGTCCTGCGTCTGGGTGAGGATGTTGTTGAACTTGATGAGGAAGTCGCGCGTGGCCTCGAAATCCTGCTGCGTCATGCCGTCGCGCACCAGCCGGTCGTACTCGTAGAGCGCGGCCCGCAGGACGAAGTGGCCGTTCTGCGGCTCGACGGGCCTGATCCAGATTTGGAAAATCTGGGTCGAGCGTCCGAGGTTCGGGTCGGGTGTGAATCCGAACATCCCGCGTGGGAAGTATTCGATGTAGGCGTAGTCGCCGTAATTCAACCCGCGCGTCTCGCGCAGGCGCTGGTAGAGATAGCTGTTCGAGGAGCGGTGCTGGCCGAAATAGCTGGCGACGAGCGCGAGGGCGGCGTAGTCCTTGTGCGCGCGGTTGACGCTCAAGGGGAAGCCTAAAGAGAGGGCCGTGGCGCGCGTCTCGCGCTGGATGATGTCGATCTTCATGCCGGCGTCGAGGCGCGGCGTCGCGTACTTCGCCGTCTTCGCCGCGCCCTCGGGCAACTTCTGGAAGTCGGCCTTGAGGCGCGCGGGGAAGTCGGCCGGGTAGCCGCCCGAGAGGCCGACGACGAGGTTGGCCCGCGTGTAGTTAGCCTTGTAGAAGGCGCGCACGTCGTCGAGCGTCAGTCGCTCAAGCGTGCTGACGCGGCCCATGTTGTGATGCTCGTAGGGGTGGCCCTTGTAGATGACGTTGTAGAGATACTCTTTGCCCAGCTCCTCGTCGTTCGTCTCGCGCAGGCTGACCTTGAGGAAGTTGACGGCGTTGGTGCGAAGGCGCGTGAAGTCCTCCTCGCGGAAGCCGGGGTCGAGGAGCATCTCGCGGATGAGGCCGTAGTACTTTTCCAGGTTATCGATGTGGGTGGCGCCCGTGAAGACGGTCATCTCCTTATCGGCCTGCCAGCCGAAGGAGGTGGCCATCGGGTACATCTCGTTGACGACCTGCTCGTAGGTGCGCGCGCGCGAGCCGCCCTCGGCCAGCATGGCGGCGGTGAGCGAGGCCACGCCCTCCTTACCGGCGGGGTCGGAGGCCGCGCCGGTCATCAAGAGCAGGCGGAAGGTGACGAGCGGCGAGCGGCTCGGGAGCAGCACGAAGTTGGCGGGGTCGCCGCCCGTCGCGGTGGCGGGCGACCGCTGAGCGTTTGCAGTGTTCATAGACAGGAGTGTCGCAAGTGACAGGATCAGGGCCGTGAGTGTGCGTCGTCGCATCAGTTGTCGCCCCCCTTCGATTCGTTCCTGGCCGCATCAGCGCCGGTCTTGGTCGCCAGCGTGACGACGGTGCGGCTTTCGTCCTTGAAGTATTTGGCCGCCGTGTCACGCACGTCCACGGGCGTGAGCGTGTCGAGCAGGGCAGCGTACTTGTCGATGGTCTCGGGCGTGCGGCGCAGGGAGATGAACGGGGCCAGCAAGCTGGCGATGGAGTCGGAGCTGTCCATCGCCATGGCGAGGCTGTAGCGCATGCGCGAGCGCGTGGCGTCGAGCTTCTGCTGCGGGATGGGTTCGGTGGTGTAGCGTCGGAAGGCGGCGATGATCTGATCGCGGACGCCGGGCACGTCCTTCACGTCCTTGACGCGGGCGAGGACGACGAACAACTCGGGGTCGATCTGGTTCGAGAAGTCGGGGCCTAAGATGTCCACCTTCTGCTCTCGGAGGACGAGCCGCTGATAGATTTCCGAGGTCTCGCCGAAGGCCACCTGCGCGAGCAGATCGAGGGCGGCCTTATCTTTTTCCACGTCGGAGTAGGCGGGGCCGCGGAAGGCGACGGCGACCACGGGAAGCGTGGGCGAGGGCCAGTCGATGTGCTTCTCGCGGGCGCCCTTCTGCGGCGGCTCGGCCGCGATGTCGGCCTTGTAGCTGCCGCGCTCCCACGCGCCGAAATACTTCTTCGTCAACTCCAAAGAGCGCGCGCGCGTCACGTCGCCGACCAAGACGATGGTCGTGTACTCGGGACGGTAGAAGCGTTTGAAGAACTCGCGGCTGTAGTCGAACTGGTTGGGCATCTCCTTGATGTCCTTGAGATAGCCCATCGTCGTATGCGAGTAGGTGTGCTTGCCGAAGGCCGTCTCGCGCAGCACCTCGTAGAGCTTGCTGAAGGGGTTGGCCGAGTTCTTGTCGTACTCGCCCTGAACGGCCTTGGCCTCGGTCTGGAACTCAGGCAGCGCGTACTTGAGACGCATGAAGCGGTCGGCTTCGAGCTTCATCACCGCGTCGAGGTCTTCCTTGGCGAAGGTCTCATGGTAGACGGTGCGGTCGTCGGAGGTATAGGCATTGGCCTCGGCGCCGGCGCGCTTGAGCAGGGCGTCGCGCTGCTCGGCCGTGTAGTTCTCACTGCCGCGAAACATCATGTGCTCGAAGAAGTGTGCGAAGCCGGTCTTGCCCTCCTCGACCTCGTTGCGCGAGCCGGCCTGAACGACGATGTAGAGCGCGACGAGGTTCGGGTAGTCGGTCGGCACGGTGACGAGCCGCAGGCCGTTGGGCAAATCGTCGATGGTGTAGTCGTATGGAAAGAGTTTGCGCGCCTTCGGCTGGCCTTTCGGCTGCTGGGCCATGCCGAGGAGCGGCAGGCAGAGCATGAGGGCACAAAGGATTAATATTTTCATCTTCCGGTCTCCTAAAACGTGGTGACAGGGCTGCTTTGAATGTGGACTGTTGGCATTATAACCGACGGAAATTGAGTTGGCGAAGCCGCCAGCCCCTTCACACGTCAACGAAAGTGCGGCCCGCCGGAGTCTCCAATCATGACTCGGGGCGGGCCGCATTTTCAAAGCGCCGAACTGATGTCTCGCGCTTCCGGTTCTGGATAAACTAGAGAAGACACTTGTCGATGCAGGCGATCAGCTTCTTCTGGCAGCTCACCTTGTCAGTGGCCGTCTTAACGCATAGGCGATACTTGATGAGGCAGGAACTGATGCAGGCGAAGTTCGGCGGAAGCCCAGGCAAAGAGATGCCGGCCTTCTTGGCGCCGCTCTTTTTGGCTGCGGCTTTCTTGGCGCTCTTCTTGGCGCCGCTCTTCTTTGCGCTCTTCTTCGTGGCCATTTTCTTTCGGTCTCCTTCATCGTCAGGTGGGGCGCCGCGTGGAAACGCCGCGGCGCGCGATCTCTGTAGAAGACCCCCCGTGAGGTCAAAGGGAACGACGACGGCCCATGCTCGTGAAGACTCGCCAACGGTGCGGGCGCGGCGAAGATATGACAGATGGGGCGGCGGGTCAACGAATTAATTCGCGCGCCGGTTGGCTCTCACTGAATGACTTCAGGCGCGAACGGTGTTCGCTCGGCCGTAGAGACTTCACGGTTAGGGTGACTGTGGGCCGGAGCCGATGGGGTCGCCGGGCGGGCGCGGCAGCGGGCGCGTGCGGCGGCGCGGTTCGTCGGGGCGCGTGAGGAAGCGTTCGATGTCGTCGCGCGTGTAGCGCATGTGTTCTAAAACGTCCTGCTCCCTGACGGTCGCGGTGCGGCCCTTCGTGTTGTAGTCGATGTACTCGGCGATGTCGCGCAGGCCCTTGACGGCCGCCGCGCGCACCTGCGGCGAGGCGTCCTGATTCGCCGCCAGGTCCATCAGGCGCGTGACGGTGAGACTCTGCACGGCGCGCGCTGTGGCGTTGGCGAAGCGGTCGCCGGGGTAGGAGACTTTCCACGTGACCTGAACGACGTGCCAGATGGTCTCGTCGAAGTGCGGGTAAGAGGACTGCTGCGCGTTGAACTGGATCATGCGGGAGGCGCGGTGCGGCTCAAGCAGGTCTGTGAGGACGAGGTCGGCGGCGAGTGTGGCCGCGCCGATGTGGTCGAAGACGGGGTCGGTGCGTTTGGGGAACATCTCGGCCGTGCCGCCCTCGTAGCCGAAGGCGCGCGGCGGAATCATGTCGAGGACGTGCTGCGGCATCCGCAACTCGTCGGAGCGGAGCGCGCGGATGGCGGCGTAAAGCGCCTTCATTTGTTGTCCGGCGGGGACGATTTCGTAGACGCGCGCGGGGTTGTGGCCGTCAGGCGTTTTGACAGCATAGGTGTAATAGACGCCGCCGATGGATTTGATGGCGGCCTGAAGCTGGTAGCGGTGATGCAGATAAAGTGGGAGGAGCTTGGCCTCAAGCGTGGAGAGCGGGGCGCCGCGCGGGATGTTGGCGGGGCCGAACTGCTTGAGGCCGATGCGCCGCACCTCCAAAGTGTGTTCGAGCATCGCGACGGGGTCGGCGCCGTTGTCCCAGAGGTTCGCGAGCGGATGCGCGGCGCCGGGCGGGCGCGCGTCCGAGTCCGAGAGGAAGAGCATGCCGTTAGCGACGCCTTCGCGGACGATCTTTTCAAGCTCCGCCGTCTCCTCCGTGCCCGCCGCAAACTGCGTGTAGGCGTAGCGGATGGCGAACTTGTCGTATGAGCCGATGCCGACGGCGTAGGCGTTCGACAAATCGAGCTGGCCGTTTTTAATCTCGACGAGCGGGGCGGGGTAGTCCATGACGGAGGCGCGGCCGTAGGTGCTGGCGGCGAAGTTGTGCGCCAGTCCGAGCGTGTGGCCGACCTCGTGGGCCGAGAGCTGTCGGATGCGGGCGACGGCCATCGCCGTCAGCGTCTCGGGCGAGTCGGCTTGAATGAGATAGTCGAGTTCGGGGAGCAGGGCGAAGTCGCAGCCGCCGGAGCGCGCGGCCGAAGCAGATGCCCCGCCGAGAGGATGAGGCGGGACGAGGCCGGAGCCGAGTAGATAATCCTGTCGGGCGCGCTGCGAGTCGAGGGTGACGACGCCGCGCACGACCTCGCCCGTGCGCGGATCGACGACCGTGCTGCCGTAGGCCCAACCGCGCGTCGAGCGGTGTACCCAGTTGATCATGTTGTAGCGCACGTCCATCGGGTCGGCGTCGGCCGGGAGCATCTTCACCTGAAAGGCGTCGCGGAAGCCGGCCGCCTCGAACGCCGCGTTCCACCACGCGGCGCCCTCGATGAGCGCGCCGCGAATCGGCTCGGGCGTCCCCTGATCGACGTAGTAGACAATCGGCCGCACGGCCTCGGAACTGGCCGCCGACGGGTCTTTCTTCTCCAGCCGGTGACGAACTATCCAACGCTTTTCGAGCGGCTCGCTGATGGGCGTCGCGTAGTCGTAGAAATCGACGGCGAAGACGCCGACGCGCGGGTCGAGTCGGCGCGGGCGGTAGCCGGAGTCGGGCAGCTCGACGAAGGAGTGGCGCTGGCGGACGGTGACGGCGCGCGGGGCGGGCACGGTCTCGCGCACGAGTTGTCCGGGCTGGCTCGACGTGAAGGTGAGCGTGGTCTCCACCTCCGTGTTTTTGGGAAAGCCCTTCGTGCGGGGCATGTGGAAGGCGCTGCGCGACTCGTCGAGATTGAAGCCGCCCTGCTCGGCCTCGCGCAGGCGGTCGGCGACGCCGTGCGCGTCGCGCATGAAGAACGAGGTCGCGTCCACGAGCACGCGCTCGCCCTCCGTCGCCTCGACCTTGAAGCCCCAGATCACGGAGCGCGCGAACGACTCCTCGACGGCCCGTCGCTCGGCCGCGTTGTCGGTGAGGGCGCGGAAGCGGTAGTTCGGCTCCGTCAGCAACACCTTGTTGCCGGCGCGCTCGAAGAAGACGACGTGCGTGTCGCCGAGTTGTCCGCGGTCGAGGCCGATGGGGTTGGAACCCACGCCGGTCGGGAGCGAAATCTGATAAAGCATTTCCGAGTTCCAACGCCCGACCTCCAGCAGCATTCGCCCGCCCTCGGCGTCCCAGTAGAGCGGCACGAACCCGTCAATCTTTTGCAAACCCTTCGTTGCGTCCGCGATGGACTTCGGGACTTTCCGCTCCTGTGCGAGCGAGTCAGAAGGAATGAGGAGCAGGCAGACGAAAAGGACAAGAATGATTCGTGTCATAGTGATGATCTTCCAGGCCGCTGTTTTCTAATAGTGTCGTAATTTCAGTTCTCAGCGCATCCTCGGCGACTCGGCGGTGAGTGGCCTTCAGCCTTGATTCACCGCCGAGGCGCGGAGGACGCCGAGGACGCGCTGAGGAAACATTCAATTTAGGACACTACCCGACGCAGGGTGTGATTGACTTCCAGTGGAATCTGTTATAGGAACATCCCATCTCGACGAGTCCTCGCCCCACTCTAAATCCGAAGGAGTCTACTATGAGAAGGTCATTTGTTTTCTGCGCGGCATTGATCGTCTTCATGCTGGCGCTCACTTTCCCTTCGCTTTCTACCAGCCGCACGGTAAGAGCTGTCCAGAGGCCCGACCCATGCGTCAGATGTCAAGGTAGATGCCAGAGGGACTACGATAGGTGTCTGAACAGATATCCGGTGGAGGAGCAACAGCAGTGCCACGACGGGTTCAACAGTTGTATTGTTGATTGCTATGCGACCGTCTGCGAGCAATAACACGCACTCGCGCCACAACATCCTCGCATAAGAGTTGGACGTGATTGAGGCCGGCGCGGGGCGGCTCAATAGCAGCCGTCGGCGGCGAGGTCTGTCTGGAGGACGCACCACCTCCGTCGGACGAGATGCCGCGTTTCTAAGTTGACCATCGACTTCTAACACCTGACCAACCTCGAAACCACGCAAGTTATCGATGACAGCCGCGCTGATTCGCGTTCCGGTGCATGCCGTCGTTAGCTGGGCCGCCTCGATAACCACTCCTTTCGCAGCAGGGCATACACATACTCCGATCCCCACCCGCCCTTAAACCAGACGTTCTCTATGAAGTGCCCCTCCCGCCTCATCCCCAGCCTGCTCAACAGCGCCACCGAGCGCACATTCCGACAATCCGTGATCGCCACAATACGGTGCATCCCCAGCTCATTGAAGGCGTAATCCAGCACACATTCCGCCGCCTCCCTGGCCAAGCCTCTGCCCTGATACTCGCGGGCAAACGTAAAGCCGATCTCCGCCTGCCGGTGGTCGGCTTCCTTCACGCTGAGGGCGACGTGACCGATTAGAGATTTTATCTCTTTCAGCTCGACGGCGAAGGTGAACCACCCCCCCGGCCGGCCTGCTTCGAGGCCCTGCTGCTGGTCGATCACATCCTTGGCCTGCTGTTCGGTATATGATTCCCAGGTTTGGTAGCGAGCCACGAGCGGGTCATTGAGATATGCAAGAAACGTGTGAAGGTCGGCATCGGCGAAGCGGCGGAGAATCAACCTTGAAGACTCGATGGTGGTGAATACCGCTTTATCCATACAGGTCATTACTGACGACAACCGAAGCCATCTAACGCCCATCATCACTCGCGCCCCTGTGCAGCGTGTATGAGTGTCGCCGTGATGGGGCGTCGGGCGCAGGCCGTTGTCAGGCGCGGCGATGAGTTACTTCCCCCGACGGTGCGCGGCGCCTCCGGTCACTGGACACAATCGGGAGCGAAAGGATCATCTTCGCAACGCACTACCGACTTCACCCCGTTGTGCTCCAACACAATCGCCAGTCCCACAATCACCACCACGATGACGACCACCAGAAATGTGTCCCTCTTGGAAAACCCGTGAGAGTTCGGGGCGGATTGCGGGAACAGACTCTCTTTCTCAAGCCGCTTGATGTCCGCCTCCGACATGACACCGGCTCTGTCCTTCACCACCTCACCGGCGAAAATCTCCTTCAGTCGGGGCTCTGACTTTGCCCGCCCGTCGCTCAGATCTTCTCCTCCCCGGGCGACGGCGGGTCGGCCTCCCGTTTGGGCGAAGGCTTTCGACGGCGAAACTGCTAAGAGCGTGACGCCACAAAGCAACAGGCAAGCGATTGACTTGACTCTCATTCTCTTCAACCCCCGTCACCTCCGCTTCAGGGAAGCCTGTTGCACTAAGTTTATAAATCCACGTGGTAAAAAAGGCAGGTTTGATGTCAGAGGAGAGGAACGAGCCGCGCATCAGGCTCTATGACCTGCGCCACTCATGCGTCACCCTTCTGTTGAGCGCGGAAGAAAATCCGAAGGTCGTCAGCGAGCGTCTCGGTCACTCGACCATCGTCCTCACGCTCGACACGTACAGTCATGTGCTACCGACAATGCACCAGAAGGATTCGGAGAATCTGGAGAGAATGCTCTACGGAGGTTAGCATTATGAATACACCGCAGTTGGCGCATAACCTCACTTGGAATAACCTTTGCCGTAATGCTAGCCCATGACTCGACCTTCTAAAGAGGACGGTCATGGTTGGGTCTGATGAGCTTTTGATGGGGTTATTCACAAGCCTTACGGGCACTTGCAGTCAGCGCCTTTGCCGCCTTGTCCCTCGGCGTATTTGTCGGCGTCTGAGGCATAGTCGAACTCAGCC
>DASVES010000247.1:0-4981 GCA_036380435.1 Pyrinomonadaceae bacterium | reverse complement strand
GCCTTCCGCCGCGCCATCCGCCTGCTCGTCAAAGAACACGCCTACGCGAACGCCGAGTGGGCCGACCTCGTCGGCGCTTTCGAGCGCGCTTCGGGCCGCAAGCTCTCACTTTGGGCCGACTCGTGGGTCAAGCGCCGCGGGATGCCCGACGTGCGCGTGAAGTGGTCGGCCGACAAACGTGGCCGCATCAGCCGTCTCACCGTCGAGCAACGGGACGTGCTCGGCGAGGGCGGCGCGTGGCCGATGCGCGTCAAACTCCTGCTCGCCCCGGCGCGCTCGGGGCGTCGCCCCGAGACGCTCGACGTGACCTTGAGCGGCGACGGCGTGACGGAAGTTCGGGAGGCCGTCGGCCGTCGCCGCCCGTCGTTCGTCTTCGCCAATCACGAGGACTACGGCTACGGCCGCTTCCTGCTCGACGACGCGAGCCGCGCGGCGGTGCTCAAGAATTTCGGCGCCATCGACGACGAGTTCCTGCGCACGCTGCTCTGGGGCGCGCTCTGGGAGGGCGTGCGCGAGGCCGAGACCGGGCCGCTCGAATACATCGACCTCGCCGTCCGACACGCGGGCCGCGAGCGCGACGACGTGACGCTCCAGTCCGTACTCGCGCGCGTGCAGACGGCCTACGCGCGTTACCTCTCCGGCGAGCAGCAAGCGCAGGTCGCCCCGCGTCTCGAAGCGTGGCTCTCGTCGCAGATGTTGACGGCCGAAACAGTGGGGCTTCGCATCACCTACTACCGAACCTTCCGCGAGGTGGCGACTACGCCCGCCGCCTTCGACAAGCTGGAGAGCATCCTCACGGGCGCGCTACAGGTGCCCGGCATGACCTTGCGCTCGCGCGACCGCTTCGACATCGCGCGCTCACTGCTCTCACGCCGCGGAGGAGGAGGCGACGAGCGCGCCGAGGCACTATTCAAGAGCGTCGTCAGTCAGGACGCGAGCGACGACGGGCGGCGCTACGCCTACGCGGCCGAGGCGGCGCGGCCCGTCGCGTCAGTCAAGAACAAGTACTTCGACGACTTCCTGAACGACCCGGCGCTGGCCGAAAGCTGGATCGAGGCCGCCGTCGGCCCCTTCAACACGCCGCGGCAGTCGGAACTGACGCTCCCCTACCTCGCGCCCGCGCTCCGCCAGCTCCCCACGCTCAAGCGCACGCGCAAAATCTTCTTCGTCAACGGCTGGCTCGCCGCCTTCCTCGGCGGCCAATGCAGCCCCGCTGCGCTCGACACGGTCAACGACTTCCTCCGCCGCGAACCCCGGCTCGACCGCGACCTCCGCCTCAAAGTGCTCGAAGCCGCCGACGCGCTCGAACGCTGCGTCCGCGTCCGCGCCCGCTACGCCAGCGAAGTTCCGTCTACGCGCTCGCCCGCGCCGTGATAAAATTTTAGCCGACGAGGAACCTCCGACCGTCAAGAGGGAGAAAGACATGGCGACCGAAGTTTTAGAACCGACCACCGAGCAGCGCCTCACGCACCGGGCGGCATCCATCGAAGAATTTTGGGCGCTGCCCGAATCAGTACTTCTCACCGAGTACATCAATGGAGAAATCCTCATGGCTCCAGCACCCGTCCCGCTGCACCAGTTCGTGCTTGGCAACATCTTCACCGCCCTGGGTAATTTCGCGCGGAACAATTCACTCGGCACGATCTTCCTCTCCCCTGTCGATGTCGTTCTGCCAAGCGGGGACGTCGTTCAGCCGGACGTCGTTTTCCTCACGAGTCGGGATGCTAAACGCGCGTTGGCGGCAAAGCGCGTGCACGCCACCCCGCCGCTGCTCGTCGAAATTATCTCGCCCGGCTCGATTACGCACGACACTTTGAGGAAGAGAAATCTCTACGAGCGAAACGGCGTGCGCGAATATTGGATTGTCGATCCGGCGGCGCGCACCATCTCGCAGCTCGTCCTCCGCAAAAAGCACTACGCGCTGACGGAGCACGTTGAGGCGGACGCCATCAGAAGCGCGGTGCTCTCAGGCTTCGAGATGAACGTCGGCGAGTTGCTGGGTCTCGTTTGAGCGCCGTCTCCGACGGGGTCGGTTCGAGTCAAAGGTCAGGGCTGAGGGTCGCCACTTGCAGATAGACTGGTTCAACGTCGTCGCCATCATCGCCATCGTCGTGTTGAGCTTCCTGCTCTTCCTGGCGCTCTTCGAGCCGGGCCTCGACTACAAAATCTCTTCGCCCTACGCGGCCCCGCTCGACTCGCCCGACTTCCTGCGGATGCTCGAATCCATCACCGACTCGCGCGTGGGCGACTGCACGCGCGTCGAGGTGTTGACCAACGGCGAGGTCTACTACGAGGCCGAGCTTCAGGCGTTGCGCGCCGCCGCGAGCAGCATCAACCTTGAGGCTTACATCTTCCAGAAGGGCGAGGTCACGCGTCGCTTCCTCGAAGTCCTCACGGAGCGGGCGCGCGCCGGCGTCGAGGTGCGCCTCGTGCTCGACTGGCTCGGGAGTTTCACCTCCTGGACGAGCTACTTCCGTGAGCTGACCGAGGCGGGCGGGCGCGTCGGCTGGTATCACCCGCCGCGCTGGCAGACCATCGCCCGCTTCAACAACCGCACGCACCGCGAGCTGATCATCGTTGACGGCCGCGTCGGCTTCATCGGCGGCGCCGGCTTCGCCGACCACTGGCTCATCCCGCGCGAAGGGCACCCGCGCTGGCGCGACACGATGTTCCGCGTCGAGGGCGACGGCGTGGCGAGCCTTCAGGGCACCTTCGCCGAGAACTGGCTCGAATCGACCGGCGAGGTTCTCTCGGGCGGCGACTTCTTCCCGCTCTGCGAGGCGACGAGCCACGCCTCCGCCCTCGTCGTCAACAGCTCGCCCTCGGCCGGGCGCTCCACGCACGCCCGCATGCTCTACCAGACGCTCCTCGCCTCGGCGCAGAAGAGCATCCTCATCACCACGCCCTACTTTTTGCCCGACCGCAGCGCGCGCGCCGAGATGGTCAGGGCTATCGCCGAGCGCGGCGTCCGCGTCGAGATCATCACGCCGGGAAAGAAGAGCGACCACACGCTGACGCGGCGCTCAAGCCGACGGCTCTACGGCCAGTTGTTGGAGGCCGGGGCGGACATCTACGAGTATCAGCCGGCGATGCTGCACGCCAAGACGATGGTCATCGACGGCGTCTGGTCGGTCGTCGGCTCGACGAACTTCGACAACCGCTCCTTCGGCCTCAACGACGAGGTGAACCTCGCGGCCTTCGACCCCGAACTCGCCGCCCGCCTCGCCAAAGACTTTGCGCGCGACCGCGCCGAGAGCCGCGCCATCACCCTCTCCGAGTGGCGTCGCCGCCCCATCTTCGAGCGCGCCCACGAACAGCTCGGCCGCATCCTCGAACGACAGCAGTGAACCTCCGCATCGCCACCTACAACGTCCATAAGTGCCGCGGCCTCGACCGCCGCGTGCGCCCGGCGCGCATCGCCGCCGTGCTGCGCGAAGTGGACGCCGATGTCGTCGCGCTTCAGGAAGTGGTGAGCTTTGAAGACCGCGCGCGCGAGCAGCATCAGGCGCGCTTCATCGCCGAAGAACTCGGCTACAGCTATCACGTCGGCGAGTGCCGGCGTCATCAGGGCGGGGCCTACGGCAACGTCACCCTGACGCGCCTGAACGTCGCCGAGGTGTGCAACTACGACATCACCTGGCGCTGGCAGGAGCCGCGCGGCTGCCTGCGCGTGGACGTGAAATTAGACGACGCCGGCGCGCGTCTCCACGTCTTCAACGCGCACCTCGGCACCGCCTTCATCGAGCGCCGCCATCAGGGGCGCAAGCTCGTGGGCGACGCTGTGCTCAGAAACCACAAGCTCACGGGGCCGCGCGTCGTCCTCGGCGACTTCAACGAGTGGACGCGCGGACTCGCCTCGCGCCTGCTCGCCGAAGAACTCCGCAGCGCCGACGTGCGCCAGCACCTCCGGCGCGCGCGCACCTACCCGGGGCCGCTCCCCATCCTCCACCTCGACCACGTCTACTACGACCCGGCCCTTCACCTCGAACGCCTCTGGCTCCACAAGAGCCTCACCGCCCTCGTCGCCTCCGACCACCTGCCGCTCGTCGCGGACTTCACGATTCAATCGTGACGCGCCGCCAGAGCATTCGATAATGACGACGAGCCACCAGCGCCGGTAGGCGCGGCAGAATGTAGCCCACGGCGCCAGCCGTGGGAATAGACGCGACAGAACATTTGAAGCCCCGGAGGGGCGAAAGAACCTCGACGCAACTGACGCTCAAGCCTGAGATTCTTTCGCCCCTCCGGGGCTTTCTTTTTTAACCGTCGTGTCCCCACGGCTCACGCCGTGGGCTACATTCTGCCGCCGCTCCGCGGCTCGTTGTCGCCTTCGATGCGGGGTAATCTGCCGGCGAACGCGGTTGCGAAGTTGGTCTACGTCTTCGCGGCGCGCCGCTGCTGCCGCTGCTGGCGGGCGGGTTTTGGGGCGGGCGGCTTGCTGCCGTTCGGGGAGGTCTTCGCGCCCAGTTGCAGACGCGCGGCGGCTTCGTCTGTGACGACGCAGAGGCCGCTGATGCCCTCGCCCTTGAGGCGCCGCATCAACCCGGCAGCCTCCGCGTGCGGGAGGCTCTGCGCCTCGCAGCCGCGCTCGCTGATCACGGCCCAACGCTGTTCGCCGAGTTCACCCATATGTAGGTTTTGCACGCTCCGTTTTTAACTGGACTGAGACGAGTTTAATCGACGGCCGCCGCCGAAGGCCAGAAGCGGCGACGGCGACGGCCGGCGCCCGTCAGCGCGCCGACGCCATCAGGCTCTCGATCTCCTCGATCTGCTTCGGCGCGGCGGCCGTCAGTACTTCGTGGCCATTTGCGGTGACGAGCACGTCGTCCTCGATGCGGACGCCGATGCCTCGGTACTCGTCGGGCACGCCCTCGGCGTCCGTCCCGATGTAGATGCCCGGCTCGACCGTCATCACGATGCCCGGCTCCACGGGCCGCGCTTCCCTGTCGTCCGTGTGATAGCGGCCCACGTCGTGAACGTC
>DASVES010000246.1:0-3656 GCA_036380435.1 Pyrinomonadaceae bacterium | reverse complement strand
AGAGAGAAAGTGATAAGTGATGAGTGATGAGTGATAAGAAAAAGCCCTGCATCCCCCTGCTTATCACTTATCACTCATCACTCATCACTCCGTTCTTATCTGCCGGAGGTGCGGAGCCTGAGTTGCTGGCCGCGCTCGAAGCGGATGTCTTTGCCGCGCTGGGTCATCACGCCGCCCGTGCCGACGCCCGCGCCGATGACGGCGCCGATGACCGCGCCTTTGCCGCCGCCGGCAATCGCGCCGATGATGGCGCCGATGCCCGTGGAGACGCCCACCTTCTTCACATCATCTTTCGTCGAGCTGCGACCGCGGACGCCGCCCTCGGGGTCAACCTCGCCGGTCTCGTCACTGCCGCCCGTGTTGATGACTTCGATGACCTGCGCGCTGAAGTCGGCCCACTCGCCGCTCGCGAGGCGAATCTGGTCGAAGTCGAGCTGGAGCTGCGCGCGCCCGTTGACCTTGCCGGCGCGTCCCACCTCCGCGACCTTCCCCGAGACGACCGCGCCCTCATACTCGCGCGGCTCGATGACGCGCGCCTCGAAGCGGTCGCCCCGCTGGCTCACGTCCGTCGAAAGACGATTCAGAAGCTCGACGCGCAAGATTGTGTTCGGCGGTATCGAACCAGCGGCCGACGCGGACGTGCGCCCCGCGTCGCGCGTGTAGTTGTCGTCCGCCGGGTCAGCTTCCCTGACAGTGCCGCTCGACGGGCGCGCTTCGGTCGTCTCGACACTCTCCGCAACGTCGCCGCGCGCGCGGACGCCCCCGGCCGGCAACTCCGAGTTGAAGCCGCGGCGTGCGTAGCCGTCCGCGTAGCCCAGCTCGAAGCCCTGCCGGTAGCCATCGCGGTATTGCTCGACGGGGCCGTAGGCGGCGACGTGTGCGCGGTCGGCGCGGCGGTACTCGTCCTTATTCTGGTAGTCGCTCTCGCGGCGATCCACCACGTCGCGCCAGCCCGTCTGGTAGCCGTCCGAATAGCCCGTGCGCCAGCCGCGTTCGAGCGCGCCGTAGGGCTGTTGTTGTGTGGAAGTCTCTTCGGTCTCGACCCGCGGGGCCGCGAAGACGCCCGCGGCCGCCGGCACGATGAGCAGGGCGGCGGCGAGTGCGGCGTTCAGAATCTTTCTGAGAGTGGACATGGCTTCTCGTCTCCTGATTGAACACAGTCGGCGGCGATAACGGTCGGGCCGGGTCTTCGCGCGTGCATATTGAAACGCGGGCCGCTCTATTTTCACCCCGAGGCGCGGCCAAGTCGAGCGGAAAAATGGATGGCCCGCTTCCGCCGCCGGAGCGTCGCCGCCGGGAAAACCAACCGCCTTGACGCTCGTTGGCACGCGCCGTAGACTCGAATCACGCGCAACGTTACGAGGCGTCGCTCGGGCCTGCGCCTTTGATGCCCCCGCCTTCCGTGCGGGTTGGAGGAATTTTTTCAGAGCTTTTAGCGATTAGCTGTTAGCTATCAGCTAAAAGCTGTCTCTGGTCAGTTGTCCGTTGTCCGCCGACAAAGAACAGCTCTTTGCTGAAAGCTAAGAGCTAACAGCTAACAGCTAACAGCTTCTTCCCCATGCCCCTCCGCAGAGTCTACATGGATCACAGCGCGACGACGCCGGTTGACCGCCGGGTCGTCGAGGCGATGCTGCCGTACCTGATGGACAAGTTCGGCAACGCTTCGAGCGTCCACTTCTTCGGGCAGGAGGCGCGCACGGCCATCGACCGCGCGCGGCGCGAGGTGGCCGCGCTCATCAATGCCCGCCCCAACGAGGTCGTCCTCCTCTCGGGCGGCACGGAGGCCAATAACCTCGCCGTCCGCGGCATCTGCGAACTACACGCCGAGCACGGCCGACACGTCATCACCTCGGCCATCGAACACTCCGCGGTGCGCGGCGTCGTCGGCGCACTGGAGAAGCGCGGGTGGGAGGTGACGCGCCTGCCGGTCTACACGGACGGCGTCGTTCGCCTCGAAGACGTGCGCGCGGCCCTGCGGCCAGACACCGTGCTCATCACCGTCATGCTCGCCAACAACGAAATCGGCACCGTTCAGCCCGTCGCCGAGATCGGCGCACTCGTCCGCGAGCAGCGCGAGGCGGGCCGCCGGCGCCTCTGGCTCCACACGGACGCCGTGCAGGCGCTCGGTCGGATGACGGTTGACGTGGACGCATTGGGGTGCGACCTGCTCTCGATGTCGGCGCACAAGCTCCACGCGCCCAAAGGTGTCGGCGCACTCTACGTCCGGCGGAGCGTGCGGCTCGCCGCGCAGTCGGTGGGCGGCCATCAGGAGCGCGAGCGGCGCGCGGGGACGGAGGCCGTGGAGTTGGCCGTCGCGTTCGGCAAGGCGGCCGAGCTTGCCCGTCTGGAGTTGGACGAGCGCGTCGAGCACATGCTCACCTTGCGCGACCGCTTCGAGGCGGGCATCGAGGAGCGCATCTCGGACGTGGTCTTCAACGGCCGGGGCGCGCCGCGGCTGCCGCACCTGTCGAACGTCTCCTTCCGCTTCGTCGAAGGCGAGGGGCTGCTCATCAACCTCGACATGCAGGGCGTGGCCGTCTCCACGGGGTCGGCCTGCTCTTCGGGGTCGCTGGAGCCGTCGCCCGTCATCCTCGCCCTCGGCCGCACCGACGAACTCGCCCGCGGCTCCATCCGCTTCAGCATCGGCAAGGACACCACCGACGCCGACATCGACTACGTGCTCGAAGTGCTCCCCCGCGCCGTCGAAAATCTGCGCCGCCTCTCGCCGCTCTACCAGAAGGCTTTGGCCGAGCGCGCCTGCGCCCCTGCGTGAGTTCAAAGTTCAAAGTTCAAAGTTCAAAGCGCACCGTGCCGCTGTTGACTTTGAACTTTGAACTTTGAACTTTGAACTACTCTGTGCCTTACTCCGAAACACTCAAAGACCACCTCGCCCGCCCGCGCAACGCCGGCACACTCGCCGACGCCAACGCCTCTGCCGAACAGACGAACCCCGTCTGCGGCGACCGCCTCCATCTCTCCCTCCGCGTGAGCGGCGGTCGCATCGAGGCCGCGCGCTTCCTCGCCTACGGCTGTCCCCCGACGCTCGCCTGCGGCTCCGCGCTCACCGAACTCATCGAGGGGATGACGACGGAAGAGGCCACGCGCCTCACGCGTCAGGAAATGATTGACGCGGTCGGCGGCCTGCCCGCGCGCAAGCGCCACGCTGCCGCGCTCGCTATCGAGACGCTTCAAGCGGCGCTTAATATCGTTTAGGCGAGGCGAAAAAGTGAGAGGGCCGCGGCAGACATCAATCTGTCGCGGCCCTCTCTCGTTGTCCGGCGGAGTCGCCGCTCCGTTAGGGCTATTAGTTTCCCGGCGCGGGCGTGGCGGCGGCGGCGCGCGGCTTGTTAAAGGGCGAGGAGGGGAGCCAGGCGGGCATCACGTCGGCGTTGGCGACGCGCAGTCCGATGAGGAGGCCGACCTGCGCGACCGTCTGGGGGCCGCTCCAGTTCCAGTCGGGCAGCACGACATCGTTGGGCGAGTGGTAGTCAGTGTCCATCCACTTCTTCGTGCGCGCGATCCAGACGGCGGGGTCGCCGGCGGGGCCGCCCGCCAGCATCAGCGCCGGCACGCCTTTCTTGACGAACTCGTAATGGTCGGAGCGCAGGAAGACGTTCTCCTCGGGCAGCGGGTCGGGGGTGACGATGTTGCCGGTC
>DASVES010000245.1:0-11540 GCA_036380435.1 Pyrinomonadaceae bacterium | reverse complement strand
GTGTGGCGCCTGTCGGCAATTCGGCCGCGGGCCTCAATCGCCGGAGGCGCAGAGGCTATCGCCGGCCGCGGGCGGGGCGTCAGTGCTTGAGTCCGAGCGCCTTCGAGAGGGTCTTTTCGTCGGCGGTCGCGGGCACGGCGTCGGGCGGGGCCTCGGCGCGGTGATGCGCCCACGCGAGCAGGATGCCCCTGGGCGTTCTGAGGAACGAGAGGTGGCTCCCCTCCGGGCCGGGGGGGATGCGCGCGAGCACTTGTTTGATCTGTTGGGTAGCGTCGGCCAGCGTCTGGTCGTGGAAAGGAGATATCTCGGCCTCTGCCATGACCGCGAGCCCGCACGCACTGCCGCCCGGTAGACAGATTATCACCGGGGGGTGGACGGCGAAGGTGCAATCGCCTCCGGAGTCGCATTTTTTTCCGTTACTCATTGTCTTGGCCTCCTTTCAGGGGCAGGAAAGAACGTGGTGTTTACGGGCCGGCGCTTAAATCCGCGGCCCGCCGTGCGAGATGAAGCCGCATGTATGTTCGACGAACGCTGGCGAGGGCCGGGACGAGGAAAGACGCAGCTCCCCGGCGCGCGCTACCTGAAGTCGCTAATCAGCACCACGTCGGAGCCGTCGTGGCCGCGGGCGAGGGCGAGACGTTTGCCGTCGCGCGACCAGTCGAACTGGAAAATCTGGTCGGACTTGAAGTCGGTCAACTGGACGGGCGGGCCGCCGTCGAGGGGTTGCGCCCACAGATTATAAACCCGGTTGCGGCTGTCGATGTAGACGATGCGGTCGCCGTCCGGCGTCCAGCGGAAGACGATTGACCTGATGACGGCCGGCGCGTCGATGATCCGCACGGGCGGCCCTCCCTCGGCGGGGATGACGGCCAGCCTGATGGGCGAGCCGGCCTGAGCACCGCCGTAAGAGCAGACGATGAACCTCCCGTCGGGCGACACCGTGGGCTTGAACGATGCCACGTCGGTGAGTTGCACGGGCGGCCCGCCCTCAATCGACACCTTCCAGACGGTGTTTTTGTTCTCAAGCAAGACCTGATAGACGACCCACCGGCCGTCGGGCGAGCAGTTGGGCCTGCCGGCCGCGCCGGGGCCGTCGGTCAACTGTACGGGGTTGCCGCCGTCGGCGTCCATGCGCCAGATTTGATCGCGGCCCGCGCGGTCGGAAACGAAGACGACGTGGCGCCCGTCCGGCGTGACCGCCGGCGAGTAGTTGGCGCGAGAGTCGGCGGTCAGTTGTCGGTTGTTGCGTCCGTCCTCATCGACGATCCAGATGTCGCGCGCGCCGCCGGCCCCCGTGGCGTACACGATGCGCCCCTCCGGCGTCAACGCGAGGCCGGTCAGTCCCTCGTCCCTGCCCACCTCGAAGGTGACGCGGCGTGCGAGATCGGCGTCGCCGCCGGGCGCGACCCAGATGTTCGACAGCCGCTCGCCCTGCACGCTCGCCAGCGTCCGCCCGTCGGCCGTCAGGCTCAACCCGAAGTAGCTCGACAGGTCGTTGGTCACTCGACGCGGCTCGCCGCCCGGATAGCCGAGGAGCCAGATTTGCGGCTGCCGGGTCTCGGGATCGCGCCCGTTGACCAACAGCCCGTCGCCTCCGGGCAGCCACGCCATCCCGTTCAACGTCTGCCACGGCCTCGGCGAGAGCGGCTTCTGCGCCCCGTCTTTCACCGAGACCTCGACCAGCCGCCAGAGGTTGTCGGCCGGCGAGTAGACGCCGCAGGCGATGCTGTTTCCGTCAGGCGACCAGGCGGGCTGCCACCAGATTTCACCGCGCGGGCGCGAGGCGAGCGTCTCGGCCCCTGTGCCATCAGCATTAGCGACCAACAGATCGACTCTCCTTCGCACGAAGGCCAGGCGACTTCCGTCGGGCGAGAAGGTGATGGGGCCGTCGATCCCCTCAATCAACTTGCGCGGCGGGCCGCCGCCGAGCGCGGGCACGCGGTAGAGCGCGGCGAAGCCCTGCTTTTCGGCGGCGATGTAGTAGACGTAGTCGGCGTCGCGGGAGAACGTCAGCCCGCCGTATTCGACCGGGGACGGCGCGACGATCTGCACGTTGCCGGGGGTCGCCACCTGCCTGACCCAGAGGCTCCGCTGCCCCTCGTCCTGCGTCACGTAGGCGACTTGCCGGCCGTCGGGCGAGACGGCGACCAGCCCGGCGACGACATTGCCCGCGTGCGTCAGCTTGGCGAGCCGCATCGTCTGGAAGGAGTCGGGCCGCCGCGCCGACCGGATGAGCCGGTAGAGGCCGAAGCCAGCGGCGGCGAGCGCGAGCGCGACGAGCACTGCCGTCAGCGTGACGCCCTTGCGATGTTGTTTGACTTCGCTGATGAGCAGCTCGCTGATCGTCGAGGGGAACGTCTCGTGTTGGGGGACGGCCGTCGAGTGAGCGGCGCGGCTCGTCGCGCCGCCGCGAGGGCCGCCCCTCCGGCCCGCGCCCGCGGGGCGGCCCTCGTCGAGGAGGTTCGGGCGGCCTGCCTTGGCCTCGAACTCAAGCTCCTGCTTGAGGCTCCGCAGATCGACCAGCAGCTCCTTGCTCGTCTGGTATCGCTCCTCGCGATCCTTCCTGAGCGCCTTCGAGACGATGCGGCTCAACTCCGGGGGGAGGCCGGGGAAGTATGCTTCGAGGGGCGCTGGCTCGTCGCGCAGGACGGAGACGAGGATGTCGCTTCGGGTCTTCCCCTCGAACGGCCTGCGTCCCGTGAGCATCTCGTAGACGACCGCGCCGAACGAGAAGATGTCGCTGCGCGCGTCAACCTCCTGACCGCGCGCCTGTTCGGGCGACATGTAATAGGCCGTCCCCAGCACGACGCCGGGCGCGGTGTTGACGAGCCCGCGTGTCTCGGCCTCCGTGTCCACCGCACGCCCCGACCCGTCGGCGCTCTCGCCCAGCTTCGCCAGCCCGAAGTCGAGCACCTTGACGATGCCGTCCTCGCGCACCATCACGTTCTCGGGCTTGATGTCGCGGTGGACGATGCCGGCCTTGTGCGCGGCGACGAGCGCGGAGGCCGCCTGGATCGAGACGTCGAGCGTCTCGCGCAGCGTAAGCCCCGCCCGCGACGCGCGTTGCCGCAGCGTCTCGCCGTCGATGAACTCGGTGGCGATGAAGTAGGTCGCGTCGGCGTGTCCGATCTCGTGGACGGTGATGATGTTCGGATGGTTGAGGGCCGAGGCGGCGCCCGCCTCCTGCTCGAAGCGGCGCAGACGCTCCTCGTGGGATGCGAAGGCGGCGGGCAGAACCTTGAGGGCCACGTCGCGCCCGAGCCGCGTGTCGCGCGCCCGGTAGACCTCGCCCATCCCACCCGCGCCGAGCGGCGAGAGGATTTCGTAAGGGCCTAGTGTGGTGCCGGGGGTGATGGGCATTTCGGGGGCGTCCCCTTGTGGAGTTTGCGAGCGAGCCGGCATATTATACTCGCTCCCGTGCCCGGTCATTCAAGAGTTTGTTCGCCCCCGTTCGTCACGCCCGTGTGAGAAAGGAAACAGCCCGTATGCCTCTGCCGCGCAAGCTCACGCGCCGCGTCCTCCTGTCGTCAGCACTGATCGCATTCCTCTGCGGCCAACTCTTTCCGGCGGCGCCGGCCGCCGCGCAAGGCGGCGGGGGGCGGCGTCGGGCTGCGGCGGCACGCGGCGATGCACGCGGCCCCGCCGCGCGCCGCGACCCCGCGGTGGCCGCCATGCTCCGTGAGATCGACGCCGGGCGCATCGAGGCCAACATCCGCAAGCTCGTATCTTTCGGCACACGCAACACGCTCTCGCGCCAGGACGACCCGGCGCGCGGCATCGGCGCGGCGCGCGACTGGATTTTCGCCGAGATGCAACGCTACGGCCGCGACTCCGGCGCTCGTCTCAAGGTCGAGCTGCAATCCTTCGAGCAGGAGCCGGGACGCTTCCCGCGCATCGCCGCGCGGACGCGTCTCACCAACGTCGTCGCCACGCTGCCCGGAACGCGCGGTGAGTCCGCGGCCCGCGTCTACGTCGTCAGCGGGCACTACGACTCGATGTGCTCCAGTCCGACCGACGGCGAATGCGACGCGCCGGGCGCCAACGACGACGCCTCGGGCACGGCCGCCGTCATGGAGCTGGCGCGCGTGATGTCGAAACGAAAATTCGACGCGACGATAGTCTTCATGGCCGTCGCCGGCGAGGAGCAGGGCTTAGTCGGCGCGAACTATTATGCCGAGCAGGCGAAGAAGAACGGCACCGACATCGAGGCGATGTTCACGAACGACATCGTCGGCAACACCGTGGGCGGCAACGGCGTGCGCGATCCCTCCACGGTGCGCGTTTTCTCCGAGGGCGTGCCGTCGAACGAGTCGGAGCAGGAGGCCACGACGCGCCGCAGCGTCGGCGGCGAGAACGATTCGCCCGCCCGCCAGCTCGCGCGCTTCGTCCGAGAGACTGCCGCGCGTTATCTTCCGGCTTTCCGCGTGCAGATGATCTATCGCCGCGACCGCTACGGGCGCGGCGGCGACCACATCCCATTCCTCGAGCGCGGCTACGCGGCCGTGCGCTTCACCGAGCCGCACGAGGACTACACGCACCAGCACCAGAACGTCCGCACCGAGGGAGGCGTGCGCTACGGCGACCTGCCCGAGTTCGTCGATTTCGCTTACGTCGCGCAGGTCGCGCGTGTCAACTGCGCCGCACTGGCCGAACTCGCCCTCGCCCCCGCGCGCCCGAAGTCGGCCGCCATCTCGACGCGCCGGCTCTCCAGCGACACCGACTTGCAGTGGGAGGCGAACAAAGAGGCAGACCTCGCCGGCTACGAAGTCGTCTGGCGCGACACGACCTCGCCCGTCTGGACGCACACGCAGTGGGTCGGGCGCGCGACCACGCACACGGCGAAGGGGATGTCGAAGGACAACTACTTCTTCGGCGTGCGCGCCGTAGACGCGGAGGGCCATCGCAGCCCCGTCAGCTATCCGCGCCCCGCGCGCTAAAGGGGACGGCCGCGCTGCGCCCCGTCGCCGTGAGTTTGTGAATCGTCTGCGTGCCCGAACTTTGCTGCAAACCCGTTGAGCTTGCGCGAGCATCTAAAACGGGTGTAGAGATAGACCGAAAATGACCGAAGAGAACACGCGCAGCACCAAGACCGTCCTCGTCGTTGACGACTCGCATGACAACCTCGTGCTGGTGAGTCTGGCGTTGCAGGACAAGGGCTACCGCGTGGTGACGGCCAGCAACGGCGAGGAGGCCGTGGCCTCGGCCAAGATTGCCGGCCCCGACCTCATCCTCATGGACATCGCCATGCCGCAGCTCGACGGCCTCGAAGCCACGCGCCGCATCCGCGAGCAGGAGGGCAACGAGCGCATCCCCGTCATCGCGCTCACCGCCTTCGACACCGACGGCTTCCGCAAGGCCGCCCACGACGCCGGCTTCAGCGGCTATCTCACCAAGCCCATCGACTTCGACCGCCTCTTCAACCTCATCCGCATGCTCCTGCCCGAGCGCCGCGAGACCAGCTCTCTGGCCTTTCAGGAATGAGATGGCTCATTGACTCAATCACAGTACCGCGAGCGGTAGCGAGCGGGTACGCCTGCGACAAGAGGCCAGCATCGCGCATCCAGACCCGCTCGCTACCGCTCGCGGTACTGTGCGTGCCCGCCTTCATTGAACCAATCTTTTTCAACCATCAGGAGCCGTCCCGCGTCTAACTTGGGGACGGCAGGCAGGAGACTTCAACCACCCGATTTTTTATAATTTTCAGGACGTTCGAGCAAAGTAGTTATGAAAGCTGCAAAGAACCTTCGTCGCACTAAATCAATCGGACGCGGTCAGCGCACCGCCTCTGTCATCGTCATGTTGGCGCTGCTCTCAAACGTCCTTCCGGCGTTCGCCGTGGGCGCGTCGGAGGGGCAGGCCGCGTCTAAGGAGAAGGCCGGCAAGCTGAGCGACGAGCAGCGCGCCGTCCACGTGCTCAACCGTCTGTCTTTCGGCCCCCGCGCGGGCGACGTGGAGCGCGTGCTCAAGCTCGGCGTCGGTCGCTACATCGAGGAACAGCTCAACCCCGAGCGCATCGACGACCGCGCCGCCGAAGGCCGGCTCGCGAACCTTTCCACGCTCGGGATGTCGAACAGCGAGCTGCTGGCGAAGTTCCCAAACCCCGGTATGCTCGTCCGGCAGTTGCAGCGCCGCGGCGAGCTGCCGGCGGACTTGGCCGACGTGGCCGCGGCGCGTCGGCAGGGCAATCAACAGCAACCGCCGCCGAACGCGCCGACCGGCGAAGCGCAGTCGCGGATGAGCGCGCCCGGCTCGATGCCTGTGCCCGACGCGGACGCGAACCGCAACGAGTATCGACGCGCCATCATGCGCTACATGCGAGAGAACGGCATGGAGCCGCCCGCGCGCATCATGGCCGAGCTACAGGCGTCGAGAATCCTGCGCGCCGCTTACGGCGAGCGGCAGTTGCAGGAAGTGATGGTTGATTTCTGGTCGAACCACTTCAACGTCTTCGCCGGCAAGGGCGCCGACCGCTGGTTCCTGACTTCCTACGACCGCGACGTGATTCGCCCCAACGCGCTCGGCAACTTCCGCGACCTCCTCGAAGCCACCGCCAAAAGTCCGGCGATGCTTTTCTACCTCGACAACTTCCAGAGCGTCAGCCCCGACGCGCAGACGCCCCGACGCCGCGCCGGCCTCGGCGAACTCTTCGGCGCGGGTGGCACGCGCCGAAACACCGACCCCGAACGCGCGGCACGCCGCCAGCGCCGCCTGACTCGCGGCGACGGCGACGACACGGCGATGACGCGCCCGCAGCCGCCGCAACAGCGTCGTCAACGCGGCATCAACGAAAACTACGCGCGCGAGCTGATGGAGCTGCACACGCTCGGCGTCGAGGGCGGCTACACGCAAAAGGACGTGCAGGAGGTGGCGCGCGCCTTCACCGGCTGGACGATCATCGCCCCGCGCGGTGCGCGCGGGATGGAGGGCGTTGCGGAGCGCGCCGGCACCTTCGTCTTCCTCCCGCGTCTCCACGACTCGAACGAGAAGACCGTGCTCGGCCAGAAGATCGCCGCGGGCGGTGGGATGGAGGACGCGCAGAAGGTGCTCGACATCCTCGTCCGCCATCCCTCGACGGCGCGCTTCGTCGCCGCGAAGCTCGCGCGCCGTTTCGTCTCCGACAACCCGCCGCCCGCGCTCGTCGAGCGCGTCGCCGCGGCCTTCACGAAGTCTGGGGGCGACATCAAGGATACTCTGCGCGCACTCTTCGCTGCCCCGGAGTTTGACGCGGCGGAAGCGCGCCGGGCCAAGATCAAGACGCCGTTCGAGCTGGCCGTCTCGGCCCTGCGCGCGCTCGGCGCGGAAACGAACGGCGGCCCCGCGCTTCAACAGTGGCTCGCGCGCATGGGCGAGGGTCTCTACCAGTATCAGGCGCCCACGGGTTACCCCGACACGGCCGAGCACTGGGTCAACACGGGCGGCCTCCTCGAACGACTCAACTTCGCGCTCGCGCTCGCGAGCAACCGCATTCCGGGCACGCGCGTTGATCTCGCGCGCGTCGCGGGCGAGTCGGCCGCGCCGGGCCGCTCCGTCGATCACGCGCGTGTCGTCGAGCAGTTCGTCGCGCTCGTTCTCCACGGCGAGATGTCCGAGAAGAGCCGCGCCGTCCTCCTCAAGCAGTTGAGCGAACCGGCGGGCGCCCCCGACGCCTCCGCGCCCACGCAACAGGAGAGTGCGCCCACTGCCGACGCGATGACAACGCGCGGGCCGCGCGCCGGCGGCGGTCGCTTCGGACGCGGTCAAGGCCGCGCGCAACAGGCCGACCTCGCCGCGACCGCCAACCCCGAAGTCGCGCGCATCGCCGCGCTCGTCCTCGGGTCGCCGGAATTTCAGAGGCAGTAAAGAGACGGTGATAAGTGATGAGTGATAAGTGATGAGAAAGAGCAAGCCGATTTTCTTATCACTTATCACTCATCACTTATCACTCTTCCGAGAGGTGGAGATGAACAACGGTCGTAGATATTTTCTGAAGCGGGGCGGCGTCGCGCTGGCGAGCATCGGGTTGACGGGCGTCGCGCCATCTTTCCTACAACGTGCGGTGTTCGCGGCCGGTGACACGAAGCACGTGGGCGGCAGACGCAAGACCTTGATCGCCATCTTCCAGCGGGGCGCGGTGGATGGCCTCAACATGGTCGTGCCGCACGGCGAGAGCGCTTACTACGACTTGCGCCCGACCATCGCCATCGCGCGGCCACGCGGCGGCGTGGGCGGCGAGTCGGTCATCGACCTCGACGGCTTCTTCGGCCTCCACCCGTCGCTTCTGCCGCTCAAGTCGCTGTGGGACGAGAAGCGTCTGGCCGTCGTCCATGCCTCGGGGTCGCCCGACAACACGCGCTCACACTTCGACGCGCAGGACTACATGGAGTCCGGCACGCCGGGCCGCAAGTCCACGCCCGACGGCTGGCTCAACCGATACCTTCAGGCGCGCCCCGACGCGCGCTCCACGACCTTCCGCGCCGTCGCGATGACGCAGAATCTGCCGCGCGCGCTTCAGGGACGCGCCCCCGCGCTCGCCATCCCGAACCTCGCCGAGTTCTCCATCCGCGCGGGCCGTCAGGCGGGCGGCGTGCAGGGCGGCTTCGAGGACATCTACGAGCAGAGCGCGTCGGACGCGCTGCGCGGTACGGGCAAGGAGACGTTCGAGGCGGTCAGGTTTCTGAAGGAAGTTAACCCGGCGCAGTACCGCGCGGAGAACAGGGCCGTCTACCCGCGCGGGCGATTCGGCGAGGCGATGCTCCAGATCGCGCAGCTCGTCAAGGCGGGCGTCGGTTTGGAAGTAGCCTTTACAGAGATGGGCGGATGGGACACGCACAGCAACGAAGGCGGCGCGCGCGGCCAGCTCTCGAATCTCCTCCAACAGTTCGGACAGGGCATCGCCGCCCTCGCGCGCGACCTCGGCCCGGCGCGCATGGACGACGTGGTGATTCTCACGATGTCGGAGTTCGGACGCACCGCCCGGCAGAACGGGACGGGCGGCACCGACCACGGCCACGCCAACGCGATGTTCGTCGTCGGCGGCGCGGCGCGCGGCGGTCGTGTTTACGGCGACTGGCCGGGCCTGCGTCCCGAACAACTCCACGAGGGCCGCGACCTCGCGCTCACCACCGACTTCCGCGACGTGTTCGCCGAGGTCGCCACCAAACATCTCGGGCAGGTGAACACGCAGGCCATCTTCCCCGGTCACGCCTCAAGCCCCGCGAAGTTCCGCGGCGTGCTCGGCTAGCGGCGTCTCTCCGGGCGGGCGCAAACAGGGGCGCGGCGATGATTCGCCGCGCCCCTGTTTTTTACGGGGGCGCGATGGGCCGATGCGGTATAATCCGCGCTCCGCCCGGCGTTACTCATCGACCGATGGTCGTCTCCGCCGGGTGGCTTACTTTCACGACGTAAGTGAGTGGCAAGGAGAATTTATGAGGTACTTCGCTTCGCTCCTCTTGACGCTTGGATTGCTTCTATTCCCGGCCGCGGTCTCGTCAAACTCGTCCGACGACATCACCAAGGAACTCATCACGTCGCAGGGCAGGAAGCGCGCTTATTACCTATACGTCCCGAAGACCGTCAAGGCGGACAAGCCGGCGCCGCTGCTCGTGACGCTGCACGGGTCGGGGCGCAACGGCCTGTCGCTCGTCGAGAAGTGGAAAGACCTGGCGAAGAAGGAAGGGTTCATCGTCGTCGGGCCTGATTCCATCGACAACCGGCAATGGCAGATACCATTGGACGGGCCGGACTTTCTCCGAGAGCTGGTCGAGTCGTTGAAGACGACGCACCCGATAAATGCGCGCCGCGTCTATCTGTTCGGGCATTCGGCCGGGGCCGGGCAGGCTCTCTCTCTTTCACTGCTGGAGTCGGAGTATTTCGCGGCGACGGCCGTGCACGCCGGCGCCATGGGGCCGGAAGCCAATCAGTATATGGAGCAGGCGAAGCGCAAGACGCCCATCGCCATCTTCGTCGGAACGAACGACGCGTTTTTCCCGCTCTCCACCGTTCGAGCCACCCGCGACGCACTCAACAGCCGCGGCTTCTCCGCGCAACTCACGGAGATCAAGGATCACACCCACTGGTATTACGACCGCGCACCTGAGATCAACCGCGACGCTTGGGAATTTTTGAAGAAGCATGAGCTGTCGGGGGAGCCTCGATACGAACAGTACCAATGGGCGAACGAATGACCACAGGGGCCGACAAGCTGCGGCAGTCGCCGACGAGGTCGCCCGAGATTCGGAAGGGGCCGTGAGAGCGAGTGCGGAGAGCGAATCTGTTTCACGTCGTCTTCGGGCTGCTCGTCGTCGTCGCGTTTGTGTTGACGGGGCAGTACATGGATCGTCTGCACGAGCACCTGCGCGGGATGGCTGACGGCCAGCGGATGCTCTATCGCTCGCGGCACATCTACATCCTGCTCGCCGGGCTGCTCAACCTCGGGCTGGGGACTTATCTGCAACTCCGGCCGGCGCGCTGGCAACGCGTCTTACAGGTGCTCGGCTCCGTCCTCATCGTCGCGTCCACCTGCATGCTCGTCGCCGCCTTCTTCCGCGAGCCGCCGCTGGCCGATCTGCAACACACCCCGCTGAGCTACTACGGGCTGCACGCGATCCTCGCCGGCACTCTGCTTCACCTGCTCGGCGGCGTGAGTTTGAAGAGAAGAGCGGGGGACTAAACGGCCCGCACGAGGCGAAGAGGACACCGGAATGAAGCTTGATTTCTACGTCGAACGCCTGTCGGCGAACCGCGACGTGTTCGCGTCGATGCTGCGCGGCGTGAGCGACGAACAGGCAAGGTGGAAGCCCGCGGCGGAGAAGTGGTCTCTCGTCGAGGTCGTCAATCATCTCCACGACGAGGAGCGGGAAGACTTTCGCACGCGTCTCGACATCGCGCTCCACCGCCCCGCCGACTCGTGGCCGCCCATCGACCCCGTCGGCTGGGTCGCCGCGCGCGGCTACCACGAGAGAGACTTGCAGGAGTCGTTGCAAAACTTCCTGCGCGAGCGCGACGCATCGCTTGAGTGGCTGCGCTCGCTCGACGCGCCCGACTGGCATCAGCGCACGGCGCACCCGCGCGGCCACACGCTCTCCGCCGGCGACCTCCTCGCCTCATGGCTCGCTCACGACCTGCTGCACGTCCGGCAGATGACGCGGCTCCAATGGGAGTACACGGCCGCCGTCTCCTCGCCGCACTCGACGGATTACGCGGGAGCGTGGCCGACGGGCGGCAAGTGAAGGAGAGCGGCCGGCGCGGAGTAGTGTCCTCATTCGAGTATGTTCTCTGCGCGTCCTTTGCGCTCTCCGCGACTCGGCGGTGAGTGTGCTTGAGCGGGTACTCACCGCCGAGCCGCGGAGAGCGCAAAGGACGCGCAGAGAGTTGATCTCAGGACACGACCCGGCGCGGCACGGATTGGAACGCCCCGGCGGCGCGTGCTAATATCCTCCCGAATTTCCCCAAAACCTTCCCCCAACGGTTCACCGGGTCGTCTCGCGCCGTGAGAGCGAGCGCGGCGGCGTGTACTCCCGCATGGGCCGCAAGTTTTTTCGTCGAGATAGTCAAAAAATCTT
>DASVES010000244.1:0-3142 GCA_036380435.1 Pyrinomonadaceae bacterium | reverse complement strand
GCGGCGGCGGCGCCCTCGATAGGCGGGTGGTTGGGCGGGAGGCCCGCCATCTGTCCTGGCTGACCGCCCGCGGCGGCGGCCGCCTGTGCCACGTAGCCGCGCTGGTTGGTGGTGTTGGCGAAGCCGAAGCCGACGATGAAGCCGAGCAGCGCGCCGATGATGCAGTACAGGATGTTCTCTTTCTTCATTTGCTCACCTCGAAGTCCGGCGGCCTTCTCTCGCTCACTTTGCGCCGCCCCGTTTGTTTTTGCCTAAGTACTTGCGGCCGCGCCGCTTCCCATCAGGACGCCAGCGCCGTCGCCGCGCCCGCGAGAAGGAAGGCGGCGCCGCGTGCCATGAGACGGTGCGCAAGCTCTTCACCAATGCCCTCCGCGTCGCCCATGAAACCGACCACCGAAGCCTTCAGGACGTCTTCGCCAGAGGGCGCGGCGACGAGTCCTTCCAACTTGAGAAACAACCCTTCAACGGTCGCGTGCGCCGCTATAGGCACCTGACAGCCCGCGCCGAACTGGCGCAGCAGTGCACGCTCAGCCTCACACGCTGCGCGTGTCGGGGCGTGATCCAGTCGGGCGACAAGGCTGAGTGTCTCCTCGTCGTCGGCGCGCGCCTCCAGGCCGAGGGCGCCCTGGCCGACCGCCGGCAGCAGCTCGTCGGGCGAGACGTGCGCGCTGATGCGCCCGGCGAGTCCGAGACGACGCAAGCCCGCCGCGGCGAGGACGATGGCGTCGAACTCGCCGGCGTCGAGCTTCCGGAGGCGCGTGTCCACGTTGCCGCGCAGGTCATTCAACACGAGGTCGGGCCTGAGGTGCCGAAGCTGCGCCCGCCGGCGCAGGCTCGACGTGCCGACGCGCGCGCCCGCTGGAAGATCAAGAACGGAAACCACTCCGCCGCCGGAAGTGCCGGCGGGCAGGACGAGCGCGTCGCGCGCGTCTTCGCGCGCGGGCGTGGCGGCGAGGGTGAGACGGTCGGGGATGACCGTCGGCAGGTCTTTCAGCGAGTGGACGGCGAGGTCGATGCGGCGTTCGAGGAGCGCGTGTTCGAGTTCTTTGGTGAAGGCCCCCTGCCCGCCGATGACCGATAGCGGCGCGTCCTTCAGGACGTCACCCGAAGTACTGACGACTTCGACGCGCACATCGAGGCGCGGGCTGAGGGCCGCGAGCCGAGCGCGCACCCACTCGGCCTGCCAGAGCGCGAGCTTCGACCCCCGCGAACCAATGATAAGTTCGTCTCTCATGTGGTTACCGCTTGAAGTTTGAAAGCGACGGCGAGATGGGTCTTCACCGACGACACAATTTCCAACTCTTCCTCGAGGCCGAAGCTCACGCGCCACGCGCCGACGCTGCCGGCGTCGCCGGTGTCGAAGGAGCGGCGCAGGCGCTCGATGAGCGGGTGCGAAATCCTGTTGACGGTCGCCGCGAGCATCTGCTCGACGGCGCGCTCCTGCTCCGGGGTGAGGTCGCCGAGGCGCGCTCGCTGGCGCCGGAATTCCTCCTCGGCGATGCGCCGCATCTTTCCTTTGAGCGAGGCGATGACGGGGCCGATTTCGAGGGCGCGCATGGCTTTGTGAAACTGAGCCGTCTCCGCCTCGACGATCTGCTCGGCCCGCTTGGCCTCGCGCGCGCGCTCGCACAGGTTGGAGGCGACGACCGATTCGAGGTCGTCCACGTCGAAGACGAAAAGGTTCGCGACCTCGCCCACACGCGGATCGACGTTGCGCGGGACGCTGATGTCGATGAAGAACGACGGGCGGTTGCCGCGCAACTCCAAAGCCACCCGCGCCATCTGCGCCGTGACAAGATATTTGCGTGCGCCCGTTGAGCATATACAGATGTCGGCCTCGGCCAGAAACGACGGGAAGCTCTCGTAGGGGACGGCCTCGCCGCCGAACTCCGAGGCGAGCCGGTGCGCTGTCTCGTGTGTGCGGTTGGCGACGAGAATGCGCGCGGCCCCGGCCTTCGCCAGATGGCGTGCGGCGAGTTCGGCCATCTCGCCCGCGCCGACGAGGAGCACGGTGCGCCCTTCGAGCGTGCCGAGGATTTTGCGCCCCAGCTCGACCGCCGCGTAGGAGACCGAGACGGCCGCCGAAGCGATGTTCGTCTCGGTGCGCACGCGTTTGGCGGCGTGGAAGGCGTGGTGGAGCAGGCGGTGGAGTGTGCGGCCCGCGGTCCCGGCCGCGCAGGCGTCGGCGTAAGCCTGCCGCACCTGCCCGAGAATCTGCGGCTCCCCCAACACCATCGAGTCGAGCGAAGAGGCCACGCGGAGGAGGTGGCGCGCGGCCTCTTCACCAGCGTACTCGTAGACGTGACGGCCGAGGTCTTCGCCTAAGCCAACGCCCCTCGACGCGAGGAAGTCCGCGACGCGCGACCTCCCCTCCTCGAAGTGCGCCGGGTCAACGTCAACCAGCAGCTCGACCCGGTTGCACGTCGAAAGGATCATCCCTTCCAGCACCGCGCGGCCATCAACGAGCGCGCTCAGGTATCCGGGCAGTGCCTCCTTCGCGAAGGCGAGGCGCTCGCGCACCTCGACCGGCGCCGTCTTGTGGCTCACACCTGTCAGGACGAGTGTCATTTTGAAACCCCGTGACAAGTGATAAGTGATGAGTGATAAGAAGGAAGAAAGCGGCTCCTGTTCTTTCTCATCACTTATCACTCATCACTTATCACGCATAAGAGTGCATGCCCGGCAGCAGGTAGCTGACGCCAAGGTAGGTGAAGAGGATGAGCAGGAAGGCGACGAGCGCGAAGTAGGCCGCCGGGCGCCCCGTCCAGCCGCGCGAGATGCGGACGTGGAGGAAGCCGCCGTAGGTCAGCCACGCGACGAGCGCGCCGACCTCCTTCGGGTCCCACCCCCAGTAGCGCCCCCACGACTCGTTGGCCCACACCGCGCCCGTGATGAGCAGGAGCGCGAGGCCCGCGAAGGTGATGCCGGCCGTCTTGTACATGAGCGAGTCGATCTTCTCCAGCGAGGGCAACGCCGAGCGCAAACGCTCAGTGCGGAAGCTGAAGACGATGACGAAGAGGGTCACAGCGGCGGCCGTGATGAGCGCCGACAGCTCGACGGGGTTGCCGCGCACGCCGAGCGCGAGGTCGGCGCCGCGTCCGCTGACGAACTGCGCCGCCACCGCTTCGAGCTGCGCCGGCGC
>DASVES010000243.1:0-10671 GCA_036380435.1 Pyrinomonadaceae bacterium | reverse complement strand
GGAGGCGCAAAGGACGCAGAGGGGGCGCCGCAGGCTTGACGGATTTACTCAACGTCGGGTGTAAGCGTCAAGCCTCTGCGTAGTCTCTGCGTCCTCTGCGCCTCCGCGGTGAATCCTACCTGCCGTACACTCAACAAAAATCGCGGTGGCCCCTTAAAACTTCAACTCGTCGCGCAAATAATGAAACGGCACGTGCTCGGCGTCGCGGCCCGAGGCGTGGAGCGCGTCGAGCATGCGCCCCGCCCCGGTGTAGTTGAGCGAGTGGATGAGGACGGTCGCGTCGCGCTGGCTGTCGGGGTGTCGGGCGAGCCAGTGGGCGACGGCATAGCCCGTCCGCTCGTCGTCCTCGGCGTCGGAGAAGTAATGCTCCTCGACGAGGTCGTGGTCGAGGAAGATGGCTGCGTAATCCCGCTCCGAAAGCCACTCGACGGCCTGCCGCACGTCGCACGTGATGTCGATCTCCCAGCCCGCGAGCCGTGCGCGGAACCACGCGCAACGCACCTCATCGTCCTCGACGATCAGCACTCGTCTCATAAAAGTTTGTGGCCGCGCCCTGTGGGGGCCGCGCGCCGTCATTAATTTGTCACTTTAGTCTTGAGGTTACAACGCGCGGGGCGCGCCGCCTACAAAAACGCGCCGTCACGTTATAAGATTGTCGGCGAAATGATCATCGCCACGTGGAACGTGAACTCGGTGCTGGCGCGCCTGCCCCTGGTCTTGCAATGGCTCGGCCGGGCGCGCCCCGACGTGCTCTGCCTGCAAGAGACGAAGTGCGCCGACGAGCGCTTCCCGGCCCGCGAGTTTGCCGAACTCGGCTACAAGTCTGAAACGCACGGCCAGCCCACATACAACGGCGTGGCGATACTCTCGCGCACTCCTCTGACGGACGTGCAGCGTGGGTTCCCCAATGATGAGGAGGGGGCGCACGCGCGTCTGCTGGCGGCGACGGTCGGGGGCGTGCGCGTCGTCAACGTCTACGTCCCGAACGGGCAGTCGGTCGGCTCCGAGAAGTTCGACTTCAAGCTCAAGTGGATGCGCCGCCTGCGCGAGTTCTTCGACGAGGAGTGCTGGCCGGACGACGACGTGCTGCTGTGCGGCGACTTCAACGTCGCGCCGGAGGATCGCGACGTACACGACCCCGTGTTGTGGCGCGGCAAAATTCTCTGTAGCCGCCCCGAGCGCGAAGCCCTTCAGGAGGTCAAAGACTGGGGCCTCGCGGACGCCTTCCGGCAGCACAACGAAGGGGGGGGCCATTACTCGTGGTGGGACTACCGCGCCGGCTCCTTCCCACGCAACACGGGCCTGCGCATCGACCACGTCTGGCTCTCCGAGTCGCTGGCCGCGCGCTGCAAGCGGGCTTGGATAGACAAAGAGCCGCGCGGCTGGGAGCGACCCTCCGACCACACGCCCGTGTTGGTCGAGATCGCCTGAAGCCATCTGTGAAGGGAGAAGGGAATGAAGAAGGGGAATCGTGAGACGCTGTTGCTGGCGGCGGCGGGTCTGGGCGGGCTGGTCGCGGCGCGCGCGCTCGTGCGCGGCCGGCGCGGGTATGAGCTGGCAGGCAAGACCGTGTTGATTACGGGCGGCTCGCGCGGACTGGGGCTGGTGATGGCGCGGGAGTTCGCGCGCGAGGGAGCGCGCGTCGCCATCTGTGCGCGCGACCCCGAAGAGCTTGAGCGCGCGCGGGCCGACCTCGTGGGCCGCGGCGCGGATGTGTACGCCGTCCCGTGCGACGTGACCGACCGCGATCAGGTGGGCGAGATGATCGACATGGTCTCGCGCCACTTCGGCGAGATCGACGTGCTGGTCAACAACGCGGGCGTCATTCAGGTCGGCCCCGTCGAGGTGATGACGCTCGAAGATTACGAGCAGGCGATGCGCGTCCACTTCTGGGGGCCGCTCTACACGATGCTCGCCGTGCTTCCGTCGATGCGAAGGCGAGGCGGCGGGCGCGTCGTCAACATCTCCTCCATCGGTGGAAAGATCGGCGTGCCGCATCTCGTCCCCTACAGCGCGAGCAAGTTCGCGCTCGTCGGTCTCTCCGAAGGGATGCGCGCGGAGCTTCGGAAGGACGGCGTCGTGGTGACGACCGTCTGTCCGGGGCTGATGCGGACGGGCAGCCCGCGCAACGCGACCTTCAAGGGCCGGCACCGCGACGAGTACGCGTGGTTCGCCATCAGCGACTCCCTGCCCGTCACGTCCATCGGGGCCGAGCGCGCCGCGCGCCAGATCGTCGCGGCCACACGACGCGGCGACGCCGAACTCATCATCTCGACGCAGGCCTTCTTGGCCGTCAAATTCCACGCGCTCTTCCCCGAGGCGACGGCCGACGTGCTGGCGCTCGTGGGTCGTCTTCTGCCCGGCCCCGGCGGCATCGGCAAGCGCCGCGTGAAGGGCGCGCAGAGCGAGTCGGCGCTGGCGCCTTCTGTTTTGACTGCACTCAGCGAACGAGCGGCGGTAAAGAACAACGAGGTGAAGTGACGGCGGTCTAAATCGAAGCGCATCCAGTCGGGACAGGTCGAGTGAACACGGATGAGACGGATGAGAGGGATCGGCACGGATCAATCCGTGTCGGTTCGTCACGTCCGTCTCATCCGTGTTCTCTTACTTGTCTCAACGATGCATGTTTTGATTCAGGAAAGCGGTGATCCATGAAGGGCCAGCCGGTTGAAGAGTTCTTCGACGCACTCCGCGAAAGCCTGTCCGGCGGCGCGTTCGTCAGGCTGACTCTCGGCAAATACCGCGGCGACGACCCCACGCTGAAAAACGTCTACGCCAGACGTGTGCAGATCAAGGGCGAGGACAACCTCTCGCTCACCTTCCGCCACCACACTCAAGACCTCGTCCGAAACTCCACGACCGATGAAGCTCTCGCCATCGTCGCCGCGCTCCTCGGGCACGACTTCCTGAGCGGCCACCTCTTCACGACCGGGTTCGACTTGCAGCTCGACTTCAACCGCAAACGCGAGCCGCGGCTCACACGCAGCCGCGCGACTTTCGACACGCCGCCCGCCGCCGAACACGACCGCGTCAAGCAGCGATTCGTCAACGCGGAAGGCAACGTCTATCTGCGCGCGCTCGGCGTGACGGACGCGGAGGGGCGCGTGCGCGCGGGCGCGGGCGACAAGTTCAAACAGATAAACAAATTCGTCGAGACGGTGGCGCACCTTCTGGAAAGCGCGGGGCTGAAAGGTAAGCAAGACCTCACGCTCGTGGACATGGGCGCGGGCAAGGGCTACCTCACCTTCGCCGTCTACGACTATCTGCGGAACACTCTGGGACTACAGCGCGCGTCGGTCGTTGGCGTGGAGGCGCGGAAAGAGTTGGTCGAGTTGTGCAACGGCGTGGCGCGCGAGGCGGGGTTCGAGGGGCTGGAGTTCCGACAGGGATTAATACGCGATTACGCGCTCGGCCCCGTCGATGTCCTCGTCGCCCTGCACGCCTGCGACACGGCGACCGACGAGGCGCTCCACGCGGGGCTGGCCGCCGGGGCCGCCGTTCTCATCACCGCGCCGTGCTGTCACAAAGAGCTGCGGCCGCAGATCGAGACGCCGGAGGTGCTGGGCGGAATGCTGAGGCACGGGATCATGCTGGAGCGTCAGGCGGAGATGTTGACGGACACGCTACGCGCGTTACTGCTCGAAGCCTCCGGCTACCAGACGCGCGTCTTCGAGTTTGTCACCACCGAGCACACGCGCAAGAACACGATGATCGCCGCCGTCCGCGCCGGAGGGAAGACGGACGCGGACGCCGCCCTCCGACAGTTCCGCGAACTCAAAGAGTTCTACGGCGTCCGCGAGCAGCGCCTCGAAAAACTCCTGTGCGCGGCCGGCGACAGCTAACGACGGGGGCGCGGGCCGTGAGCCTCCGGCCCCCGTCTGCGCGCCCCGCCCGGCGCCAGCCTCTCGGGCTACTTTATCTTCTCCAGAGACGCCTTGACCGCGGCCTGCACGTCCCCGCGCAGCGGCTTGCGCGAAGCCTCCTCCAGCGCCCGCCGGGCCTCCGGGCCGCCGATGGCCCCGAGCGCCGTCGCCGCCCTCGTCTGGTAGAGGACGACGTAATTGTCCATGTAAGTTTTGACGAACTGCTCCTCGCTCCCCGGCACCTTCGCTTTAGGGTGCGTCCGCTCGTACTCCCTCAGCTCGCGGTAAGAGGCGGTGAGGTGGCGGCGGAGTAGTTCGAGGTTGGCTTGCGAGGGGCCTTCGAGGAGCGTCGCCGCGAGGGTGGGCACGGCCACCTGGCCCAGCTTGACGACGGCTTCGATCTCTCCCGCCTCACACTCCTCGCATTCGAAGTAATTGACGATGGCGCGGCGGGCCTGCGCCGCCTGTTCCGGCGACGGGTGTGAGGGCGTCCCCGCGCCGTGCCTCCGGCATTCGGGGGCGGCGAAGCAGAGGGCCAGCAGGGTCGTGAGCAGTACATAGCTTTTCATGTTCGTCCTCCGTTTCGGCCGCGTCGGGGCGGCCCGGCCCTCACTTGGGAGTCACGTCCAGCGCCAGATGCGGACAGCGAGGATTGGTCGTCGTGTCGGCGCAGGAGGGATCGCGCGTAAAGCCGGTGCGTACGCCGTTAACGTTGAGCATGGATGTGACGTTGACGTTCATGCGGAAGGCTTGCCCGAGGGAGATGATTGTGCGCATGGAGCCGCCGCTCCACATGAGGTTGTGCATGTTGATGCCCATGATCCCATCCTCGTCAGGGTGATCCAGAGAGAACGAGTGGCCGAACTCGTGCGCGAGAGTCTCCTGGCGGGATCTCCGGTCGATGAAGATGATGTTGGGTTCGTGGGACGCGCTGGTGGGGTCGGCCTGCCAGCAGGTCTTGCCCCTCCAGCTCTGAGTGGGGCCGTTGTCTACGTAGTAGACGTTTAGCTGGTTGGGCCTGTAGAAGCTGCTGGCCTTGATTTGGCCTACCCTGCTGCAGCCCGCGCCGATGAGCCGCACGGCGTCGCCGTTTGCGGAAACGTCCGTGTAGGTCGCGTCGAACGCGATGCCGGCGTTTTGGGAGTTGTAGTAGTGGTTGGCGGTGGCCATCTCCCACTCGGCGCGCTCCGGCGTGCCGGGCGTGGGGTTGGGGTCGGCGAGCCAGACGGCTACGGGCGCTTCGAGGATCGGCAGGAGGTTCGCGATTTTCTCGTCGGATAGCGAGCTGGTCCAGAGGGTCGGCGTGAGGAACCACATCGCGTTGTCGTCGGAGAAGATGGCCGTCTCGGAGGTACACTGCTCGCTGGTGCGGAGGTCGCCCACGAAGATGGCTCCGACGCCACGATAATCCTCATCTTCGAGACAGACGTTGTTCCCATTGCGCGCGTCGAGGATCGCCACGACGTTGTCACTGCCGATGTTGTTATTGAGGAGGAAGTGGTCATTATTGGCCCCCCCCTGTCGGCACCTCCTGACGTTGTAGACCACGCGGGCCTCGTTGACCACGTACTTCCCCATCAACTGCTCGACGACGACTTCCATCCGCCCGAGGTCGCGGCCGGCGCCGGGCTTCGCGGCCGGCGCGGCCTGCCCGCGAGGCGCGGCGTCCTCGCGCTCCGCGGCCTCCTGAAGACGCTGGAGGCGCTCTTTATTGGCGAACAGGCGCGGAGTCGCGACGGCCGGCACGGCGCGGGGGTCGGACTTGAAACCGCTGACGACGGTTTCGCCCGGCCTGACGCGGAGGGCATTACCTTCCCAGCGGGCCTTGCCTTTGATGACGAGTTTCCGCGCCGCTTCTGGCGGGAGGTTCTCGAACTGGAGGAGGACGCTGTCGAGCGGGTCGCCAGAGACGCGGATGCGCCAGTCGATGGGCGCGTCGGGGCATCCCTGACAGCAGAGCGTGGCTTCGCAGCCGACCGGAATCCACGTCCTCTCCGGTTCGAGTATATCTGCGAGCTCGACACAGACGCTCCAGTTGAAGTCGATGCGCCCGGCCGAGGCGGGGACGACGGCCCAGAGGACGGCGCAGAGGACGACGGCGCAGAGGACGGACTCAATCAACACAACACGGAAGCTATGCCTTCGTTGCTTCATGACTCGCTCCTTTACGTGTGGCCCGGCCGAACCGCCGCCGCCGGGTAGTGAGTCAATTTCAAATCCGACGAGGACTCTCTCTCCCGTTAACTCATCTGGAGATAATTGTCCGGCCTACAGCTCTCTAAAATGTTAATGCCATTCCGGGGTAAAACATTTCATCGGGTAGCGCGCGCAGAGAGGGAGCCGGAAGCTGGTTTATCAAGCGGAGCCACTACTCGCCGCCGCTTAATTCTTTACAGGACGCTGAACGTCTGCGGCGTCGTGCGCGGCGGCGTGACGAAGAGGGGCGGCGGCGGCCGTGCGTTCGCCGTTGGCCGGCGGCGCGCACGCGGCCTCGGCCTCGTGGATGAGGTGGGTGGTCTGGATGACGGTGTCGGGGTTGAGCGAGATGGAGTTGATGCCGCGCTCGACGAGGAAGCGGGCGAACTCGGGGTACGGCGGAAGTCTCCTCGCGACCGGGGTTTTGCGCCGGCGCAAGCGCGCCGCGTCACCGGCGGGCCGGGGGCGCCGGGTGGCGCCGTCCCGAGGCGGCCGCCTCAATTCGGTTGACAAGACGCCGGTCTTGGAATAAGCTCCGCTCCCATAATCCGTTGCTGGCCTTTCGCCGAAGGTGATTGATTCACCGCTTCAGGTAAAAAGCCTAAACACATAACGTCTGCGCTTCGAGCTGGCATCCTTGCCCGTTGCCGCCGCTCAAGTTGTCCCTCGCCACCTAAGAAGGGCCGCGCATCTTCCGCCCCTTGATCGAACTCGCTCTCCATACTCGTGCGTCTGCGTCTCCGGACGGCCCTCGGGCCGCCAGGCCCGCCGGCCATGCCACTTCAAAACGCGGAGGCTTCGGCCGGTTAATTGGCTTTGCCGCCTTCCTTAACCGGCGCGAAGACTCCTACAACAGGGCACGTCGCGATTTGTAAACCTCGAAAATGTCCAACGGTTCCTTAAAGGAGAAACACATGAAGAATAACTTGCGAGCCCCCGGCCAAGTTAAAAGGCACGCGAAGGGTCGGCCGAGTCCGGCCCGTCTGGTCGCCTCATTGGCAGTGTTCGTTCTACTCGTCGGAGTGTGGACGATGGTCTCTTCGCAGTCCGCACAACAAGGAAAGGGCGGGAAGAAATACGTGGCGACGGAGGAGATCATATTAGACAAGGCAAGCGGGAAACTGCGTAAGCCGACCGCAGAAGAGACGCAGGTGATGGTCGATCAGGTGAGCTCGCTCACGAATCGTTCGAGCGATGGTCTGGCGGTCAACACGCAGGCGAACGGCATGAAGCTGGTAAATCTGGAAGGGCGTTTCAACGGCGTGGTGTTAGGCCGGGCCAACGCCGACGGCACGACCGAGGTTCGGTGCGTGTTCACGATGGAAGAGGCCGCGGAGTTCCTCGGCCTCCAGGAAGTACCGAACCAGTAAAGGAGAACCACCATGCGAAATTACCTTCCTAAAGCAAAAAGCTCGCTCGTCCTTTTCGCGATGTTGATGGTTCTCGCCTGCTCCAGCACGGCGTTCGCCGGAGGAGTCACCATCGTCATCGTCAACATAGACGGCCCCGGCGAGGGTTTCAACGACCCGACGCCCGTGGCCCCCGTCGGCGGCAACCCGGAAACCACACGCGGCGCCCAGCGCCTTTTCGCCTTCCAGCACGCCGCCACCATCTGGGGCGGCACCCTCGACAGCCCCGTCACCGTCCGCATCCAGGCGGCCTTCAACCCCCTCGGCGCGAACGTGCTGGGGAGCGCCGGTCCGACGTACCTGGCCTCTGACTTCGGCGGTGTCGGTCTGTACCCCGGTTCGGAGTTTCCGCTCACTTGGTATTTCGGTACGCTGGCCGATAAGCGCGCCGGCACTGAGTTGCATCCTACCCCCAACTTCCCCGACATCAACTGCCAGTTCAGCAGCGACTTCAACTTCTACCTGGGAGTGGACAACAACCACGGAGCCCAGAATGATCTTGTCGCGGTGCTCCTACATGAGTTCGGTCACGGCCTGAATTTCGCTAACCAGGTCAACGAGTCGAACGGCAGAAATTTCGGGGCGACTAATGCAGACCCCGAGGGCGGCCTAACCGACATCTTCGCGCGCCACACGTTCGACAACACCACCGGCCTGAGCTGGGATCAAATGACTCGTGCCCAGCGTCAGGCTTCGGCAATCAACTTCGGGAACGTCGTCTGGAACGGCGCGAACGTGACGGCAGGCGCGCCGAGCGTGCTCGTTCTGGGCAGTCCTGAAGTGAGAGTCCTGACGCCGCCCGCCATCGCCGGAACCAAACAGTTCGGGACGGCTGCCTTCGGCCCAGCGATCAGCTCTCTGGTTTCTCCCATCTCGGCCACCATCGTGCCGGCGGTTGACGTTGACGAAGATGGCGGGGCAGCGGCCTTTACGACTACCGACGGATGCACGGCGTTTAGCAATGCCGCGGCGGTCGCCGGCAACATCGTCTTGATCGAACGCGGTGGCTGCGGCTTTGCTGTCAAAGGCCGGAACGCGTCGGCTGCCGGAGCCGCGGGCGCGATTATCTACAACCAGTTGGCCAACGCGGCGGCAGCGCCTCCGGGAATGGCGGGCGACGGTATCAATGACGCGTTCGTCACCATTCCGACGGTGAGCTTGACGCGCGCCGACGGCCTCGCCATCGTGGGTCAACCCGGCGCCACCGGGTTCATCGGCAAAGACCCCAACATCCGGGCCGGCGCTGATCCTCTCGGCAGAGTTCGCCTGTACATGCCGAACCCTGTGGTTGGCGGCTCGTCCGGCTCTCACTACGACAACATCGCCTTCAGGAACCTCCTGATGGAGCCTTCCATCAATGGCGACCTGACGCACAACCTCAAAGCGCCGGACGACCTGACGCTGGAGTTGATGAGGGACGTGGGCTGGTTCCCTGATTTCGACCTCGACGGCGTCGCCACGGCCGACGACTGCGACGACTCCTCCGACTTCAGCCCGACGGTCGTCATCGGTAGCTGCAACAGCGGCATCACGAACTTCATGTTCACCGACGGCTGCACCTTCATGGACAAGATTCAGGCGATTGCCGCCAGCTCCAGCAACCACGGCATATTCGTGGCCAGGGTCGGGCAGTTGGCGAATGCGCTCAAGAAGCAAGGCACCATCACTGCCGCCCAGAAGGACGCGCTCATGAGCTGCGCCGGCAGCGCCAGCATTCCCTAGCGGGCGGGGCTTCGGCCCTGTCTTAAACTCTGACTCCTTTGACGGGGGCGGCTCATTCGAGCCGCCCCCTTTTTTTGTGCGCTGGTTCGTGCCGGGGAGGGAATCTGACCGGCGGGCGAAAGAATGCTTCCGCGAGAAGTGTTTCAAGTGGCCCGCGCGCGCGTGCTCCGACAAGTGCGGTTTAGTGGTCGCCCGTCATCGTCTCGGGCGGGCGGCTTGAAAGCTCGCGCCACGTGAGGGGTTGGCTGCCGTCGTCGAGTCTCACCATCGAGATGCAGCCGGGCGAGGGGCAGACGAGATAGCAGAGGTTGCAGCCGACGCACTCCGGCTCATCGACGACGGGGAAGCGCGCGCCGTTCATCTGGACGAGCGGGATGCACTGGTGCGCGCCGTCCTCGCAGGCGACGTGGCAGAGGTTGCAGCGGATGCAGAGGGAGTGGTCGATGCGCGCGACCGTCTTGTAGTTGAGGTCGAGGTTGCCCCAGTCCGTGACGCGCTCGACGCTCGCGCCGATGATGTCGCGCACCGAGGGCAGGCCCTTCTCGTCGAGGTAGTTCGAGAGGCCGTCGATCATGTCTTCGACGATGCGGTAGCCGTAGTGCATGACGGCGGTGCAGACCTGGACGGTGGTCGCGCCAAGAAGCAAAAACTCGGCCGCGTCGCGCCACGTCGAGATGCCGCCGATGCCCGAGATGGGGATGCGAACCTCGGGGTCGCGCGCCAGCTCCGAGACCATGTTGAGCGCGATGGGCTTGACGGCCGGGCCGCAGTAGCCGCCGTGGGCGGCCTTGCCCCCGACGTTCGGGTGGGGCACGAACGTGTCGAGGTTGACGCCCACCACAGAGTTGATGGTGTTGATGAGCGAGAGCGCGTCGGCGCCGCCGCGCACGGCCGCGCGCCCCGGCGGGTTGATGCTCGTCACGTTCGGCGTGAGCTTGACGATGACGGGAAGCCGCGTCGCCTCCTTCACCCACTCCGTGACCATGCAGGTGTACTCGGGCACCTGCCCCATCGCCGACCCCATGCCGCGCTCGCTCATGCCGTGCGGGCAGCCGAAGTTAAGCTCCACGCCGTCGGCCCCCGTGTCCTCGACCCTCTTGGCGATCTCGTGCCACGCCTCGCGGTTCGATTCGACCATCAGTGAGACGATGAGCGCGTGCTTCGGATACTTCTTCTTGCACTCCGCGATCTCGCGCAGGTTCACGTCGAGCGGGCGATCCGTAATCAGCTCGATGTTGTTGAGGCCGATCATCCGCTGCGTGCCCGAGTCGATGGAGCCGAGCCGCGAGCAGACGTTGCGGATCGGCTCGCCCAGAGTCTTCCACACCGCGCCGCCCCAACCGGCGTCGAAAGCGCGCTCGACCATCGACCCCAGATTCGTCGGCGGGGCCGACGCCAGCCAGAAGGGATTCGGCGATTTGATGCCCGCGAAATTAACGCTCAGGTCTGCCATTTCAAAACCTCGTGAATAGTGAATCGTA
>DASVES010000242.1:0-3171 GCA_036380435.1 Pyrinomonadaceae bacterium | reverse complement strand
TTGCGACAACATCGCAACCGGCCCCGGCCTTCTGTTTTAACTGACCTCTAACCTCTAACCTCTGACCTCTTCAATTTAGTACGGGTCGCCGCTCAGGGCGCCGCCCGTGACGCTGATGGTGTAGAAGCCTGTGGTGGGGCGGGTGCGGAGGTTGAAGGTGCCGCCCGACGCGACCTTCCAGATTTTGAAGTTCGAGTAAGTGAGCGGGACGCCCGGCTCGCAGGATTCGGGGAAGTGGTCGCCGAGGACGAAGTAGGCGGGGCCGTTGCCCATGACGCGCGCCAGCCCGTTTTTGTCCACGACGATGGAAGTGACTTCGTTGGCGGCGACGCCGAGCGCGCTCGAAGCGCGGCCGTCGCGTATCTGCCGCGCGACAAAGGCCATCGTGCGCCCCATGCGGTCGCGCGCGACGAAGTGCTGGTCGGTGATGGTGCCGCCCATGTCGGCCCAGTGGAAGAAGTCGTAGGTGAAGGTGACGGTGCGGTGGTAGGGGTTCACGAGCGCCTGGCTCGACGTGGCGCTCCCGCCGCAGCCGTCGTATGTGAACTCGCCCTGAATGGCCATCCCGGCGCTCGTGCCGCCCACGCCGCCGCCGCGCGCGTAGACCGACTCGACGGCCGTCTCGACGCGCGTGCCCTTGAAGTTCTTCACGTAATCGCACTGGTCGCCGCCGGCAAAGAAGATGACCTCGGCGTTGCGGACCGTCGTCTCGACGGCCGTGGTGTTCGAGTCGCGCGCGGCCGTGATGACGAGCGTCTCGACCGAGTCCACGCCGTTCATCGCGTAGATGTAGTCGTTGTAGCCGTTCGACCCCGACGAGCGGAGGATGACCACGTCCACCTTGGTCGCGCAGGTGGTGCAGCCGCGCACCTGATCGATCATCCACTGGATGGCGGCGTCCACGTCGGTGCTGCCGCCGCCGAGGTCGAGGGCGGGGCCGGCGAGCACCGGCGCAACGTCGCCGGCGTTGCCCGTCAAATAGCGCGTCACCTTCGCCTCGGCCGGGGCCGACAGCAGAAGCACGAGGAGAGGCAGGAGGAGCGCGAGTCGGGGTATGGTGAGCTTGTTGCGTAGGGTCATGCGAGTGGTCTCCTTAGTCTGACGTTTGTCTGGTGGGTGGAAATGCGCGAAATGCGCCCGGCTTCTCTACCTCACGTCGGGCGCGAAAGCAAGACAAATTTTCCCGGCCGCCGCGATGGGGACGCCCTGACGGTCGCCGCCCGCGATTTTTTGCCGGCCGGCGATTGACAAATCTCCAATTTAGAATTATTCTAATTCCACTTTTAAGCATGACGACAAATAGCGGAGATCGGGGTGGCGTCAAAGGCGGCGATGCCCGGCAGACATTGACGCGCCAGCGGCGCGTCGTGCTCCGGGTCATCGAGGAGAGCCGCGAGCACCTGACGGCCGGCGAGATTTACGAGGCCGCGCGGCGGGAGCTTCCCCGCATCAGCCACGCCACCGTCTACAACTCCCTGAAATTCCTTAAGGACGGCGGCTTCGTGCGCGAGATCGGCTTCGGCAGCGGCGGCGCCAGTCGCTTCGACCGCACGGGCGCGCGCCACGACCACGCCCTCTGCACGCGCTGCGGCCGGCTCGTTGACTTCGAGCTGCCCGAGACGGCCGAGCTTTTGCGCGCCGCCGCCCGCCGCTCGCGCTTCCGCGCCGAGTCGATTCACCTGACGCTCACGGGCGTCTGCCCGGACTGCCGCGCCGCCGAGCGCGCCGCGCCCGGATAAACTTTCGCGGGGCGGCGCGGCGCGTGACGACTCACGTGCCGCGCCGCCCCACTTTTTTGTTCCACGCAATACATACTTCATGGAGGATTTGATGGACACCACAACGACTGAGAGAAGGACGGCGAGGGTCGGCCAGCCCGCCCCCGATTTCGACATGCCGTCTACGAAGAACATGGAGAAGCTGAACGAAAACGTGAAGCTCTCCGACTATGCGGGCAAGTGGGTCGTGCTCCTGTTCTACCCGCTCGACTTCACCTTCGTCTGCCCGACCGAGCTGACCACCTTCAGCGAAAAGATCGGTGACTTCGAGGGCATCGGCGCCGAGATCATCGGCGTCTCGACCGACTCGGTGCATTCGCACCGCGCGTGGCTGCGCACGCCGCGCGAGCAGAACGGCGTCGAGGGCCTCAAGTACCCGCTCGCCTCGGACATCACCAAGCAGGTCTCGCGCGACTACGGCGTGCTCATCGAGGACAAGGGCATCGCGCTGCGCGGCCTCTTCGTCATCGACCCCGAAGGCGTCCTGCGCTACGCCGTCGTCCACGACCTCAACGTCGGCCGCTCCTCGGAGGAGACGCTGCGCGTCATTCAGGCGCTCCAGACCGGCGGTCTGTGCCAGGCCGAGTGGCGGCCCGGTCAGGAGACGTTGAAAGTCTGAAAAGCCGTGATAAGTGATGAGTGATGAGTGATAAGAAAAACCTCTTATCTCATCACTCATCACTTATCACTCATCACGAGGTTTCACATATGCCCATGAGAATCGGGACCGAGATGCCCTCGCTGGAGGGCGCGACCGAATGGTTCAATGCGACGGGGGCGCGCGCCGCCGCCGAGGCGAAGGGGCAGCCCACGCTCGTCCACTTCTGGTCGGTGAGCTGCGGCACCTGCAAGGAGAACATGCCGCGCGTGCAGGAATTGAGGGACGCTCGCGCCGTCGATGGCCTGCGCGTCATCGCCGTCCACATGCCGCGCTACGAGGCGGACACGGACGCCGAGGCGGTGCGCGACGCCGTCACCACTTACGGCATCACGGAGCCGTGCGCCGTGGACAACCAGCACGCGCTGCGCGACGCCTTTCAGAACGAGCAGGGGTATGTTCCCGCCTACTACCTCTTCGACCCGGAGGGCAAGTTGCGCTGCTTCGCGGCGGGCGAGAACGGGCTGAGGATGGTTTTGCCGGCGGTCGAGCGCGTGCTCGCCGCGGCGTCGAGGGAGACGGCGGCGAAAGAGACGGCCGCGTAGGCGCGGGCGCGGGTTACACACTGACAGAAAGCCCCGTCAGGGGCGGAAGGATGTAGCCCACGGCGTCAGCCGTGGGTCAGCGCCGAATTAAAAAGAAAGCCCCGGAGGGGCGAAAGAATCGCACGGTGACGGCGACACAACCGTGCGATTCTTTCGCCCCTCCGGGGCTTCGACTTTTTTTGTCGCTCAT
>DASVES010000241.1:0-2192 GCA_036380435.1 Pyrinomonadaceae bacterium | reverse complement strand
GGGTTGCGGTTTTGCCGGCGCTGGTTATGCGCGCCCTCGGCCCGTTCGCCGGCGATCTGATCCTCCTGCACGCCGCCGCGTTGCGCCTTCATCTCCTGCGCCTCGGTCTGGAACGGCGCCCCGGCCGCCGCGCCGACGGCCTTCTCCTCGTTGGGTTGTTGCTGGTCGGGAGCGTCGAAGTTCTGTTCGTTGTTCTCTGGCATCTCGTTGCGTTCCTCCTTCGTTGGCGTGTTCAGTTAGCGGACACGCGCGCCGCCGGGTCTGTACGTGTGAGCGGACACGTCGCAAACGTTCGGCGCGCCGTTTCCGTGACTTTCGTCGCGTTTCGCTGAATGAGTAAGCAAGGCCGGTGCCGGAATGTCTGCCGACTCGGCCGCTTCTGTGCGGGGTGCAAGGCGTGATAAAGTCAGGGCGCATCCTGAAAGACGTGGGCGTGCGACTTGTGAGACATTATTCGTCCCGTTGGGGCGTGAGGGGGTGAGGAGTGGGCGCAGGAGCAGAGGTCGAGGTTACGGGGCCGTCGGATTTTGAACTCGCGCAGAAGTCGGCCGCGGGCGACTCTGACGCCTTCGAGCAGCTTTACCGGCGCCACTACCGGCGCGTCTACGCTCTCTCCTTACGCATGCTGAGCGACCCGACGATGGCCGAGGACATGACGCAGGAGGTCTTCGTCAACCTCTTCACCAAGATCGGTAGTTTCCGCGGCGAGTCGCAGTTCACTACGTGGCTGCACCGGATGACGGTCAATCAGGTGCTGATGTACTTCCGTAAGGCGAGCACGCGCTCCGAGCTGACGACCGACGAGGGCGAGACTCCCGTCCAGATCGTGCGCGGCACGGAAGACCCGGGACGGATGCCCGTCGTTGACCGCATCGGGTTGGAAAACGCCATCCGGCAACTCCCCTTAGGCTACCGCACCGTCTTCGTCCTCCACGACGTTGAAGGCTACGACCACGACGAGATCGCCCGGACGCTCGAAATCTCACAGGGCACGAGCAAGTCGCAACTCCACAAGGCGCGCCTTAAATTAAGGGGCCTCATCAGGCAACAGTCGGCGGGGTGAGTGCTTCTAAAGGTCTCGCCACGCCCCCGAAGGCGGCGCGCGAGTACACTCCCGTAACGCGATTGGAGCGGCAAAACAAATGGCAGACTGTGACCGGAGCCTCGACCTCCTGAGCGACTTGCGCGACGGAGTCCTGGCCGACATGGATGCGAGCTGGGTCAAGACGCACCTCGACGGGTGCGGCGATTGTAACGGCGTCTTCCTCGACCTGGAGGTGATCGTCGTCACGGCGCGCACGCTCGCCAGTGAGAACGGACTCGCCTACCCCGACGAGAACGGCCTCTGGGAGCGCATCGGCATCCGCCGCAACATCGTCCACTAAAGACCCGCCAAGCAGTCACGCTCAAAGAGCACCCTGCCGGCCCGACCGCGCCGGCGGCGGCGAGAGAATATTTTACGGCCCCGCGCGCCTGCCGCGCCGGGGCCGTTTTCTTCACACATTTTCCTGAAGCAAAAACCAGTAGAAGCCCCACGGCGGGAGCGTCAGCAGGTAAGGCAGCTCGCCGACGCGTGGGAAAGGCGTGTCGCCGAGCATCTCGACAGGGGTACAGCCGTCGTAGCGCCGCAGGTCGAGTTCGACGGGCTGGGCGGTGCGCGCGAGGTTGAAGACGCAGAGCACGGTCTCGCCTTCGAGGTGGCGGGTGAAGGCGAAGACCTTGCGGTTGGCCGGCTTGACGAACTCCATCGAGCCGCGGCCAAAGACGTGGTGACGCTTGCGAAGATGAATCATCAGCCGCATCCAGTGCAGGAGCGACGTGTCGTAGCGCATCTGCGTCTCGACGTTGACGGACTGGAAGCCATAGACCGGGTTGTTGACGACAGGGAAGTACAGCCGCTCGAAGTCGGCCTTCGAGAACCCGGCGTTGCGATCCGAAGACCACTGCATCGGCGTGCGCACCCCGTCGCGGTCGCCGAGGTAGATGTTGTCGCCCATGCCGATCTCATCGCCGTAGTAAAGGAAAGGACTGCCGGGTAAGGAGAACAGCAAGGCGTTTAAGAGTTCTATCTGGCGGCGGTTGTTGTCTAAGAGCGGCGCGAGCCGGCGGCGGATGCCGACGTTGAGGCGCATCCGGCGGTCTTTCGCGTACTCGTTGTAGAGATAGTCGCGCTCCTCGTCCGTGACCATCTC
>DASVES010000240.1:0-4609 GCA_036380435.1 Pyrinomonadaceae bacterium | reverse complement strand
CTGCGGCACGCCCGCGCCCGTCACGACGCGCGTCGTGCAAATCGACCCCGGCCCGATGCCGCACTTGACGGCGTCCACGCCCGCGCTGATGAGTTCGCGCGTCGCATCACCCGTGGCGACGTTGCCGGCGATGAGCTGCGTCTCGGGGTGACGGCGCTTGATCTCTTTGACGGCCTCGACGACGCGCGTCGAGTGGCCGTGGGCGGTGTCGATGACGAGACAATCGACACGCGCGCGCACCAGCTCGGCGGCGCGTTCCTGATAGTCGCCCGTGGCGCCGATGGCGGCGGCGACACGGAGGCGCCCGAGGTCGTCTTTGGCGGCGTGCGGGTAGCGGATGGCCTTCTGGATGTCCTTGACGGTGATGAGGCCCTTGAGGTGTTTGTCGCCGTCGATGACGAGGAGCTTTTCGATGCGGTGCTTCTGGAGGACGCCCTTCGCCTCGTCGAGCGTGGTGCCGACGGGGACGGTGACGAGGGGCTGCGGCGTCATCACCTCGGAGACGGGGATGTCGAAGCGCGTCTCGAAGCGCAGGTCGCGGTTGGTGATGATGCCGACGAGGTGTCCGTCTTCGTCAACGACGGGGACGCCGGAAATCTTGTAGGTCTGCATCACGACGAGGGCGTCGGAGACGGGGCGGTCGTGGCGGATGGTGACGGGGTCAACGATCATGCCCGACTCCGAACGCTTCACGCGGTCAACCTCCTCGGCCTGCCGCTCGACGGGGAAGTTTTTGTGAATGACGCCGATGCCGCCCTGCTGCGCGATGGCGATAGCGAGCCGGCTCTCGGTCACCGTGTCCATCGCCGCCGAGCACAGGGGGATGCGAAGGCTGATGCCGCGTGTGAACTGCGTGGTGGTGTCCACCTCGGCCGGCAGCACGTCGGAGCGCGCCGGCACGAGCAGCACGTCGTCGAAGGTCAGGGCCTCTGGAAAGTCAGGCGTGATCATAATTACCTCGGAGTTCCAAGTTCAAAGTTCAAAGACAGAGCAAGGTTCGCAGTTCAGAGCCGTACCTCGCGGGCAAACTTTGAACTTTGAACCTTGAACTTTGAACTCGCATTCAGGGCAAAAACTGTCTGAAGTTATCCTTCGTGATGAGCACTTCCACGTCGCCGACGCCCGCGTCAGACGGCAGACGCGCCGGCTGGCCGTTGACGAGCACTTCGAGGTTCGCCACGTCTCCGCGGCCGACGCGGAGGTTAATGCTCTTTTCCAGCGTCATGCTCTCGGGGCCGCCGGGGCTGATGATGCGCCCCTTCTGCTTCTTATCTTCGTCCTGACGCCAGCTCACCCAGAACGATTTGTCTCTGGCCCGCAACTCGACTTGCAACTTATCAGGAACCGTGGCGGCGGCCGGGTCGGGCGTGGGCGCAGACTGCGGGGCCGACTGCTGTGCGCCCTTCTGAGCGGCGGCCGACTTCTGCGCGGACTCGTCGCCGTCCGTCGAGACGCCGCCGAAGCGCCGCTCGTAGGCGTACCAGAGCGCGTAGATGCCAAGACAGAGGATGCCGACGAGCAGGGCGCTCAGACCGAAGGTCAGCAGCGGCGAGCGGCCCGTGTCGCCGTCGGTGTAGATGCGCGAGCGATGCGGGGAGGTCAGCGGCTCGTCCACGTCGGCGCCGTGGTCGCGCGCGGTGCGTGCGTAGAGGTCGAGCGCGCGCTTGTCGTCGAACCCGACGCAGCGCGCAAAGGCGCGGACGAAGCTGCGGTTGAAGATGCCGCCCGGAAGATGTTTGTATTCGTCCGCCTCGATGGCTTCGAGGTGGCGCATGGTGATGCGCGTCTGGTCGGAGATTTCGCGCAGGGAGACGCCGCGGGCGAGTCTGGCGCGGCGCAACTGTTCACCGAGAGAGCCGTCCGCACCCCCCTCCCGCGCGCCGCCTTCGAGATTCTGGTCAGAGGGTTTGTTCACTTGACCTGCGATTGTTTGAGATTGTCGCCCCGTGTCTCCCGTGCCGGCCGACGCCGCCCGTCGCCTCCCCCGCTTCCACATGGGGAGGCCGCCCGGACTCGGCCGCCCGAGTGCGATAGGGCCACAATATAATGTGGCCCCGCGAGGGGTGTCAAACTTCGTCCGCTCAAAAGGATGCGCGCTCTTGAACTTTGCCGCGCGCGGTGCTACGGTTGCAACAAATTCAGATTGGGCCAAAGCTACTTTTAACTTCTACAACAGAAAAGTGAGGATTAGCATCAATGCCTCTCGAAGCACTGGGAATGGTTGAGACCAAAGGGTTCGTCGGAGCGGTCGAAGCGGCCGACGCGATGGTCAAAGCCGCCAACGTCCAACTGCTCGGCAAGGAGTATATCGGCGCCGGCTACGTGACGATCTTCGTGCGCGGCGACGTGGGGGCGGTGAAGGCCGCCACGGACGCCGGGGCGGCCGCCGCCCGAAGGGTTGGCGAACTCATCAGCGTCCACGTCATCCCGCGCCCGCACGGCGAGGTCGAGCGCGTGCTCCCCATGAACGGCCGCACCGGCCTCAGCCCCGACGAGCGCGCCCTCCAGGGCGGCGGCTCTGCCGGCCAGCTCGGCGAGGGCGATCAGCAGGGCCGCAACCTCCCCGCCGGCTCGCGCGAGAACAATAAGGAGAGGGCAAAGTGATGAGTGATAAGTGATGAGTGATAAGAGTAAAGACTGATTTTCTTATCACTTATCACTCATCACTTATCACGGCTCCTGGAGGTTGCTATGGCGGCGGAGGTTGATAGAGACCTGGTGTCGGTGCAGCAGGCGCGCGACCTCGTGGAGGCGGCGCACCGGGCGCAGACACAGCTCGCGAAGTTCGACCAGGCGAGGATCGACCGCGCGTGCGAGGCGATGGCGCAGGTGGCGCTGCGCGAGGCGGCGCGGTTGGGCGCGTTGGCCGTCGAGGAGACGGGCTTCGGCATCCCCGACGACAAGCGCGAGAAAAACCGCTTCGCCTCCGAGGACGTGTGGCGTTTCTTCAAGGGCTTGCGTACCGTCGGCGTCATCAACGAGACGAAGGACGTGATGGAGATCGCGTCACCGCGCGGCGTCGTCGCCGCCATCATCCCATCGACCAACCCGACCTCCACGGCCATCTTCAAAATCCTCATCGCCACCAAGTCGAGAAACGCCGTCGTGCTCTCGCCGCACCCGTCGGCCGCGCGCTGCATCACGGAGACGGCGCGCGTCATGCGCGAGGCGGGCGTGAAAGAAGGCTTGCCGGCCGAGGCCATCGGCTGCATCACGAACTCGACCATCGAGGGCACCGAAGCCCTGATGAAGCACAAGCTGACGGCCGTCATCCTCGCCACCGGCGGCATCGGGCTGGTGCGCGCGGCTTACTCTTCAGGCAAGCCCGCCTTCGGCGTCGGCCCCGGCAACGTGCCCGTCTTCGTCGAGCGCACGGCCGACGTGGCCCTAGCCGTACAAAACATTCTCACTGGCAAGTGCTTCGACAACGGCACCATCTGCGCCTCCGAGCAGTCGGTCGTCGCCGACGCGCCCGTCGCCCGGCAGGTGCGCGAGGAGTTCGAGGCGCAGGGCGGACATTTTCTTTCGGCCGCGGAGGCCGATCTTTTGGCGAAGGTCGTCGCCACGCCGCAGCGGACTCTGAATCCGGGCATCGTCGGCAAGTCGGTTGACGTGATCGCGAAGATGGCGGGCATAAGTTTGCCGCCGGGGACGCGCTGCATGATGGTCGAGGTGGGCGGCGTGGGGCGCGAGCACCCGCTGTCGATGGAGAAGCTCTCGCCGATTCTTTCCTTCTACGTCGAGGACGGCGTGGAGCGCGGCGCCGCGCGTTGCTTCGAGGTCTTATCCTACGGCGGCATGGGCCACACGGCCGGCATCCACACGCGCTCGCGCGACGTGGCGCGCGTTTACGGCACCGAGATGCCCGCCTCGCGCGTCATCGTCAACTCGCCGACCACGCACGGCGCTATCGGCTTCTCGACCGCGCTCCCGCCGTCGATGACCTTGGGCTGCGGCTCGTGGGGCGGCAACGTCACCTCCGACAACATCTCGCCGTGGCACCTGATGGACATCAAGCGCGTCGCCTTCGAGACGCGCCCCGTCCCCTCGAAGCGCCCGGCCCGCAGCAGCAGCGCCAGCACTTCCGCGCAGCCGCAGCCCGCGATGGCGCAGACGCCGGCGCGCCCGTCCGTCGTTGCGTCTCCCGCCGGCATTCAGGCCGGCGCGGGCGGCGTAAGCCGCGAGGAGATCGCGAAGATAGTTGACCGCTTCCTGACCGGGCGCGAGGGCGCGCAAGGGGCACAGACTTCAGGAGGCGGCGCGGCGACGATGCGGCCCACCGACTCGCCCGCGCCCGTCCAGACCGGCATCGACATCGAGCCGCAACGCGTCTCGCCCTCGGGCGGCGCCTCACCGCAACCCTCGGCCGCGCCCACCGCGCAGACCGACGGCGGCAACGGCTCGCAACAGGGCGCGCCGTCGCAGTACAACGCGCCCCCGCCGCCCGCGCAGAGACCCGCCGCGTCGTCCCCGCCCGCCGAGAACGGCGGCAAACAGCCGGCCGTCTCGACAAACGGCAAGCGCGCCGTCGATTTCGTCTGCGAAGACGACGTGCGCCGCGCCATGCAGAAGGGCGAAAAGATTTACATCGGCGCACGCACCATCATCA
>DASVES010000239.1:0-14097 GCA_036380435.1 Pyrinomonadaceae bacterium | reverse complement strand
CTCGACACTTGGTTCGAGATTCATATTTATCCGGGATCGGCTGGACTGTCGGTCTATTTCCATGACATCGGCGCGCGTAAGCAGGCCGAGCGCGAAATGAAAGTTTCGGAAGTTCGTTACCGGCGGCTCTTTGAAGCAGCCCATGATGGCATCCTCATTCTTAATGCGGAGACGGGGCGAATCACCGACGTGAATCCATTCCTGTGCGAGTTGTTGAACTATCCGAAAGCAGAGTTTGTGGGGAAAGAACTCTGGGAAATCGGACTGTTCAAGGATCAGGAAGAGAGCGGGGCCGCGTTTCGAGAGTTGCAGGAGAAAGGCTACATCCGTTACGAAGATTTACCGCTCGAAACTAAGGGGGGCGTGCGCCGGGAAGTGGAGTTCATCAGTAACGTCTATCAGGAGAACGGCCATCAGGTCATCCAATGCAATATTCGCGACATCACCGCGCGCAAACACTTAGAGGCTGAGCGCGAACAACTGTTAATCCGCGCGCGGGAGTCACAGGCGGCGGCGGAGGGAGCGAACCGGCTCAAAGATGAATTTCTCGCCACGCTCTCGCACGAGCTGCGCACGCCGCTGACCGCGATTGTCGGGTGGGCGGGAATGTTGGGCAATCCCCAGCTCGACCCGGCAGCTTCCTTACGCGCCATTGAAGTCATCCGGCGTAATGCACGGATACAAGTGCAGATGGTTGACGATCTGCTCGATGTCTCGCGCATTATCACCGGCAAGCTGCGCCTGAGCGTGCAACCCGTTGACCTCGGCGCCATCATCATCGCGGCGGTTGACGGCCTGCGCCCGGCAGCGGAAGCCAGGGAGATACGCCTCCAGTTGCAACTCGATTCTCCGGCGGGGCAAGTCTCGGGCGACCCCGACCGGCTGCAACAGGTGGCGTGGAATCTCATCTCGAACGCCATCAAGTTCACACCGCGTGGCGGGCGCGTGCTGTTACGTCTGGAACGCGTCGAATCACAGGTCGAGATTACCATTAGCGACACCGGCAAGGGCATCTCGTCGGAGTTCCTGCCGCACGTCTTCGACCGTTTCCGGCAAGCCGATTCCACGTACACGCGAGCTCACGGCGGTTTGGGATTGGGGCTGGCGATTGTTCGTCAGTTAGTTGAGCTGCATGGAGGGACGGTGCGGGCTGAAAGCGCGGGCGAAGGGCAAGGCGCGACTTTCACCGTCAGTCTCCCGCTCGCGGCGGTGCGTGGTGCGACAAACAAGCCGGATGGCGTGTCTCAGCAGGCACTCACCTCACCGGAGCTCGACTGTCCGCCGCAACTGGGAGGCTTGCGAGTGCTGGTCGTTGACGATGAAACGGAAACGCTTGAGATGCTGCGCTTCATGCTTGAAGGCTGCCAGGCGCATGTGAGTACGGCCAGCTCTGTTGCCGCCGCGTTGGAAGCGATCAAGGCGGAAGCGTTCGACGTTTTAATCACCGACATCGGGATGCCGGAAGAAGACGGCTATTCCCTGATCGCTAAAGTGCGAGCACTAGAAAAGGAGCGAGGCGGCAGAATTCCGGCGGCGGCGCTGACGGCTTACGCTAGCGAAGAAGATCGCATCCGCGCGCTCCGCTCAGGCTTCCAGATTCATGTGCCGAAGCCGATCAGTCCAAATGAGTTGGTCGCCGTCGTCGCTAACCTCGCCGACCGCACCGGGCGGGGCTAGGCTTCATGTTTTGTTTTTAACTGACACCTGACGCCGAATTTAGTTCCCGCGGCGCGTTCTCAGAGCCTACGCAGAGGGATGTCCAACTCGAAGCGCGCCCCTTCCCCGTCTCTTTTCGCAGCCAGTGTCGCGCTGCCGCCGATCTCCTCGATGCGCTTGCGAACGATAGCGAGTCCGAGGCCCGTGCCCCTCTGTCGGGTCGTGAAGAACGGCTCCCAGATGCGCTCCCGCAATTCGTCGGGCACGCCGGGGCCTTTGTCGGTCACGGTCAGGCGCGCGTGCGTGTCATCTTCGATGGAGGCTTCGACGCTAATGACACCCCCCCGCGGCGTTGCTTGCAGGGCGTTGATGAGGAGGTTGGAAATCGCGTCGCGGACAACGCCGGTGGTCGCGCCGTCGAGTTCGGCTTCGACGGCGGCCGAGTCGTCATGGATGCGCGCGCCGCGCGCGTTCGTCTCCGACTGGAGCAGGTAAACCACCGAACTGACTATCTCGCTCAGACGGCGCGGCATGTCCGCGTGCGGGGCGTTGCGAGCGAAGCTGAGCATCTGTGTGACGCTTCGGCTCAGGCGGTCGGTCTCGCCGACTATCAGGTCGAGGTCGCGTGAGTAGTCGTTGTGCAGCCGCTCGTCCTCGCGCATCACCTGCACGATGGATTTTATCGCCGACAGCGGATTCTTTATTTCATGGGCGACAGTTGCGGCCATCTGCCCGAGCGCGGCCAGACGTTCACGGTGGGCGAGCCTTCTCTCAAGCTGGACGTTCTCGGCGACGAGGCGACAATCCTCGATGGCGATGGCCACCTGTCCCGCGAGAATCTCAAGCACGGCGCGCACGTCTCTCGTCAAAGAGTGCGGCGGGGCGTCAACCAACATCACGCCCACGTCCCTGTCCTCACGCCGCAGCGCGAAGGCCAGCTCAAAGCCTGCCCCCCGTAATTGCCTGATTCCTTCCAACGGCTCAAAGCCCATGAGACGAAATTGCTCGTTCAGAGACGAGCGCAGATCATCAGCCCCAAGTTCCAACTCGCCCGCGCCATCCTTTTCCAACACTCTGACCTCGTCCCTGCCGATTCCATATCCACGCTTCCCCACACCGACGTTCAAATCACTAACCTGCTCCACGTCTCCAATCAACTTCCCGTCGTTATCGGATGCGGGGTGCTCTCTGCCTTCGGTGAGAATACGAACGCGGCGCAGACCAAGGCCGCCCGCGATCCGCTCCTCGACGAAGCGCAGAAGTTCGGGAAGTTGTTGGTCGCGCCCGGCGTTTGCGCCGATGCTTGTCACCACGTCGCGGTAGAGCGCCACTTCGTGCTCGAAGAGGCGGTGAAAACGCCGGTCGAGCCAACTCCTCAACGGCGCGGCCACGAGCGCCAGCGTCAGTATGAGGATCGACTCGATCAGTCCGGCGCGTAGCCCGTAACGCCCGGTCAGCCATTCGCCGACGGTGCGGATGCCGTAGAGGTAAACGACGAGGATGACGGCGGCGAAGGTCGCGACGACCAGACTCTCCTTGATGATCAGCTCAAGATAACGGTAGCGATAGATTTGATATGCGAGCAGCGCCGTGGGGACGAGCGACCCCATGTTGGCGACGGTCTGGAGGTAGAGAAATGTTTCGCCCTGACCGAGACGGAAGACGTAGACGGCGAAGATCAGCGCGGCGATGCCGACGAATGAAGCGGCGAGTGTTTTAAGGAGCCGACTCTCGCTCGGTGATTCATTCGAGCGCGCAATCAGGAAGTCGGTGGCGGCCACGAGTAAGAGACAGTAGACGGCCCACAGCGCGAAGGGCAGGAGGAGGAAGTCGAGCTTCTCGTACATCGGGCCGTAAGGCTCCTGCCAGAGCTTCCAGACCGCAATCGTCAGGAAGACCGCCGGCAGGTACGAGAGATAGACGCGAACCCTTTCGAGGGGGCTGAGCTGCCGCTTTCTGTGATTCGCCCAGAGATAGAGGTGGACGTGCAGGAGCAGGGAGTAGGAGAGTGTGATGGCGGCGACGGCCACGGAATTTGTGACCCGCAGGAAGGTCTTCCAACGCAGCACGTCGAAGCCCAACATCGCGTGAAGGGCGAGGATGAGGTTGCAGGCGTGCCACGTACCGACGGCGAGAGCCAGCGACCTCAGCACGCGCTCAAGCCGGCCGAGGTTGGGGCTGCGCTTGACCAGAAGCGCCCCCATCCAGAGATGGAGCGCGGCGGCCATGCCGTAGCCGATGAGTTGTATGACTTCGAGCGGCGACATAAGAACGCGGGCGGCGGTAAGGGGAATCTTACCACCGCCCGCCCTTGTTTGTTGATGCGACGAAGTGAGGCGACGCCCGAAGGCGTTGACTCCCGCGTAACGGATGAGGCTATCGCCTCGTCAGATAGTCGCCCCGGCTGCGGAAGTTAATTCTGGTTGACGGCGCGGCTCTCCGCGGCGTCGGACCCGGCGGCGGGCGCGAGCATGATCTCGATGCGGCGATTACGCGCGCGTCCGGCGGGCGTGGTGTTCGGGGCGACGGGGTTGGCCGCGCCCATGCCCGCCGCACGCACGCGCGCGCTGTCAACCCCTGCGGAGACGAGTCTTCCGGCCAGCGCCTCGGCCCTGTCCTGTGTGAGCTGAAGCACGGCCTCGGCCTCGCCGCGGTTGTCGGCGTGTGCCTCGATGATGATTCGCAGGTCGGGACTGTTGGAGAGAAGGGCGGCCAGAGGCTCGACCACGGACGAGGACGCGCGGGCCGTTAAATCCGCCGCGCGTGCGCCCGACCAAAGCGTGTCGGGGAGAACGAGCACCAGCCCGCGCTCCGTCTCGCGGACGGAACCGAAGCGCGCGAGTGATTGCTTGAGCGCGGAGATGGCTTCGCGCTGACGAGCGGCGCTTACCTCGTTGGCGCGGCGCGTGTCCTCGGCGGCGCGCTCGCCCTCCATGCGGGCGAGCTTGAGCTTCGCCGACTCCGAGTCGGAGCGGAGCGTCTGCACCTCTTCGCGCAGGCGGGCCGTCTCCGAGCGCAGCTCGCGTAGTTGCTGGTTGGCGCTCAGAGCGTCGCGCTCGGCAAGCTCGCGGGCGTGCTCTTCCTTACGCAGGGCCGCGCGCAGCTCCTCGATTTTTTCGGCGGCCGTGGCGGCGGTCTCCTCTGCCTCGCGCACCGCGTTGTCGCGGCGTGTGATTTCCTCACGGCGCTTGCGTGCGGCCGCGCGCGCCTCCGCAATCTCCTGCGACTTGACGCCGAGGCTGATGGCCCGGCGCGCGAGCGCGTCCACCTCCTCCTCGGGCTGCTTGAGCCGCCAGGCGTTCTCCGCCGCTTCGAGCTGCGTGCGCGCCTCCTGAAGTTCGCCGGCGGCGTCGCGCTCGGCTCCGTAGAAGCGGGCGAGGTTGATCGCCTGCCGCGCGCCGTGCAGAGAGGTGGGCGCACGGACAAACTCCCGGTCGGCGAGGTCGGGGACGCGCGTGTCGTTGAAGTAGTCGCTGGTGTTGCCGATGTATTGAACGCTGACGGTCGAGACCTCGGCGTCGCCGGGGTTGCGCGGCGGAAGATTTTCGAGGACGACCATCCGGCTCGGGGTGCGGACGAGGAAGTGCGGCTCGGCGGTGACGAGCATGGCGAAGGTCTGGAGCGGGGTCGTCACGTCGATCTTCGAGTTGAAGAACATGCTGCCGCCCCTCTTGATCTCGCCGAGGTTGTCGGCCTGCCCCTCCGGCGAGATGGCCCACAGCACGAAGGTCGTATAAACGTCTCCCAGCTCGAAGGCGCGCGGGAGGTCTTTCACCTCCAGCTCGACGCGCGTGTTCCGGCGGCCCGTGCGCCTCACCTTCGCCTCGCCGGTCAGGCGCGGCAGACGGGTCGTCCCGCGAAACTTGACGCTCACCGACTGGTCGAGCGGGTAGGTGATGGCGACGGTCTGACGGTTCGAGTCGGGCTGTGCGACGGCGCTCGCCGCGCAGAGCAGGAGCAGGAGCAGCGACCCCGTAAGTTTCGATAGTCCGGTAGGAGAGCCGATTATTCTCATAGAGCTTTTCTCCTCGTCTTCGGGCCGAGAGGCCGTAGCGCGTTGTGATGTGCCCGGAAGCGGGCCGTTGGCAGTTCGTCAATGAATTGATGCGAACTCGGGCGCGCACTGTTGCCGGCCGAAAAGTTTGCACGAAGAATTTGTCTTCACGGCCGGTAAGGACCAAAACCCTCGCGCGGGCTTGTCAACGGGGAGAAGAATTGTATTTTTCACTGCGTCCGCGCGGCCCGGCGGTCGTGGATGAACTGGACGAGCGCCACCGCGACGGCGTGAAGCAGGAGGATATGGATGAAGCCGCCCTTACCTAAAAAAAGGACGCCGACGAGCCAGACTACGAAAAGAACCAGTGCGAGCAGCCAGAAGATCATCGAGGAAGCGCCCCCGCTATCGCAGGTCGGCCTTGACCGAGCCTTTCGGCAGCTCCACCGCGCGGAGTCCGATGCGCGCCGGGTCGCCCCCGACCAGAATAGCCTCGCCCTTCGGTGACTGCGCGACCGTCAGCGAACGCGGCCGCGGGTCAACGGGCTGGCTGGCGGCGCCCTTCGCCATCTCCTCCTCCACCTTCCAGATGAGCGCGCCGTCCTTCCCCGAGAAGCCGTAGGCGAAGACGGGGCCGGCGGCGGCGATCACGTCGAGCGTGCCGTCGCCGTTTAAGTCCGCGAGCGTCGCCGAGTCGGCGTCACCCGCCCCATCGGCGACCCACTTGATCTTGCCGTCGGTCGTGCCGATGAGCGCGACGCGGCCGCCGCGCGTCACCATGACGATCTCAAACGATCCGTCTCCGTCGAGGTCGGCCGTCGTCAGCGTGCCCCGCGGCGAGTCGTCGCCCGTGTTGATCATGCCCATGGGCTTCAAATCCGACGCCCCCAGAGCCAGCAACCCCTTCTCGCCGCCGACGATGACGACCAAAGCGCGGGGGGACTCCACGACGAGCGGCCCCGTCGTCATGTCCGATTCCAACTTCTCGCTGTTGACGCGTTCGCCGCTTGCGCTCCACGCCTCGATCACGCCGCCCCGCAAGCCGACGACGATCAAAGGCTTCCCCTCTCGTACCAGCACCGCGGGTGCGCCGACGGCGTCGCTTTCGAGTTTGGAGTTCGACAGGTCGCGGCCCGTCTCGGCATCAAGGACGATTAGCGACGGCGGGTCTGTGACGACCGCGACAACCTCTTTCTTGCCATCGCCATTAACGTCGCCGATTGTGCCGGCAACGGCGCGTCCCGCAAATTGTGCCCGCCACATTTCCCTTCCCGTCGCGCCCCTCAGCGCACGCAGCCCCCCGGCGAAGGCGACGACCACGTCAGGGCGGCCGGCGGGGCCTTCGACGACGAGCGGGCCGAACAGCGTGCCCTTCGGGTCTACCACTTCGTCGCGGCGCGCGCCCGGCTGGTAGCGCGCCGTCCACATCGCGACGCCGTTCGCGCCGTCGATGGCATAGACCGTCCCGTCCGTGTTCACGCCGACGAAATCGTACCCGCCGCCGGCGCGCAGACGCGCGGTAACGGGACGGGGTATCTGGCCCGTCGCAGTCCTCCACCCGGTCGCGCCCGTGGCCACCTTCACGCCTCTATCGTTGCGCACGGGCGGCCCCGGCACGACTTTCACGGGCAGCGGGGTCGAATACTTTCCAGTTTCGACCACCGCGGGGGCCACACGCCAGAAGTAGTTGCCGGGCGCGACGCCGACGTGATGATATCGGCCCGTCACGGCCTGATCGAAGGTGATGTCTTCGAAGCCTTGGTCGCGCGCGACCTGTAGGCGATAGCGTTCGACACCGGGCTGCCCCTCCCAACGAATGATGACCGAGGAGCTTAACTGTGTGGTGGAGTCGCCGCCCAGTGAAACCGGAGTCGATATGGGCTGCTGCGCGTCCGGCGTGGCCGGCTGTGTCTGTGGCCGCGCGCTCGTCCTCCCGCCTCTTCGGGCCTTACCGGTGGACTGTGCGGAAGCGATTGACAGCGGGGCGCACGCGAGGAGCGCCACGGCGAAGACGGAGGCGAGGGCGGTCAGATCATTTTTATAACTCATGGGGCCTCGTTGAGCTTATAGCCGACCCCGCGGACGGTGAGAACGTACCGGGGGTTCTTGGGGTCGGCCTCGATCTTTCTTCGCAGGCGGTTGATGTGCGGGTCTACGTTGCGCTGATAACCCTCGTAGTCCGTGCTCCAGACCTCGTCGAGCAAATCGTTACGCGACCACGCGCGCCCCGGCTCGCTGGCGAGTTTTTCGAGGATGTGGAATTCGAGCGGCGTCAGGTCGATGCGCTCGCCTCCGACCGACACCTCGTGGCGGCGCTTATCGATGACGAGTGCGCCGATCTCCAGACGGTCGGCGGCCGCCGCCTCCGCCTTCCGTGTCTGCTGCGTCCACTTCCCCGCCCTCTTGAGCAGCGACTCGACGCGCACTTCGAGTTCGCGCGGGCTGAAGGGCTTGGCCAGATAGTCGTCGGCGCCCGCCTGAAAGCCGGCCACTTTGTCGTCCACCGCGTCGTGCGCGGTGAGAAACATGGCGGGCGTGTCGATGCCGCTCGCGCGCACCCGGCGGAGGAGTTCGAGGCCGCTTATTCCGGGCATCGTCACGTCGAAGATAAAGCAGTCGAAGGCGCCGGAGAGCGCCGGCTCCAGCGCATCTTCGCCGCTCTCCTTGTCATCGACCTCGAAGCCGAGACGCCGGAAATATTCCGCGAGCAGCATCCGCATACTCACGTCGTCATCTGCTATCAACAGTCGGAGACTCACGCTCTTTTAATCTTCTATCCAGATAAAATTTGGGATTGATAAATCGCGCCGGCCACGGCCATTCGTTTCGCGGCCAGATTATAACCCATCAACCTCAGCATCACACACGCCCGCGTGCGGCCCCGCAACGTTTTTTCGGCCTCCCGCACACGAACGCGCGAGTCTTGACGCACAAACCGGCCCGTCCGTATAGTTCTGCTTTACCGGATGCCGGATGCGGCCCCGAACTCCTCCCAACAGCCGACGGTTAACTACAGTCACTGCACCAGAGCATGCGCGATCTCCGGCGACTCTTAATCTATCTGAAGCCGCACGGCGGAAAATTCGCCCTGGCGACAGTCGCGATGTTCGCCGTCGGTCTGCTCCAGAGCGCCATCGGGGCGCTCATCGTCCCCATCTTCGATCAAGCGCTCCGGCCCGAGACAGACGGCGGCGAGCGCACCCCCACCCTCTTCGGACTGCAAAACTTCATCCCCGACTCGGGCTTCGAGGCGTGGCGCACAATCGCCCTGCTCCTCGTAGTGTTCACATTGGCGAAGGGCGTCGCCGAATACTGCTCGACCTACTTCATGGCGCGCGTCGGGCAGGAGGCCGTCCTCCAGTTGCGGCGCGACATGTACGCGCACCTGCACGCGCAGTCGGCAGACTTCTTCGCCCGCCACCGCACGAACTATCTCGTCTCGCGCCTCGTCGGCTCGACTGCGGCTGTCGAGACGGCCGTTTCGCACACCTTGCGCGACATGCTCCGCGAGGGCTTCACACTCATCTTCTTCCTCACCGCTTCCTTCTACTACTCGTGGCGTCTGACGCTCGGCTCGCTCCTCATCGCTCCCGTCATCGGCGTCCTGACGGCGCGCTTCGGCCGCTCGCTCCGAAACCTCTCGCGCGAATCATACGAGGGCGGGCAGCGGCTCGTGGACACGGCGCAGGAGGCCCTGTCGAATCAGACCATCGTCAAAGCATACGTCGCCGAGCGGCGGGAGCATGGCCGCTTCTTCGACGTGGCGCGGCAAATCATGCGCGCCAACCTTCGCACCGCTAAGATCAGCGGCTTCGCCCCGCCGACCATCGAGATGATCGGCGTGCTCGCCGTGGCGGCGCTGCTGTTCTTCGCCCAGCGCGAGATCACCTCGGGGCGCATGAACGCCGCGCAGTTCGTCACCTTTCTCTTCTTCCTCTTCTCCAGCTACGACCCCATGCGTAAGCTCTCGCGCCTGCACAACGGCATGGAGATGGCCCTCGCCGCCGCGCGCCACGTGTGGGAGGTGATGGATGAGCGCGCCCAGATTCCCGAGAAGTCCGGCTCTGTCGAGCTGCGCCCCCTGCGCGAAGCCATTCGGTTACGCGACGTTTCTTTCGGCTACCCCGACGATGAGCGGAGTGTTCTGACAAACGTCTCCATCGACATCAAGGCGGGCCACATCGTCGCGCTCGTCGGCGAGTCGGGCGGCGGCAAATCGACGCTGACCAAGCTCATCCCACGTTTCCACGACCCCGTCGAAGGCGTCGTCCTGTGGGACGGCGCCGACCTGCGAGACGCCTCGGTCGAAAGTCTCCGTCGCAACGTCGCGCTCGTCACGCAGGAGACCGTCCTGTTCAACGACACTGTCCGATACAACATCGGTTACGGCCGCCCCGAAGCCACGCGTGAGGAGATCGAGGAGGCCGCGCGCGTCGCCTACGCGCACGACTTCATCAAGGAACTCCCCCTTGGTTACGACACCATCGTCGGCGAGCGCGGAGTCTTTCTTTCAGGCGGACAGCGGCAGCGCATCGCCATCGCCCGCGCCGTCTTGGCCGACCGCACCGTACTCGTCTTAGACGAGGCCACTTCGGCGCTCGACGCCGAGTCCGAGCGCCTTGTCCAGAAAGCGCTCGCCAATCTCACGCGGGGCCGCACCACTGTCGTCATCGCGCACCGGCTCTCGACCGTCCGCCGCGCAAACCTGATCGTCGTCATGGAACGCGGTCGGATCGTCGAGACTGGCAAGCACGCGGACTTGCTCGCGCGGGGCGGCTCCTACCAGCGCCTCTACGAGTTACAGTTCGCCGAGGAGGAAGAAACCGAGGCGGTGGGCAGCGAGCAGTAAGCCGCACGCGCGGCGCCCGACTCGCCGCATGGCCCACCGCTCCCGACACTCGACACACGCCGCTTACTGCCGGAAGACACATAGTCCAATATGAAATCAATGACAGGATTCGGACGGGGCACGTCCAACGGCGACGGCTACAGCGTGGCCGTCGAACTCAAGACCGTCAACAATCGCTTCCTCGACATCCACCTCCGCACCGGCAACGAGCTTTCCGGGCTGGAGGCCACCATCCGTCGCCGCATCGGGGAGCGCCTGACGCGCGGCCGGGTTGACGTGAACATCAATCTCGACCGCACGTCCGAAGTCTCCTACGAGGTCAACCGGCCCCTCGTCGCCGGCTACATCCACGCGATGCGCGCCATGCAGGAGGAGTTCGGGCTGGCTGGCGAGATGGATATAAACGTGCTGGCGCGGCTCCCCGGCGCGCTTCAGGCGTCGCGCAACGGCGTGGGCGAGGAGATAGCCGGCGCGATAGAGAAGGCGCTGGCCGATGCGCTCGACGACCTTCAGGGGATGCGTGAGAGCGAGGGCGCGGCGCTCGCCTCGGAGATGCGCTCGCTGCTCGACGAGATAGAGCGAAACGTCCCCATCATCGAAACGCTCGCTGGTGAACAGGTCGTGCTCTACCGCTCCCGCGTCCAGAAGCGGATCATGGAGCTGCTTGCGCGCGACGGTCTTGAGGTCGTGGAACTCGATCAGGGCCGGCTCTCGCAAGAGGTCGCTTATCTCGCCGACCGCAGCGACATCACCGAGGAGGTCGCCCGCCTCCGCAGCCACATCACGCAGTTTCGCTCCATCATCGACGGGGGCGGCGAGGCCGGCAAACGCCTCGACTTTCTCCTACAGGAGTTTAACCGCGAGGCCAATACGGTGCTCTCGAAGTCCACCGATCTGGCCATCAAGGAGTCGTCGCTGGCGATCAAGGCGGCCGTCGAAAAACTGCGCGAGCAGGTGCAGAATGTTGAGTGAGTCCGCACCGAGCGAGTCGCGCGGCGCGGCGGGTGAAGAGGCCGATGCTCACCGCGGACGCCTCTTTATCGTCAGCTCGCCGTCGGGCGGCGGCAAGGGCACGCTGATTCGGCACGTCCTCAAAAGCGTCCCCGGCATCAGCTACTCAATCTCCTGGACTACACGCGCACGCCGCGCCGGCGAGATTGACGGCGTTCATTACCACTTCGTCAGCGAGGACGAGTTTCGCGAGATACGCGAGCGTGACGGATTCCTTGAGTGGGCCATCGTTCATGGCAACTCTTACGGCACGGCGCGCAGCGTCGTCGAGCAGGAGTTGGGCGAGGGACACGACATCATTCTGGAGATCGACGTGCAGGGGGCCGAGTCGGTTCGGGCCGCGACCAACGACTCGGTAAGCGTCTTCATCCTGCCCCCCTCCTTCGCCGTCCTGCGTGAGCGTTTGCGGATGCGCGGGACGGACGAACCCGCGACTGTGGCCCTCCGACTGAGAAACGCCCGCGACGAAGTCAGGCGTTATCAGGAGTTCGACTACGTCATCATCAACGACGACGCACAACGCGCGGCACGCCAATTAGCCGCGGTCGTGTACGCCGAGCGGGCGCGTCGAGACAGACAAGAGTGGATAGCTCGCCGCGTGCTGGCGAGCTTCATGGAATCGTCGCCGGTTGAATAATCGGGCATAACGTTTTATAAATATAAGGTTTGATTGACGGCCACCTGTCAAACAGGGGCGAGGAAGAAGGAATTAATGGCTAAAGCTGTGGAAAGTAAAAGCGACTTGGTGGGTGAGGAGACGGCCGACGTGCAACCGCAGGAGATCGACTCCAAGTACCGTCTGATTATCGTAGCCGCGCAGCGCAGCAAACAATTACAGCGCGGCGCACGCCCGCGCGTCGATTTCGACACCGCGCGTCACAAGCCGACGCGCATCGCGCTCGAAGAAGTGATGCGCGGCTACGTCACCTTCGAGACAATCGAAAAAGAAAAAGATTAAGCGCGGCCACAAAGTTACCCTCACATAGCTCCAAGCGCCGCGCAGGGCAGACGCGGCTTGGCCCGCGCATTTTTGTCTGAGTGCTGTCCGAACCTTTTAATTCCCGTTCCATTTCCTGTAAGCGTGTTCGGCTTCCCGCGCCGCGCACTCCTCGGCGATGGCGAGGTAAGCCGTCATCCGCGCCGCCGCGTCCCAACTCCCGCACTGCCGCAGCGCCCCGAAATACCCGCGCAGGTACTTGTACAAAAACCCCGCGAAGCCTTCCTTGCCGAACTGCACGACGTGAGTCGCCTCGTGCGCGATAAGCCAGCCGGGGGCGGCGAGTCGTCCATCTTCATCGCGGACGAGAAGACGCGGGGCGACGAAGATGTGACGCCCGACGGTCATGGCGCCGATCTTGAGCACGCCCGTCACCCACCGCGCGATTCTTCCGCTGTGCAAATGGATGCCCGGCAGGCGCAGCTCCGGCTCCCCCAGGTGCTCGCCCAGGAATTTTTCCAGACGCTCGTGTGCCGCCTTTGATAGACGCATTCGCTACGAAGTGGGCTGCGACGTTGAAGAGATTGCGCCCCCGCTGTCTCCGGTGCGAACTCACAGGATGTGACAGCGACGCCCACTTACATATTCTTATAACCGGGGCCGCCGCCGCCTTCGGGAGTGACCCAGTTGATAATCTGGTAAGGGTCCATGATGTCGCACGTCTTGCAGTGGACGCAGTTGGAGAAGTTGATCTGGAGGCGTCGCCGGCCGTCGGCCCCGTCATCGACCATCTCGTAGACGGCCGCCGGGCAGAAGCGCTGGCACGGGTTGCCAAACTCTTCGGCGCAGCGCGTCGAGCAGATTTCCGTGTCGAGCACGTGGAGGTGTACGGGCTGATCCTCGTCGTGTGAGACGGCGGCGTGGTAAACGTCCGTCACCTTGTTGAAGGTCAGCTTGCCGTCGAAGCGCAGCTTGCCGTAACGCTGTTCGAGCTGGTCGCCGCGGTATCCGAAGTCCTTCAACTTCTTCATCGCCAGATGGCCCGGCTCGCTGCTCGCGCGGTCGAACATGCCCCACGAACGCCCGCCGGTGATGAACTGGAGACCCGAGTTAGCGAGTCCGAGCCAGCGGCCGTGCTTGAAGGCGGCGTGGAAGTTCCTCACCTTGCGTAGCTCGCCCATGATCCAACTGTCGAGCACCAGCTCCTTGTAGCTGCGTAGCTGCTTCGCCGAGAAGTCGTCGGCGAGGAGTCCCTGAAAGATCGCCTCGGCCGCGAGCATGCCGCTCTTGATGGCCGTGTGGATGCCCTTGAGTCGCTGCGGGTTGAGGAAACCGGCGCTGTCGCCCACCAAAAGAAAGCCGTCGCCGTACATCTTCGGCACCGCGAAATAGCCGCCGGCCGCAATTGTCTTCGCCCCGTAGCGGATCATCTTGCCGCCTTCGAGCAGGCGGCTCAGGAACGGGTGCTCCTTGAACCTCTGGAACTCAGCGTGCGGGTCGAGCAGCGGGTCGGTGTAGTCGAGTCCGGTGACATAGCCGATGTTGAGGACGCGGTTCTGCATCCCGTAAATCCACCCGCCGCCATAGGTGCGCGCGTCCGATGGATAGCCGAGCGTGTGCGTGACGCGTCCGGCCGGGTAGCGGTCGTCA
>DASVES010000238.1:0-24827 GCA_036380435.1 Pyrinomonadaceae bacterium | reverse complement strand
GACGCCGTAGCCGGTGTAGAAGCCGGGCGCGTAAATCTGGTGCTTGAACCAGGGGCGGCGCGGCAGCCCCGCGTCGCGCGTCATGGCGCGCTCAATCTGCATGAGCACGGCGTTGAGTTCGTTGCGCGTCTGCGGCGCGCGCGCGAGGCGTTCGCGCGTGGCCGGCTCGCCGAGCGCGGCGTGATACTTGCGCGAGCTTTCCTGGAGGCGGGCGAGCGCGTTCTGGAGCGGCGCGAAGTTGAGGTGTGGGGCGGGGGGCTTCGGCTTCGGCGCGACGTAGGCTTCAGTCGGGTCGAAGACGGCCTCGAAGGTCTTGTCGGTGATGCGGCGGTTGCGTTCGGCGATCTCTTCGCGCGTGTCGTCGGCGAGCTTCGTCACTTCGCGGACGTAGCGGCCGATTGTTTCGGCGAGGTGCTCGACCGTGCCGGCGACGACAAGGATCATCTCGTCGGCCTCGCGCCAGTCGTGCTGTTCGACGGCCTCGCGGACGCCGGGCAGTGTCTTGACGCCGTAGCCGGTGTAGAAGCCGGGCGCGTAAATCTGGTGCTTGAACCAGGGGCGGCGCGGCAGCCCCGCGTCGCGCGTCATGGCGCGCTCAATCTGCATGAGCACGGCGTTGAGTTCGTTGCGCGTCTGCGGCGTGCGCGCGAGGCGTTCGCGCGCGGCCGGCTCGCCGAGCGCGGCGTGGTACTTGCGCGAGCTTTCCTGGAGGCGGGCGAGCGCGTTCTGGAGCGGCGCGAAGTTGAGGTGTGGGGCGGGGGGCTTCGGCTTCGGCGCGACGTAGGCTTCAGTGGGGTCGAAGACGGCCTCGAAGGTCTTGTCGGTGATGCGGCGGTTGCCTTCGGCGATCTCTTCGCGCGTGTCGTCGGCGAGCTTCGTCACCTCGCGGACGTAGCGGCCGATTGTTTCGGCGAGGTGTGTGAAGGAGAGCGGGAGCACTTCGGCGTTGGCGAAGCGCAGGACGGTGCGCCCGCCCACCTGCGCGAGCGCCACGCCGTAGTCGAAGTTGGGGTCGCCGAAGCGCGTGTAATGGTCGAACGAGTCGTAGATCGAGTGGTAGGAGCCGCCGCCGTCCTCGCCGCCGAAGCCGAGGTTGAGGGTGGCGACGCCGAGGTGTTGGAGGAAGGGCGTGTAGTCGGAGCCGGAGCCGAGGGCGGTGATACGGAGGTCTGCGCGCTCGCGTGCCTCGCGGCGGTCGTCGGCGCTCCCGTCGTCGATACGTAGCGCGCGGGCGCGCTCTAAGACAGGAATCTTCTTCTGCGGGTCGGTGACATCGCGCGCCACCTCGTTGATGAATCGTTCGAGCGTGTGCGAGCCGCCAATGAAGAGGAAGCCGCGGCCGTTCGAGTCGCTGTTGACGTAGAGGGCGGCGTGGCGACGCAACTCCTCGGCGTGCGCCTCGACCCACTCGGTCGAGCCGAGCAGGCCCGGCTCCTCGCCGTCCCACGCGGCGTAGATGATCGTGCGCTTCGGCCGCGCGCCCTGCTTCGCCAGCTCGCCCACGGCGCGCGCCTCCTCCATGAGCGCAACCATGCCGCTCAGCGGGTCGTCCGCGCCGTTGACCCACGCGTCGTGGTGGTTGCCGCGGATGATCCACTCGTCGGGGCGTTCGCTCCCGCGCAGACGCGCGATCACGTCGTAGGCCGGGACGAGCTTCCAGTCGAATTCGAGCTTGAGGCGGACGACCGCGGGGCCGGGGCCGAGGTGATAGGTCAAGGGGAGCGCGCCGCGCCAGCCCTGCGGCGCGACGGGGCCGGCGAGCGAGCGCAGGAGCGGCTGCGCGTCGGCGTAGGAGATGGGGAGCACGGGAATTTTGGTCAGCGTCGGCGCGCCCTTAATCTCCAGACGCTTGGCGTCTTTCGTCGCGCCGACGCCGGGCGTGAGCGGGTCGCCGGGGTAGAGCGGCATGTCGGCGACGGAGCCGCGTTGCGCGCCGTGCTCGTTGCGGTAGGCGCCGCGCGGATAGACGTCGCCCTGAAAGTAGCCGTCGTCGCGCGGGTCGGAGTAGATGAGACAGCCCACTGCGCCGTGCTCGGCGGCGACCTTCGGCTTGATGCCGCGCCACGAGCCGCCGTAGCGCGCGATGACGATCTTACCCTTCACGTCGATGCCGCGACGCTCAAGCTCCTCGTAATCGCGCGGCACGCCGTAGTTGACGTAGACGAGCGGCCCCGTCACGTCGCCGTCCACCGAGTAAGCGTTGTAGGTGGGCAACTGCTCCGACCTCTGATTCGAGGTCGCATCTTCCTTAAGCGCCGGCTCTTCCAGACGCGCGCGAAATCTTTCAGGCGCCGTCATCTCCAACACGCGCACCTTCGGCGTCGGGAACAACACGTCGAACCGCTCGACCTCGACCTCGTAACCCCACGAGCGAAACAACCCGGCCATGAACTCCGCGTTCTCCTTCCCGTAGGGCGAGCCGACGTGATGCGGCCGCGCCGCCATCCGCCGCATCCACTCGCGCAGGTTCTCCTTCCTGAGCAGCGCGTCGAAGCGCGCTTCGAGCGCGCGCTGCGCCTCGGCCCCATCGCGGCTGAAGCCCGTGAGTTGGCGTTCGCCCTGCGGCGCGGCCTGCGCGCTCATAAGCGTGAAAGACAGGAAGAGAATGGCGAGGGCGCGTCCCTTTAGAAGCTGCATCGAGACCTCCGGTAGTGGAATGGATTGTGATGTGACCTGGCCGCCGCGGCGGAAGCGGACTTTATAACAGAGCACGCGCGGCATCAAGCAGGATGCGCAGTGGGCACGGTGGACGAGTCGAAATTAGATTGATATTGACGCGCCTTTTTTCGGGAGATATATTTCGCAGGGGCGCGCCCAGAAGAGTCATTTCGCAAGTTCGGCGCGCCGCCTCACGTCTTCGAAATCCAAACACCCTGCGCGGACGCGAACCTCAATCCCACCGGAGAAATTAATGAGCAACACGAAATGCCCCCGCTGCGGCCTCGTCAGTTGGCCGAGCGCCGAAGTCTGCGAGCGTTGCGGCGTGCCGCTCGTCGGCGGCGGCGACCCCGAAGCGAGCGCGACGGAATCGGCGCGGCCCGACTTCCCCGTCCTCACCCTCGGACGCGACGTGCCGACGGGTTCGAGTATATGGAAGCTAATTCTGGTGGTCGTCTTCGCGGTCGCACTGTGCGGCGCGGGGTGGGCCATCTACAAGCGGCGCGCCGACTCGCGCCGGGGCGGCAGCATGGTGGAGGCGAGGCTGAAGGAGTTAGCCCCGCCCAGTCTCGACGAGCGCACGCGCGACACGGTGCTCTCCTATCTCGCACAGCCCAGCTTCGCGGGGATGAGAGTGGTCGAGCAGGTGCTCGGCCCCGTGCGGCTGGAGATGCTGCAACTGCCTGAGCGCGAGCTTTACTTCTCGGCCCCCGCGCCGTCCCAGACGGGCGAGACGTTCGAGGCGATACTCGCGCGCTTCATCGTTGACCTGAAGCAGGTCGTGCTGGCGGAGGACGACGGCGCGGGCCGGCTCCGCCTCGGCAAGTACTCGCTGGTTCGTTCGACGGAAAAGCACTTTTTCTTCAAGACGCCGGTGGATAACGTCAGGTTCGATCCGGAGACTGTCCTCAAGTTTCACTTCGGGTCAGCGATCTACACGCTCGATATGCGCGAGTTGAGCGACTTCCTCCAGAACAAGAGTATCTTCGGCGGGCGGATGCACGCGCGGACGGGACAGAGCCGGGCGGGGCTGCCCGTCGTCTTCGCCAACCACGGCGCGTTCGTCGCGCGGCCCGAAGAGACCTCGCTGCGCCGCTTCGTGGGCGGGCTGACGCACGACATCCCGGCGGACGGCGAAGGCGCGCGTGAGGCGCGCGTGCAGCGCGTGCTCGATTTCGTCTCGCGCGAGATCACCTACGACCTGCGCGCGGCCAGCTACAACTTCGAGACGTTGAAGAGGCCGAACGAGGTCTTGATGACGGGAGAGTCGGATTGCAGCAACAAGGCCATCCTCCTCGGCTCGCTACTGGAGCAGCTCGGCGAAGACTACCTGTTCGTCTACACGCCCGACCACATCACGGTCGCCGTCCGGCAGGGCGGCTTCCCCGCGCGCAACGGCCTCTCGCTCGAATGGGAAGGGCAAACCTGGCTCATCGCCGAAGGCACCGTCCCCGGCTTCCGCATCGGCGTTGACCGGGTGCGTGAGGAGGCGCGCCTCAAGCAATTCCAGCACGTCCAGCGGCCCAGAGAACGCGACGTGATTTTTGACATCGCCACGGGCCGGCAGTTGTCATTTCAATAGAGCGAGTTGCCGAGCAAGCTACCCCGTCGTTTAGAAGTGTGTGACCCATCACCACGGTTGCCGACTTAAATCATTCTACCTTCGCTTCGGATACATTCAAGTTTGTTTTCTTCCACAGCGACTCGTCCGGCGTCTTGCCTCCCGGCACGGTTTTTAGTACTCACTCCTGGAGAGGTGGACGACTGTTTCGACGTGATGGGTCTGGGGGAACATGTCGAAGGCGTGGACGGAGGCGAGGCGGTAGCCGCGCTCCGTGAGGGCGCGGAGGTCGCGGGCGAGGGTGGCGGGGTCGCAGGAGACGTAGGAGATGCGGGTGGGGCGGAGGGCGATGAGGGAGGCGAGCGTCTGCGGGTCGGCGCCGGCGCGTGGCGGGTCGAGGAGGACGAAGTCGGCGGCGAAGGGTTCACTGATGCGGCGGGCGAGCCACTGGCCGACGGGGGCCGTCTCGACGCGCGCGTTATCCAGACCGGCGTCGGCGAGGTTGCGGCGCGCGAAGCGGGCGGCGCGGGCGTTGCCCTCAACACCCCAGACGCGTGTGAAGCGGCGCGCGAGCGGGAGCGTGAAGAGGCCGACGCCGCAGTAGAGGTCGAGGGCCGTGTGGCCGGAGGCGTCGCGCAGGCCCTCGCGGACGAGCGCGTCCAGGAGCGCGTGGTTGATCTGGAAGAAGCACTCGGCGTCGAAGCTGTAACGCTCGCCGCCGATGGTGCGCGTCTGCTCGCGCGCGTGCGACTCCTCGACAGGGGGCGCAAGTCCCACTCCCTCGTCGCCGGCGACGGCGTGGAACTCCGCGACGCTCGCGCTCAGAGACCCGTCGCGCTCGGCGTCGCGCAGGCTGCCGAGCGTGGCTTGCAGGGGCGGGATGACGACGGGGGATTCGACCACGTCGCAGACGCGGTGCGTGCCGCGCTCGAAGTAGCCGAGCGCGCCGGAGGCCGTGTCGTATTGCCACTGGGCACGTGAGCGATAGCGCCAGGGGTCGGGCGAGGGCGTGATGTGAATGTCGGCGGGGGGTTCGAGACGCGCGACGCGGCGCAGGCAGTCGCGGACGATCTCGACCTTGGCGGCGAGCTGTGCCTCGTAGGTGAGCTGCTGGAAGTCGCAGCCGCCGCAGCGACCGAAGTAGGGGCAGGGCGGTGCGGTGCGAGCGGGGCCGGGCGAGAGTAGTTCCTCGATGGAAGCGAACCCGACGCGGCCTCGCACCTGTCGGACGCACACGCGCGCGCGGTCGCCGGGCGCCGAGAGCGCCACCATGAGCGTGTGCCCGGCCGCGTGGGCGAGGCCGAGGCCGCCCGGAAGTATCCGTTCGACCTCGACCTCGAACTCCTCGCCCACGGCCGGAGCGCCCGCGCTCACGGCTTGTGGATGCGGCTTCGCCCTCTTCTGTCGTGACCTGCGGTCTTTCATCTACCTCGCGTCGTAAGGCCCGGACGACGCCTGCCCGTATGGAGGCGGCGCCCACTGCTGCTGCGGCGGCGGGGGCGGTTGGCTGTAACCGGTGTCCGTCGGCTCAAGCTCCAGCTCGATGCCGCCGACGAAGCCGGCGGCGACGTTGTAGATGAGCGCGTAGATGGCGCCGATGATGAAGGCGAAGATGGAGTACATGACCGGCACCATGATCATGACCAGGAGGCCGAACCCGATGCCGAAGCCGGCTCCGGGGCCGTTGCGGCCGGCGAGCGCCGTCGCCCCGATGACCATGATCAGCAGCCCGTAGATGACCCCGATGATGAGACCCAGTCCCGCGCCGGCGATGCCGCTGATCTTCGCCAGAGACAGCACCCCGACGCGCCTGACCATCATGTTTGCCATTTCGTTTCGCTCTCCTTCGGGCGGCCCCCGATGGGCGGCCTTGGTTTAAAGGTGGAACAGACTCAGGCGAGGCAGGCGGAAGCGTTCGCGTAACGCCTTCGCCAGAATGTTTTCGAGCGTCGTCTCGTAGACGGCCACGTCCATGCGCGCGCGATAGGGCCGGAGCTGACCCTCGGCTTCGGCCCTTGCGGACGCGAGCGCGTCGGCCCCGATGCCGGCGCGCACGGCGCGGTCGATGAGACCTTCGAGGTCGGTGAGCGCGGCTTCAAGCTGTTCGGCGTCGGGGCGGGCCGCCGCGCCGAAGTCGCGCTCTAGCTCCGAGAGACGCGAGGACACGCGCTCCAATGCCTCGGAGAGTTCGTCGGCGCCCGCCGCCCCCGCCCCTCCGCGTCGCTCAACGGCTGCGCGTTCGACAGCGGCGCGGCTCTCCGCGAGGTGTCCGGCGATGACGGCGCGCGGGAACGGCAGACGCGCTGATGTCTCAACCTCCCGGCCCTCACCTTCCGCCGTCGCCCCGGCAGCGGTGACGACGCCGTCGGCGGAGACGGTCTGTCCCGGAAGGGCGGCCGCGCCCCGCTGCATCTCCAGCCAGTCGGCGTACTGAGCCTCGACCTCCTCCTGACAGTAGAAGAGAGACTTGACGCTGCGGTTGCGCGGGCGAGCCTCGTAGGAGTCGAACGATTTCTCGATGCCGCGCAGGGCGACGTGCAGCGGCACGCCCATCGTTCTCCAGCTCTCGATCAGCGCCCAGTCGAGCGGGCTTAAAAGCAGGTGCTTCCCCCTTCGCCTGACGAACGTGTCTTCGATCTCGGTGTAGTAATTGAAGTAGTTCAAAGTTCAAAGTTCAAGGTTCAAAGTTCGGGGCGGCGCCGGCGCGCGGGTTCGCAGTTTAAACTTGGGGGCGGCGTGCGCGCCAGCCTCGTTATGCGGTGTCGGCTTCCGGGCTTTGAACTTTGAACTTTGAACTTTGAACTCGGCCATAAATCAGCCGCAGTCCGTCGAGCGTGAGCGTGTCGTCCACGGTCTCGATGAGTTCGGAGGCCGTGGCGATGAGCGGGGCCAGGCCCCCTGTGGCGACGACGCGGACGCGCTCACCCTCGGCGCTTCCCTCGCCCCGCAGCTCGTCGATCATGCGGCGGAGGATGCCATCGACGAGGCCGGCGTAGCCGTAGTAGAGGCCGGACTGGATGGAGCCGACTGTGGAAGAACCGATGACGCGCTCGGGGCGGCGGATTTCGACGCGCGGCAGACGCGCGGCCCGCGCAAACAGCGCGTCGGAAGAGATGGTGATGCCGGGCGTGATGACGCCGCCGAGATACTGGCCGCGCCCGTTGATGGCGTCGAAGGTGGTGGCCGTGCCGAAATCGACGACGATGCAGGGCGCGCCGTACTTCGACAGCGCCGCGACGGCGTCAACGATGCGGTCGGCGCCCACGTCCGAGGGCGGCTCGTAGAGGATTTCGAGGCCGGCGTCTGTTCCGTGGTCGATGAAGAGCGGCGTGAGGTGGAAGTAGTCTTCCGACATCCGCTTGAGGGTAAAGTTGAGTGGGGGCACAACCGAGGCGATGCAGACGCCCGTGATGGCCTTGAAGTCGAGGCCGGCGAGCGCGAAGAGATTGCGCGCATGGACGCCGTACTCGTCCACGGTGCGCTCGCGGGCCGTCGTCAGACGCCAGTGCGCGGCGAGCCGCTCGCCCTCGTAGACGCCGAGCGACGTGTTGGTGTTCCCGACATCGATGACCAGAAGCATGAGTTTTCGGAAGGGCCAAAGGATAAAGGCAAAAGGATAAAGTCCGTTTTTAACTTTTTGCCTTTTACCTTTTTGCCTTCAGGAGAACGGGCCGCGCGCTCACCCGAGTGAGACAGCGCGGCCCGTTCGTGGTTAAGCAGCCCCGCGGCCGCGCGTGTTACGGCAGCGCCTCGACGATGACGAAGACGCGATAGTTGCCCGTCTGCTGGACGCCCAGCATGAAGTTGATGTGGATCGACGCGCCGTTGCCGAGCTGGTTGCCCAGCGTGATGATCCCGGCCGTCACCGACGAGTTCAGACCCCCGCCGAACGTCGTCTGGGTCGGCCCATCCAGCGTCGTCGCCTCGACCGTCACCGTCCCGATTGACGGCCCTGTCACCCCAGTCACCTGCGGCGCGTTGATCAAGCGCATGTCGGCGTCGCCCGCGACCGTCACCGGGAACCCGGTGATGTCGTAGACGCGGAACCGCAGTTGCGAAATGGGGCCGCCCGTGTTGTTGGTGAACGTGCGGCGCAAATGCATCGTACCCTGCGCCGAGCGGTTAGGCAGGCACTCCTCGACTCCGGGAGTGGCGCAGCCCTTGCGCACGCGGTTCGGGGCGAGGTTGGGCGCCACCGTCGGGTCGAGATACTGCACCCCGACCTGCGAGTACTTCTTCAGCTTCGGCGACGCCATGTTCTGCGGCCCCGGCGCTCCCAAAGTCGGCGCCGTGATGGCCGCGCTCACCGGCGTCGACGCCGTCGTCGACACCACGGTGAAGTCCGTGGCGTTGTCGTTGGCGTCGGTCGGCGTCGGCACGTTGACGGCCACCAGGGTGAACTCGCGCACGAAGGCGTACTGCTGCGTGCTGCCCTGAGCGGTCGGCAGCGTCGCGCCCTCGCGTATGAGGTCACAGAGGTCGGCCGTGTTCAGGCCGAAGCCGACGCCGTCGAGCTTGGCCACGGACGAGAGGTTAATGAGCGTGCTGGTCGAGAACAGACCGACGTTGGCGTCGTCGTTGATCCCCGCCGTCAGCGTCAGATTGCCCGCGGCCACCGCGGTGAGTGAGTAGGTCGGCCCGACGAACAGGAAGTGGCCCCTGGCCGGGATGACCGTCGTGTTCGGGATGATGCCGAGGATGACGGGATCACCCGAGCAGCCGTTGTTGGTCGCGACGACGGCGTAACCGGCCGAGCCGTCGGTGGTCTGCACCGTGAGCGGCGTGTCGGAGTTGTTGTAGACCTCGACGTAGTCGTCGCCCGCGCCGCCCGGACCCGAAGTGCGCACCTCCGAGATGAGGAAGGTGCCCGGCGCGTTCACCGTGATGGTGCCCACGGCCTGATTGTCGAGGATGGCGGTGAAGCTGCCGGTCGCCCCCGTGAGGTTGACGAGGAAGGTCTCGTCCGGCTCGGCGCTGGCGTCCGAGAGCACCGGCACCGAGATGGTCTTGAGGTTCTCCCCGGCGGCGAAGACGACCGAGCCGCTCGTCGTCGTGTAGTCAGCCCCGGCGACGGCCTTGCCCGGCCCGGCCGGCTCGTCGGCCGTGGTGAAGTTGACGGTCAAGGCGCCGGTGGCGGGCGCCGAGAGCACGACGGTGAAGATCATGTTGGCCGAACCCGTGGCCGGCTCGGCGATGCGCCCGTCGCGGATGAAGACGTCGGGCGGGACGGCGATGAGCGTGACGGTCGGGTCCGCCGAGCCGCCCACCGATGGATCGTCCGTTAAGACGTTGGCGAAGTTAGAGCCGGAGACTGTGCCCTGGTTCGACACCTGCGCGGGGTTGCCGGTGAACGGGTTGTCGATGACCACCTGGAAGGTGATCGTGACCGAGTCGCCGGGGGCGAGGGTGCCGATGTTGACCGAGACGGTGCCGCCCGAACCGAGCGGGTCGCCGACGGAGTTGGGGCCGGACGCAGGCGTCTCGGCCTCTTCGTCGCCGCCGCCGCCAAGCGCCACGGGCGCGGGGGCCGCAAGCGTCGCCGGGGAGGCGGGGGCAGAGGCGGCCGGGGCCGCCGCTTGCTTGCTCGGCATCGAGACGAACGGACGGCTGGTGACGCCGCCCATGCTGCTTGTCGGCGTGGCGTCCTCCGTCGCATGTGCGCCGCGCTTTCCTATCTCGCTGGGGACGCTCTCCGTCTTAGTGATTTCGATGGTGCTGGGCGCCAGCGTCGGCGTCGTGCAAGCGCCGTTAGCCACCACGTTGATTGCCCCGTTTACGGAAGTGATGACGCCCGGGTTGTTGTCGATCATGACTTGTGTCGCCACGTTGGATGCCGAGACGCCCTGTTTGAGATTCAACGTCGAATTCTGACCCGCCACGGAGTTCTGACGGATTCTCGCCACCGAGGAGCCGGCCGCGACCGTGCCCGTGTTGTTCTGGATCAGCACGCAGGCCGTCGAGTTCTGCCGCGCCTGCACGAGCACCCCGTGCCCGCCCGGAGCGTTGTTCGTCACCGCGTTGTTGTTCGCCGTGACACCGAAATTCGGGCTGGCGGCGTTGTCGGGCGTGTCCACCAGGATGGCGTGCCCGAAGACCTGATGGTTGACCGTGTTGTTGCTGATGTTGACCGAGCCGGGCGTCCCCACCCCGCTCATGAAGGCGATGATCGAGTGGTTGACCTGATTGTTCGCCGCCGTCACGTGGTTGTGCTTGATCCTCGCCGTCAGGCTCGCGCTCACCGTCCCCGTGCTCCCCGTGCTCGCCACGATCAGCGCACCCGTGTCAGTGCCGGCGCCGCCGGGCTCGCCCTCGAAGTGGTTGCCCTGCGCGGCCGTGTCGCCGCCCACCGTGCAGACGAGGTCGGAGTTCCCCGAGTGGTTGCAGACGAACCCCTCGTTGTTGTTCGTAAACGTGCTGCTCGTCACCGTCGCCGTCAGGTTGGCGCTGTCAATCGCCGACAGCTGCGCCCCCTGCGTGAAGTTGTTCGTAAAGACGCTGTTCTGGAGCCGCACCGTCGCCACCGCCGTGTTCTGCATCTCGACGTTGAAGCCGTCGGCGTCGGCCGGCCCGGCGTTGAGTTTCGTGTCGGTGAACTGGCAGCCGTCAACGAACAGGTCGGTGAGTGTGCCCGTGCGGTTGACCACCTCGACGTTGAACTCGCCCGACTGCCGCACCGTCGAGTTGATGATCCGGGTCGGGTTCGCCCCGTTGAGGGCCGTCCCGACGAGGCCGTTGACGGTGCCGGGGTTGACGACGTCGGTGAACTTGAGGCCGACCTCGTCGGCGGCGTTGCCGTTGTTGGAGATGAAGGACGAGATCAGCTCGAAGCCGTTGACCGCGGTGCCGAAGATGCCGCTCTGAGCGCCGTTGACGATCTGCATCCGCGTGAGCGAGACGTTCCTGGCGTTGTTGAGGCGGATGCCGTCGGCCGTCATGTTCTGAATCGTCCCGCCCGTGCAGTCGGCGGTGTTGGCCGCGGTGACGGTGGCGGCGACGGCGGGGTTCGTGGTGTTGGTGACCGAGCCGCCGCAGATGCCGGCAGTGGTGCCCAACACGGCGAAGCTGCCCGACGTGTTCTGCAAGACGATGCCGCTCGTGCCGCCGCTCGCCGAGACGCTCGTCAGCGCCATGCTCAGCGAGGTGGTCGGGCTGGCGCGCGTGATCTCGACGGCGACCGCGTTGGTCGTGCTGATCGTGCCACTGGTGGCCGTAATGCTGCCGCTGCTGATGGCGTTGTTGGTCGCGTACAGCGCGCGCTGGCCCGAGTTGGGCGTGATGTCGAGGTCGGCGAAGCTGACGTTGCCGGTGTTGTTATCCAGTCTGACGCCCGTCCCGCCCGAGCCGTTGACAGTGGTGTTCGCGAAGCTGACGTTGGCGACCGATCCTATCACTTCCACGCCCACGCCACTCGGGGTCTGGACGTTGGTCGAGCCGCTGGTGAGGCTGCCGCCGGTGATGGTCGTGAGGCTGACGCCCTTGCTGCCGCCGGTGGACGTGATGCTGTCTAAAGACACATTGAGAGTGCCGTTGGTGAGGTTGAGCGCCTGGCCCGTGCCGTTGATGGTCATCTCGCTCACCGCCAGCGCGAGGAAGTTGGTGCCAGAAATCGCCGCCCCGGCCCCGCTGTTGCCGATGTTGAAGCCGCGGAGCAGATTGCCGGTCCCGAGGGTGATGTTACCGCTGCCGGCCGAGACGGTTGGGCGGGCGCCGCCCGTGTTGGGCAAGGCGTCGCTGTGCGGCGCGAGGGTGATGCCGGCGATGTTCGCCAGCGTGTCACCGGCGCCCTGCCCGATGAGCGTCTCGTTGTTGAGGAGCGTCAGCCCGCCCGTGTAACTGCCGCTGTAAAGGAAGATGTTGTCGCCAGCGCCGTCGGCCGCCACCTGGTCGAAGCAGCCCGCGCCGACCAGGCAGTTGAACGGGTTAGTGAGCCGCCCGTCGCCGCCCGGCGTCGGGTCGTCGTCGTTGACGAACCAGATCATGTCGCTGACGGTGATGGTCACCTGCCCGACGTTGCTCCCTGCCGAGTTCGTCAGCGTGTAGAAGAAATTGTCGGCGCCCTCGAAGCCGGGCCCGGGGTTGTAGCTGAAGCTGCCGTCGCTCGCAAGGATGACCGTGCCGCCGTTCGTGGTCGTCACCGTGCCACCGGGGGCCGTGCCGTTGGCATTTCCCAGCGCGTTCCCGAAGCCGCTCAGGGTCGCCGCCGGGGCGCCGAGGTAGTCGTCGTCCCCCGACAGCAACACGCCGCTCGCCGCCGGCACCTGGATACGCACGTTGCCCGTCGCAATGTAGCTGTCGTTGATGGCCACCGGGGTCACCGTGACTGAGCCGGGGACGAGCGTGGTGCTGCCGTCAATCGTGTCGCTGAAGGAGACGCCCGTGGCGTTTTCGCCGCTCGCGTTGATGGTGACGGTGTACTCAATCGTGTCGCCTTGATCAGCCTTCCCATCGTTATCAACGTCCCCGCCCGCCGGGAACGAATCAGCCTTGGAGGCCGTGACCACGGGCGCGAGCGCCGCGGGGACGGGCGGCGCGCCGAGCGCCTCCGCCGGAACGGCTTCACCGCCCGCGTCTGAATCCGCCGACTTAAAATCACTCCTGATGGGCTCCGGCCTTGGTTTGGCAGAGCCGACAGGGGCCGCCGAGGCTGCCGAGGCCGCCATGACCGGCGTGACCGGCAGCGCGACGAGGAAGAACGAGATCAGAATGGCAAAATAAGCTCTGGCGTTGCTGTGGGGCGCGGGGGCAGTAAGAGACTTCATGGGGGAATATCCTTTGAGGTAAGGGGCCAATTTGAAAGGCGCGATTGAGAGTTGGCGCGTTAGAATCGAGCTAAAGTCGATGCTAGCGAGCATGAAGTAACGGGATTAGGTAAAGCGAAAATCAGGAAGGGCAAGCGCTCCTGCGAGCCGTCCCGGAAAGTCCTTTGACGGAGTTGCGAGGAGAACGGAAAGGGCCTACTTCCTCTAAAATTCAGGCGAAGACTATCACAGAACCCATCTCCCCAACAAGGATTTTCCCGAAGCGGCAGCGATTTTTTAACCGTGATAAGGAAAGAAGAAGTGGGGCCGTGGGGTGCAGACTGGTGTTCGATGACCCGGGGCACAAAGCGAACCAACCAGGAAAATTGTTGTGCATAAAACTCAAGCTTGCGCTGACACCTGGCGTGGCGTTTTCATGGTCCTTCGAGGTCAATTTCTACCGGGGCAGCGGATTTCAAGTTTTCACATACGGCTGCCGCGCAGGAAGCGAGTGCCGGCAGAACAAGTTAGCCGGGACGTTCCGTGCGTAGCAACGTCCCGGCTGCCTTCTACCGGCTACCTTCTATGTGCGCGGTGGGAAGACGCCCTGGAGGGCGATGTTGAAGTAGAAGGTCAGGTACGGCTGTAGGTTGTTGTGCGGCTGGTCGCCGCCCGCCGGCGGCAGCCCTTGAAAAGCCATAGGCACCAGGCCATCTGCCGGGGTGCGATAGAGGAACCCGCCTGTTGACTGTGCTATGGCCTCCCCGGCGGGTGTCCGGTCCTCGCCGATCTCCGAAGAAGCCCTGAGGGCGTGGGTGTGCGCCGGTATCTCGGATATGAGCAGCGAGACCGTCTCCGACCCGCCGGTCTCGCCGAGGTCGTGGAGCGAAAGTCCCGGCCCCTGTCCGGGGTGCATCGGCGCGCGGCCCTGCAAGTCGGGCAGCGCGAAGGTCGACTTGCCGTCGCCGCCGTAGGTGGTGCCGAGCAGCGAGAAGAGCGCCGTGTTCTGCGAGAGCGGCAATAACTGGCCGTTGCACCACGCCCAACCCTTCGGCGCAAAGTTAAAAGGGAAGATGCGAATTTCAGCGACAAATGGGTCTGCCATGAACGGTTCTCCTTAAGTTGGGGACGGGAAAATCCCGAACAGCGAAATGATGAAGTCGATGCAAAGGTACGGCTGGAAATTGGTGTGCGGCTGGCTGCCCCCAACGGGTGTGATCGAAACGGGGTTCAGGTTCGTGTTCGGCACGTCGTTGAAGTAGGGGGTGGTTGTGACCGTCTCGCTCAGCACGTTGCCCTGTGGGTTGGGAGTGTTGGCTTGGTCGGCCGACGCCAGCAGCGGGTGCGTGTGCGCCGGGATTTGATTGACCGTCAGGGTGATCTCCTCGGCGCCCCCAGTCTCAGCCAGGATGAAGCCGTTGCCCTGGTGGATAGGGATGCGCCCGCGCAGGTCGGGAAGCGAGAAGGTACTCTCACCGTCGCCCCCGTAGGTCGTGCCGATCAACTGGAACAGCGTCTCATTCTCCGAGATGGGGAGCAACTGGCCCTCACAAAACATCCAGCCCGCTGGGGCGAAGTTGCCCGCAAACATTCTGATTTCGCCTACGTATGGCTGTGCCATGTGTGCCTCCTTAGTTGGGGGACGGGAAAATTCCTTGCAGCGCGATGCAGAAACTGAGGGTCAGAAACGGCTGCATGTTCAAGTGAGCCTGACTGCCCCCGACGTTGGGGACGGAGGCGGCGTTCATCGCCACCAGGTTCGTCGGGGCGTGATAAATCTCGGCGGCCCGCTTCGCCAGCACGACGTTGCTGGAGGGGACGAGCGTGGTGCCGTCGTTAGCGGAAGCTTGCAACGTATGGATGTGCGTCGGGAGTTCGGCGATGCTGAGCGTGTGCGCCTGCTCGCCGCCCCTCTCGCCGAGCGTGTGCCCGCTGCCGACGTGGATGGGCGTGCGGCCCCGCAGGTCGGGCAGCGCAAAGTTGACGCGACCGTCGCCGCCGAAGGTCGTGCCGAGCAGGCTGAAGAGGGCCTGATTCTGGTTGATGGGTAGCAGTTGCCCATTACAGAGAGCCCAGCCCTTCGGGGCAAATACGAAGCTCATGATTCTGATTTCACTGAGAAAGGGTTCGGCCATAGTTCACTCCTTAGTGGATTTAGCTTCCCACATTTGTTGTCAACCGGCTTGGTGGGTGCGTCCGATTCAGCTTGCGATGCCGAACGGAGAAGTCGAGGTGTGTAAGAAAGACTCAGACCTGTGTACTTACGGAAATGCCGGTGGTGGAGATTCGTCCCGTATTGTCTGCTTGTAGAACCGAACAGCGCTTGTTTGAAGTGCGAAGCGGCGGGATTGTAACCGGTGCGGGGGAAATTTTCAAGAAGAATAAAATGAAAGTCGGCACTAACGTGTTCGCTCAGTGAGAGGCGGCAGATAGGCCCCGGCAGGAGCCGTTGTTCGAGAAGCGGCTCCCGGGAGTTTCTTGCCTATGACTTGTCAACGATTTGATTTCCTACTTCCGAACTTTTTTCGACAGCCTCCATGCGCGGAGAGGATCACTGCCGCGTGCCCCGCGCCGGCATGATCCTCACTCGCTGGCCGAAGACCTCGTTAATGGCCTTGCCGGTCGCGTCGGGCAGCGCGTTGCCGTGCCACACGACCAGATACTCGCCGCCGTCGCCGCCGTGAGCCACGACGGCGGCGTTGACTGAGCGATCCTTCCCGACCGCGGCGATATTCGAGACCTGGAAGTCCGCGTCGATTTCAGTCCCGCTCAAGCTCACCCGCTGGCCGAAAACCTCAGGCGGGACGTTAGCCCGAACGCCCCGCCAGATTACCAAATACTCTTTATCGAAACTGTTGTAAATCACCCGCGGCCTTATCGCTCCATTCCCGGCGCCCCCCATGTTCGAGACGCGGAAGTCGTTGGGCCCGGTCTCGGTCAGTTTCGCCGCATCTATCCTCTGTCCGAAGATTTCATTCACGCCTTCATTTGCTTCGCCCGCCAACCCGTTTGCGTGAAACGCGACGAAGTACTCATTGTTGCTACCGTTGTAGACGACATGAGGCGAACCGGCGCGCCGGTTGCTGCCGGCGGCCGTGCTGACCTGGGAGATGCGGAAATCACCGTCGCCGAGCGGCCCGCCCTTCGCGGCGAGGGCCCGCCCCCAAACCTCGGTTCGAGACTCTTCCTTAAAGCCGCCGGTCCAAACGACCAGGTACTGGTTGTTGGTACTGTTGAAGGCGACCGCGGGGGTGCTGGCGTGGAAGTTGTTGCCCTGTTCGGTTGTGTTGGAGATACGAAAATCGTTGCCGACGGCTTCGCCACCGGAAGTCAGGAGTTGTCCGTAAATCTCCAGTTTCACGACGTCTTCCGGCTGCCCCATGCCGCTCCAAATCACGAGATACTGATTGTTGACGCTGTTCCAGGCGACGTCGGCCTGCGCGCTCGCCCGCACGAAGTTGCCGTTCACTTTGCCCAAGTCCGTCGTGTTGGAGATGCGAAAATCGCTGCCGATTTCGTCGCCGCCGCGGCTGATACGCTGGCCGTAGACCTCAGAAATCTTACCCGGCATGTCGATCAAGCCGGAGCCGTGCCAGACGACCAGATATTCGCGTGCGGCGCCGTTGTAAGCGATCCGCGGTTTGTTGGCGTCGCAATCCGTCCCGCAAACCGACATGTTCGAGATGAGGAAGTTGGGGCCGATTTCACGACCCGTCGCGGCGTTGACGCGCTGTCCGAAGATTTCATCCACACCCCTGAGGTTGGCCCCGTTGAGGCCGTCGCCCTGCCAAACGACTAAGTACTCTTTGTCGTCACGGTTGTACGCGACATCCGCGGACTTGACATTGCGGTTGGGTCCAGCCGCCGATGCTCGCGAGATGCGGAAGGCGGGGCCGGATGGCGAATCGCCTGTCGCCCGAGAGGCTGTCTGCCCGGCTGACGAGCCGGGCGGAGTGTGCGGAGGCTTGTCTTTATCTTTACCCGCGCCGTCAGTGAAATAGTCAGCGAGACCAACTATCGTTCCCCTGACCTCCCCTCCCAGAGGGCCGGCGAGGGACACCGCCAACCCGAAGCCGATAACCAACAGTAGCGCACACACCAGGGGTTTCCCGGTTGTGAGGGTCTTCCACTTGAGGCGTCGTCTCTGCCTGCGAGTAAAGGGCATCGTTAGGTATCCTCACCTGGAGTTTCAGTCGCACCCCCGCGGTGCGACTGAAACAGCGCCGCGCGATGCTGAGCGAAAAGAGCCGCCGCCGAAGGCCGTGCCGGGCAGGCCGAAGAGCGCCCGGTTATGGTTGAATGAGCCGTCGCCGGTCGTCACAGAAAGCCAACCTGAAGGAGAAAAGTCGAAACTGGCGAGAGGGCTATCACCTCAGAAGTACTGCGTGTGACGATAGGAGGAGCGGCTGCCAAAACTTTGTACCTGACAGAAGCGCAGGGTCGCGATTGTAATCCTTCGTCAGGTCCCGAGCAAGAAAATATTTGACTCCGCCGCATTAAATTGATAGAAGTTCCAAGCCCCTCACGCATACCACCTTACGCAACAGCTAAAGACATCTGAGTAAGCTAAGGAGCCCCCAATGATTGTTTCACGGCGCGATTTTATGAAGCGAGGGACCATGCTCGTCCTCGCCACCGGAGTTTCTTTATCCGTCACCGACCTCGCATTCGGACAACAAACCGGCACCGGGGGTTCGGACTCCGGCCAGGGATTCCCCATCCCACCTGAGAGCCGCCTCGATCCGCTCAACAATTTCACCAAGGCGACGTTTCAGGCAAACCTGAACACGGTCTTCCGAATCAACGCCGGAGCCTCGAACGCGGTGGAGTTGACACTGATTGAGGTCTCCAACATAGGGCCTGTCCCCGATCAAACGGTGGCGGGGCGCGAATGCTTCGTGCTCAGATTTAGTGGCCCCCTAAATCAACCCCTCCCGCAGAGAACCTACCTGCTAGAGCAAGACGCGCTTGGGTCGTTCGACCTCTTTATAGTCCCCGGCAAGAAGGACAAGAAGTGGTTGTACTATCATGCGGTAATTAACCGCCTCAACCCCTGAGTGGTATTCATCGCAAGCAGCGAATCCGGCATTCGCGCCCGAAGGGCCGCGCACGCGGGGGGCGGAAGCCTGCCGGAAGTGGACAGTTCCGAACTCACGGCGCGACCTGCGGGTCGGGCGCCGCGGCGCCATTCCAGGAGGGAGGGGACGCTGCCCCCTTCAGCCGCCGAAGACCGTAAACGCATCAAGAGGCAAGCGACCCGATAAGGCCGATTGGTAAGACGGGAAATTGTGTCTACCTCACGGCCGGTAGAGGTAAGACTTGCGCGTCGTCACGCCCGCGGCCGGGCCTTTAACCTCTACTCTAAGTTGCCGCTCCTGCTGGTGACGCGAAGTCGCTTTGGGGTAATAGCCGATGCTGTATTGCCGGCGCAACTCTTCGGCCACGGCGGCGAAGGATTGTTTGATCATTTCGACGTTGTCGGCCTGGTAATAGCGTCCGCTGGTCTCGCTGGCCAAGGCCCGAAGGTAATTCGTGGAGGGCGAAGAGCCGTAGTGGATCGGGTAAATGAGGGCGTCAAGTTCCGCGGTGTTGCAGAGCGTGCTCCTCATCGTCGCACTACTCCAGGTGTCGTCGCCGTCCGTGAACAAGATGATGGCCTTCCTGCCTGAAACGCGCCGGAGCACTTGATAAGCATAATCGACGGCGTCGTAAAGTTTGGTGCCGTTGTTCCCCGTGTCCGTGCGCGCTCTTTCGACGGCGTCGCGCAAAACGGTTCGACTACTCGTGCCCTTGGACAAGAGCGGGCGTACCTGCCCGTCGAAGGTGACGGGCAGCACGGAGTCCTTCTGCCGCAGTTGACCGAAGAAGGCGTTGGCCGCCTCTTTGATCTCCCCGAGGTTGGGCTCCGTCGAGGAGCTCGTGTCCACCAGAAGCACAACGGTGAAGGGTTGCTCGACGCTGCTGAAGTGGGTTATCTCCTGTTCGACGCCGTCTTCATAAATGCGGAAGTCTCCCTGCTTAAGGTCAAACACGTAGCTGCCGTCATGCCCCCTGACGCTGACGGGGACGGTGACGAGGTTGGTCGTCACCCGCAGGACTTCATCCTCGCCGACCGACTCCGGTCTGGTCACGGAAGTTGTCGGGGGTCGAGGAGGCGGTCTCCTTGTGCCGCGCGGGCGCGTCTGTGCCTGCGGCGAAATCGAGGCGAGGAGGATGACCAGATGTAGGGAGGCTGTGAAGATCAGTCTCATACGCTTTCACATCCTTTAATTTATCGTGCACAGCCTCCGCCAAGGGAGTAAGCGAGTAGTCGTCACCGTTCACTTTCTGTGGAAGTTGAAGACGGCCTGATAGCGGAAGCCCCCGCCGGTGCTGGCGATGGGGACGATGAAGATCAGTACCTCGCCCATCCGCTCATGCTCCATCGTGTAGCTGGCCTGCGGCAGGAACGGCTCGGCCGGCCCCTCGAAGAATAGGGAGAAGCGTTCCATCCCCTGCTGCTCGTCAGGCCTGTCCTTGTAGCCGGCCACCTCGACTAACTCCAGCTCGACCTTCCGGCCGTCCCCCAGGGGGACGCGAAACGTCGTGTTCAAGTTGCGGGCGAACGCCTCTTCCGTCAGCACGTCGGTCGTCATCTGTCTTCTCCGCGATAGTGGATTGGATTCAGAGCCGCGACAAGATAACACGAGACCGGGAGGGCGGAAAATATTGATTCGTTTAATCATTGATTCATCGGTTCCATGAAAGCATGAACCACTACTTCATTGAACCGACGAATCAATGATTCAATTCTTCCTCAATCGCGTCGCACGCCGCGCGCCCCCCGTCCTCCGACTGCACGACGCGCCCGACCTCTTCGGCACGTCTCGCGTAAGACTCAGCACCCAGGAGCTCGCGCAACTCGCGCGCCGCCGCGTCGGCGTTGTAGCGTGTGCGCCGCAGCGTGCGGCTCGCGCCGAGGCGCGCGGCGCGCTCGGCGTTGTCGTGCTGGTCGAAGGCGTGCGGGACGATGAGCGTGGGGCGCCCGGCGCGCAGGGCTTGCCCCGTGGTGCCGACGCCGCCCTGATGGACGATTGCGCGCGCGCGCGGCAGCAGCTCGCCATAGGGCGCGTAGTCGAACGCGGCCACGCCCTCGGGCAACACGTCGGCCGGACGGTTGCGCTCGTCGCCGATGAGCAGCAGAGCACGCACGCCCAAAGCGCGCGCCGCCTTGATCGACTCCGTGTAAAAATCCTTGGCCACCCAGATGGCCGACGAGCCGAGCGTGAAGACGACGGGCGGCTCGCCCGCGTCGAGAAACTTTTCCAGCTCGGGCGCGAGACCTGTGGGGTCGCCCGCGCGGTCGCGCCGGTCGTAGAAGGGAAAGCCGGTGACGCGCACGTTCGCGGGCCAGTCCGGCTGCGGCGCGCCGAGCACCTTCGAGTAGAGCGCGAGGACGAGCGCGCCCGAGTGCTGGCCCTCCATCATCGGGTTGCCGCCGCGCGGCAGGCCGAGCTGCCGGCGGAATTCGTAGATCGGCCCGAGGAGCGCGTCGATCTTTTTGCGCGCGAGCCACATCACGACGCGGCTGAGATGTCGGCTCGCGGCCATTAACTTGTGCGCCGAGGGAAACTGCGGCGGCACCGGCGGGTCGTAGACGGAGAGGAACGACCCCGGCGCGAGCACGCTCGAAACCCACGGCACGCCCGTCTTCGCGGCGACGAGCGGGCCGACGAACGGCAGCGGGTGCGTGAGCAGCAGGTCGGCCCCTTCCGTCGCCGCCAGCAGGTCTTCGTAAGCGTCGCGCAGGTGAGGCACGATCATCGTCTGAAGCAGGCGCTCCGGCCCGCGCTTCTCATCGACCACATACTCGATCATCGCGGCCACGCGCTCCGGCTCGTCGTAGGAGGGCATGTCGGGCCGCACGCGGTGCAGCTCCAGCCCCAGCGGCTCGATCTTCTCGCGGTACATCTCCGTCGTGGCGATAACGGGCCGATGTCCCCGCCGCTTCAACTCCAGCGCGATGGCGATGTACGGATGCACGTCGCCGAAGGAGCCGAACGTCGAGAGGATGATGCGTTTCCCTGTCATTGGTCGAGCTTGTTACGAAGGATTCAGGCTATAATCATGGGCGCCGATGCTGCTCATGCAACCCCTTAATGACGGAGGCCGAGCGCCGATGAGCTTACCGCGGACCGAACTCATTTACTCTATTGAAGAATACCTCGCCATTGAACGCGAGTCCGAAGAACGATATGAGTATCTCGACGGCGTCATCTATGAGATGGCCGGCGAAAGCCCCGCGCACGGCGCCATCTGCATCAACATCGCGGGGCAGCTTTACGCCCAACTCCGAGGTACGCCCTGTCAGGCGTTCTCGAAAGACACCAAAGTTCGCAGCGGCCCCGCCCCGAAGTCGCGGCGCTCGTCGAAGGGGCTTTACTCCTATCCCGATCTCGTAGTCGTCTGCGGCGAACTCAAGCACATTGACGAGCACCGCGACGTGCTGCTAAACCCATCCGTCATCGTTGAAGTCCTGTCGCCCACGACCGAGGCTTTCGACCGCGGCGAGAAGTGGCTGCGCTACCAGAGGTGGCTGCCGACTCTCACGGACTACGTCCTCGTCTCCCAGATTGCCCCGCACATCGACCACTTCGGCCGCCTGCCCGACGGGCCGTGGATTTACACGCCGGCGCTCGGCCTCGAAGCCGTCCTGCGCCTCGACTCAATCAACTGCACGCTTCAGCTCGCCGACGTTTACGACCGCGTCGTCTTCCCGCCGGAAGAGGAGCCTGAGGACGACGACGATGAGCCGGATTTACTTCGCCCGACGGGCCGGCATTCTTAAGCGCGCTCTGGCCGGCGTCTTCAAAGCGCCGCCCTCAGAGCCGTCACGTCCCCGGCGCGCACCGTCCTGACCGCGCCTCCTTCTGACTCCACGCGCAATGCCCCATCCGGCTCCAGCCCACGCGTCACGCCCTCGAAGCTCTCGCCGTCGAGTCGGACGCGCACGCGCCGGCCTTCCGCGTAAGACGAGCGCGCCGACCACTCGCGCCGCGTCTCTCTGGCCCCGCCCTCCGACTGGAGCCGCGCGTAGCGACGCCCGACGGCGCGCACCAGACTCTCGATCAAAGAATCGACGCCCGCAAGCAAAGAGTTGTCGCCCGCAAGCGCGCCCGTCGCCTCCTCGATTGATGTGGCCGATGCGCGCAGCTCGGGCGGGTATGCGGAAGCCTTGAGGTTGACGCCGATGCCGACGACACACGCGCGCCCGCGCTCGGACTCGACCGTCTCGGCGAGGATGCCGCAGAGCTTGCGCCCGCCCGCGAGCAAATCGTTCGGCCACTTGATGTCGGTGCGCAGCGCGCACGTCTCTTCGAGCGCGTCGGAGACGGCGAGGGCCGCCGCGAGCGTCAGCAGCGGCCACTCGACGGCGGGCAGACGCGGCCGAAGCAACACGCTCAGGTAGAGTCCCGCGTCGCGCGGCGAAGACCACACGCGCTGCTGCCTCCCACGCCCCGCCGTCTGCTCGCGCGCGACGACGACCAGTCCCTCCGGCGCGCCGGCCGCCGCCTGCCGCGCCGCCTCCGTGTTGGTCGAGGGCAGCGAATCGAAGCGCAGAACCGTCGGGACGAAAGGGTTGTTCACGGCAGTTTAGATTATCCCATTCGGGCGACGGGCGCGAACACGCCCCGGCGCGCGGAGAAGGCCCCGCGCGCGCCGGTCTGTGCGCCCCTCGTCTGAGCCGAAAAAGAGGGGCGGCCGAAAGCTTGTCCGGCCGCCCACTGATGGACACATAAACACGACCCGGCCCGGCTACGGGGCGACGGGGATGCTGACGACACGTCCCGTGCCCAACTCCGTGACGTAGAGCGTGTCGGTCTTCTCGTCGAGCGTCATGGAGGTGGGCGTGATGAGGCAGCCGGCGACGACGGTCGGCGTGCTGGTGGGCGTTTCGAATCGTAGCAGACGCCCCGGATCACCGGCGAGCATGTCGGCGCTGAATTCGAGCACCAGGTAGTCCGTGTCGCCTTTACTCCTGAAGGAGAGCACGTCGATGGCCGACGACCGGCCGGTGATGAAGGGCGCTTGAGCTCCCGTCTCCGGGTCAACCGCACGCACCTCCGACGCGCCCGGCGGGAACGGGAAGCCGCGGAACAGCGTCACCAGGAGCTGGCCGTCGGAGTAGGCGATGCCGGTCGGGACGGCGTCGATGAAGGGCGGGCCGAAGGGCAGCGGGTTGGCGAGCGGCGGGAAGTTTGCGAGCACGGAGGACGCGCCCGAATCGATGTCAACCTGCCAGACCAGGTTCCGGCCGCCGTCCGTGACGTAGAGCTGGCCGCCGACGGCGACCAGGTCGAACGGGTTCGAGAGGCGGATGTTGTCCGCGAAGAACGGGAGTGGGTTGGATATGTAGTTGGGAAAATCAACGACCAGCTCGATAGTGATTTTGTCGCCGCCGCCGTTCGACAGCGTCACCTTCTGGCCGCCGGCGAGCGCCTGCTGTTGCGCGGCGGTGAGCGTAAACCCCGCCGTGGTCTTCTCGACGTGGGCGCTGAAGTGGATGGCCAGAACCGAGCTGAAGAGTGGCGAGGACGGGCCGTTCGGGTTCGGCACCGTCGTCCCCGGAATGGGGCCGGCCACCCCCACATCGCCGACACCGATGGCGACATAGAGGGTGCGCCCGCGCAGGGAGAGGCCGGCCGGGCCGGAGGGATCGCCGACATCGTTGATCCCCGAAGGGAGGCCGTCCAAAAGCGTCCGGCGGCTGCCGCCGGGGCCGACGATGGAGATGCGGCCCGTGCCCGGCGCGCCAAAGCCGGTCTCTGAGACGAGCAGGTTATCTTGATTAGACTGGGTGATCCCGAGCGGGAGCCGGAGGCCGGCAGTCACCGTCGTGACGCCGGGGCACTGCGCGCTGACCTGCGCGCCCGCGAGCAACACGGTCGCGGCGGCCAGCGCCAGAGAGACTTTTACCAACGCGAGAAGACGAGGTACGAAGTTGTTCATGTGAGTCAATCCTTTCCGAGGGCAAGATAATTCCCACTCACCGCGCGAGCGGGACGGCGATTGAATGAGAGCATCTCTTCAAAGGACATCAGTGTTTACTTTCGGCCCTGTAAGGTCGGGGATCGGTGGATGCTGAAAGTTCCTATGCCGAAGAGATGTTTGGTGCAAGTGCTTTTACGTCAGGTGGAGGGAGAATGTCAAAGGCTTTGGGAACCGTCTCCCGCCTTCCGAGACTCCGCCAGCCCGAGCGCGGGTAAGGCGCGCACGAGGCGGACGGTTTCGAGGCTGACGTTGACGACCTGTGCGATGAGGCGGACGACGTACTGCGGGTCGTCGGCGCGATTCGGGTCGTTTGTTATCCCGCTTCGCTTGTCCGTGCTGACCTGATACTGGTCGATGACCCATTCGAGGGCCGAGCGGTTGCCGAGGCGATACTCGAAGGCGGCGGCCGGGACGCCCGCCAGCGTGAGGAAGTCGTTGTAGACGATCTGCGTTTTGTCCTTGCCGAGCTTCATCCTCTCGACGCGCCAGTTGAGCGGCTCGCGCGGGTTCTCGATTCTTTCGAGCGGGTACTCGGGCTGCCGTTCGTAGTTGACGTGGATGTCGGCGAGACGCGCGCCCGCCTCGGCGAAGGCGCGGAAGTCGGGCGCGAACGGGACGCGCGGCAGTTCCCTCTTCAGGTTCGCACTGTAGCGTTCGCGGTAGGCGGGGTGATGCAGCAGGGCGTAGACGTAATGAAAGATGTCCCACTTCGTGATCGACGCGTCGCCGTACTGCGCGTGGAACTTCTCAAGCGCCCAGTCGGTGATGTTCTCGCGCCGGTTCGTGCCGTCTTCGTTGTAGATGTAGAAGGGGAAATTAAGACCCTTCTCAAAGGCCAA
>DASVES010000237.1:0-20744 GCA_036380435.1 Pyrinomonadaceae bacterium | reverse complement strand
CCGTCAAGGACTGGTTGAGACCACCCGCGCCGGTCACACTCGCCGAACAGGGAGTCTGCGCCGAGCCGTCGTAGGTGACGCTCGTCGGGCAGGTCACCGTCGTCGTCGTGGCCGCCTTGTCGATGGTGAAGTTCTCACTGTCGCTGCTGCCGAGGTAGTTAGCGGTCTCGGCATAGGTGGCGCTGGCCGTTGCGGCGCCCGCGTTGACGTTGTCGGTGTAGCCGACTGTCAACGACTCGTTCAACCCGCCCGGACCGGTGACCGTGGCCGTACACGGCTCGATGGCCGCGCCCGTATAGGTGATGTTCGTCGGGCACGTCACGGTCGTTGTCGTCGCCGCCCTCTCGATGGTGAAGTTCTTCGAGTCAGAGCTGCCGAGGTAGTTGGCGTCTCCCGCGTAGGAGGCGCTGGCCGTCGCCGTCCCGGCGTTAACGTTGTCGGTGTAAGAGACCGTCAACGGCTGGTTCAACCCGCCGGCGCCGGTCACCGCCGCCGAACAGGGTTCAATCGCCGAGCCGGTGAAGGTCGCGCTCGCCGGGCACGTGACGACGGTGGTCGTTGCGGCCTTGTCGATGGTGAAGTTCTTCGAGTCGGAACTGCCGAGGTAGTTGGCCGACTCGGCATACGTCGCACTGGCCGTAGCGGCGCCGGCGTTCGTGTTGTTCGTGTAGTTGACCGTCAACGCCTCGTTCAGGCCGCCCGCGCCCGTCACCGTCGCCGCGCAAGGCTCAAGAGCCGCGCCCGTGTAGGTGACGTTCGTCGGGCAAGACACCGTGGTGACGGTCGCCGCCTTGTCAATGGTGAAGTTCTCCGAGTCGCTGCTACCAAGGTAGTTGGCGCTCTCCGCGTAGGCCGCGCTCGCGGTCGCGGCGCCGGCGTTCGTGTTGTTGGTGTAGTTGACCGTCAACGACTCGCTGAGGGCCGGCCCCGTCACCGTGGCCGTGCAAGGCTCGATGGCCGCGCCGGTGTAGGTAACGTTAGTCGGGCAGGTGACGACGGTGGTCGTGGCCGCTTTCTCAATCGTAAAGTTCTTGGAGTCGGAACTGCCGAGGTGGTTGGCAGACTCCGCGTAGGTCGCACTGGCCGAGGCCGCCCCCGCGTTGACGTTGTTGGTGTAGCTGACGGTCAACGACTGGTTCAGGCCGCCCGCGCCGGTGACGGTGGCTGAGCACGGCTCAATCGCCGCGCCGGTGAAGGTCGCGCTCGCCGGGCAGGTGACGACGGTCGTCGAAGCGGCTTTATCAATCGTGAAGTTCTTCGAGTCGCTGCTGCCGAAGTAGTTGGCGGTCTCGGCGTAGGAGGCGCTGGCAATGGCCGTCCCCGCGCTCGTGTTGTTCGAGTAGCTCACGGTCAACGACTGGTTCAACGCGCCCGGGCCGGTGACCGTGGCGGTACACGGCTCAAGCGCCGAGCCGTCGTAGGTGACGCTCGTCGGGCAGGTCACTGTCGTCGTCGTCGTCGCCTTGTCGATGGTGAAGTTCTCACTGTCGCTGCTGCCGAGGTGGTTGGCATCGCCGGCGAATGAAGCGCTCGCCGTCGCCGTGCCGGCGTCGGTGTTGTTCGCGTAGTTGACCGTCAACGACTGATTGAGCCCGCCGGCCCCGGTGACCGTGGCCGTGCAAGGCGTCTGCGCCGCGCCAGTGTAAGTGACGTTGGTCGGACACGTCACGACGGTCGTCGAGGCGGCCGGATCAATCGTGAAGTTCTTCGAGTCGTTGCTGCCGGTGTGGTTCGTATCTCCCGCGAAGGTGGCGCTGGCGCTTGCGGTGCCCGCGTTCGTGTTGTTCGAGTAGCTTACCGTCAGCGACTGGTTGAGCCCGCCCACTCCGGTCACTACCGCCGAGCAGGGCGTCTGCGCCGCGCCCGTGTAGGTGACGTTCGTCGGGCAGGTGACGACGGTCGTGGACGAAGCCTTGTCAATGGTGAAGTTCTCCGAGTCAGAGCTGCCGAGGTGGTTGGCGCTCTCCGCGTAGCTCGCACTGGCTGTAGCTGTCCCGGCGTTCGTGTTGTTGGTGTAGTTGACCGTCAACGACTGATTCAGGCCGCCCGCACCCGTGACCGTGGCCGTGCAGGGCGTCTGCGCCGCGCCGGTGAAAGTGAACGGCCCGACGCCGCAGGTTACCGTCGTGGTGGTCGCAGCCTTGCTCACCGTCAGGGAGTTGCTGCCGCTGCTGGCTAAGAAGCTCGCATCGCCTGCGAAGCTGGCGGCAACGCCGGCGGGGTAGCTGCCCGCGTTGATGCCTGCCAAGCTGACGTTAGAAAGCGTGGCGACGCCGCTCGCGTTGGTGATTGCTGAGCCGACGCTGTTGCCGTTGAGCGTGAAGCTGATGGTCTTGCCGCTTACGCCGGCGCCGCTTGCGTTGGGAGTCTTAAGAGTGGCCGAGAGATTAGCCGTGCCGCCGTAGGCGCCAGACGCAGGACCGACAGTGAGTGCCGTGGCTGCGGTGCTGAAGTTAGCGGTGGCATTTCCAGACCCGCTGGGGCTAGTGGTGTTAAGACAAAGTACGTTTCCGACGTTGCTGAAAACTGAAACACCAGTGCCTAGGCTGGAAGTAGTCCAGTTCGTGAAGCCGGCGGGCGGGCCTTGCACGGTCAGCTTGTACGACTTGGTGTTGGCGTTAATGGAGAACTGAGCATTGGAAGCTAAGGTGACGGTTTGTGACGTATTAGTTGGCACCGAACCCGTACAGTTCGCCGAGTTATACACGTCGGACACGAGTGTATAACTCGGGCCGCTCGTGAATATGTTTAAATTTCCGTCAGTAAACGTCGTCTGTGCAGTCCTGCTGGACGAAGCGCCCTTCGCTCCGACGATGAACGTCACCTGAAAGTCGTGGCTGTCAACGAGGTAGTTGGCTGAGAAATCACCTTCGGCGTTAGCTTGAGGCGCGAGCCGCCTCTCCGTGTGTGTGTGCGGGTCTTCGTGAAGGATGATGTTGACAACTTCGTTCGGCTGCCAGCCCGTCCCTGAAATTGTGGCCGTCTGACCCGGAGCGTAGTCGAGCTTGTCCGTCGTCACGGTCGCGGCGGAGCTGTTCAGGATGGAGGCGGAGTTGAGGGCGGCGCCCTCGGTGTTCACGCCGCCGAGCACGACAGCCTTGCCCAACTGCGGGATTTCCGTGATGGTGTGGCCCTCGCGGTCGCGCACGGCGTCCGCCTGCCCGTGGTGGAAGAAGGCCGCGCGCGTCTGCGCGCCGAGGATGTCGTCTTCGAGGAGCGCGGCGTCCGGGTCGGTGACCGGGATCAGGTGGCCGTGCGCGCCGAACACGTCAACCGCCGGGTCGTAGACTTCCATCGAGTCGTCGTCGTTGCCGCCGATGACCTGCACCTTGCCGTCGGGCAGCACGCGCAGATGCGCGCGCACGCGGTGGTGGGCCATCGCGTTACCCGTCGCGCTAAACCCCGAGCCGTTGTAAATTTCGGCCGACTCAAGCTCGTTGCCGCCGGCGTCACGTCCGCCGACGACGATCACGCGGCCGTCGTTCATCAGCGCCGCCGAATGGCCGGAGCGCGCAACACCCATCGCCGCGCCGCCCGCGCTGAAGCTGTTCGCCGCCGGGTCGTAGACCTCGGCGCTGCCCGCCGCGTCGCCGCCCGCGACGAGAATCTTCCCATCAGACAAAAGCGTCGCGCTGTGACCTGCACGCGCGACGCTCATGGACGGCCCGGCCTCGAAGGAGCCGGTAGTCGTGTTGTAAATCTCGGTCGTGGCTTCGGCCGTCCCGCCGCTGCGCCCGCCGATGACGATGACGCGCCCGTCCGCCAGCTTCGTCGCCGTGTGGTCGAAGCGCGCGAGGCTCAGACCGCCGGTCACGGCGTGCGTCCCCGTGGCCGCGTCGAACACTTCCGCGGTGCCGCCGGCGTCGCCGCCGACGACGAGGACTTGGCCGCCGCCGAGCAGCGTCGCCGTGTGGCCCTGACGCGCCGCCCCGGCCGAAGAGTTCATGGCCGTCGCCGCGTTCGTGCCCTGCTGAGGAGCCAACGCGCCCTGGGCCGACGAGGCCTTCAGCTCGATGCCCTTCGTCACGGAAGGAGCCGTGGGGCTTAAAAACGTGTCGAATATGATCTTGTGGAGCGAGCCCGCCGAGGAGGTCGCGGAGAAGCCCGCGGTGGCCAGCGTCGTCACAATCATTAAAATTGCCGCCAGCCGAGTCCGCGATTTGGCGAAGACGATGCTAAACGGGTGGCGAGTACGAGTCGTGGGGGAATTCTTGCTGCTATTCATGGGGGCAATCCTTTTATCTCTTATGCTGGTGGGGGCTTAGTTCGGGGTGCTCAGCCTGTGCCAGTGCCTTTGTGGTTGGCGGCGCGCCAAGCGCCTCCGTTGACGTTGTGTCCTTGAACGAACCTGTGGCGCGTGAATGAGACGGCCACTCCACACAGGCCGTCCGGCTGAGCCTCGGCTCGTAGTACGTGCCCGCGCGCGCACAGGCGCGGGGCGTTCTTGGCCTCCCCCTGAGGGAGCGTCGAGAAGCTGACGAAAAACGAGAGCGGCGCGCCGCCTTCGACCCTGCGGTCGAGGAGCACGTACAAACCGCCCTCGCTGATATTTTCCAGAACCGTCGTCACCTTGAATTTTTTACCCGCGGCGTCCGTGCCTCTGACCCTCACGTGGAAACGTTCGTAGAGACGGTCGGGACGCTCTACCCACTCGCGGGGCTGCGCTCTGAATCGGGGCGTCAGCGCCACTCGTTCCGCCATGGATTCGGGCGTCATGCTTTCTCTCTCATGCACGCCCGCTTGCGCTTCCCCGGGCAATTTACTTTTTGGACTTTCGTGAGGCCGCACGGCCGAAATCTCACTTTGAGGACGATGACAAGATAATGTCTTTTCGTGAAGAGCACATCGGAGTGATTGCCCATTTTTCGAGGTTATTTACTGCTACTGTATCCCTTCTCCCGGCCAACAAATAGCCAGAGGCCGATAGCAGTTTCCTGCTACCCCGTGACCTTCACCCGGCGCGACCGGCCGCGCCGGCAGTGGGGTCTCGACGGGGACGCACGCGCTCGCACGCGCGCGCCCGTCTCGCACACACGGACGCTTGACCGACTCAAAAGTCGGGGACGTGTCTGTAAGAGATTTAAAGAAGGGTCTGGGGAAGGAGGATGAGGAGGAGCGTGCGGCTGCGGACTTTAGCGCGAGGTGAGCCGGCGCGAGGGGAGGCCGATGTGGATGTGCGGGGCGGAGGCTACGCCGGGGATGGCGCTGCGGAAGCCCATGAAGGGGAGGCCCTCGCCGGAGAGGAAGGCCATCAGTTCCCTCCCCTCAAGGCTATCCGGGTGTAGGCCCACGTCCAACGAGTCCCGGTGGTCGTAGCCCCAGCGATTGTGCAAACCCGACTGCCCGAAGGCCGTGACGGGCAGCGCCCGGCCGAACCTCTTTACGAAGAACGACTCGACCCGCGCCGCATCCGAGAGCGACCAGCGCGCGGCCGCGGCCTTCGGGGCGGCGCCCGCAGCCGCGACCTTCTCCGCCGGTAACTCGCGCTCGACGCGCGCCACCTTCGAGCGGTCGATCAGCGTCCACACGTTCCCGCGCCGGAACCAGAAGCCCTCGGACTTCTCCGCCACCTCCTCGACCTCCGTCTTCGTCCCGCTCGTGAGGATGAGGAAGATGCGGGCCGGCCGCGCGCTCTGTTCCGCGGCCGCGTCATCCGTCGTCGTGGCCGCGCCGCGGCCGAAGCAGGGCGGAGCAGCGGCGGCGGCCGTGATGAAGAGGGCGGCGGCGAGTAGGTGGTAAGTAATACGCATGGGGCAAGAGGCGTCGGGGCGAACGGGTATTGTACGGGCAGCCCACCTGCCCCGGCAATCGGACAAAGCGACAGTTTTCAGACGGCCTAAATGAGCCACCCCTTGCGCCCTGTCAGAGACTGACGCGGGCGCCCGAGCAGAAGAAGCAGATCGGGTGACGCGGGGCGAAGCCGCCGCCGCCGCGGGCCTTCAGACCGTCGAGACCGGCGCGGCGGCTTCGCGCACTATAGCGAGTTGCAATTGCGTGCGCCCTCCCTCACGGTCGGGCTTGCGGCCCCGGATGTGCCTTAAGGCGGAAGCCCGAGGGAGGGCGTGCGGTGGTCATACTCGCCGGGAAGTTTGGTCAGTATTACTTGGACAGTTTGGACAACTCGACCCCTCTGGCCAGGGCGCGCGAGCGCACGACGGCGTGGCCGGTGTCGTCGAGTTGGTTCCAGTTGACCACCTTCCGGTAGAGCGCTGCCGCACTTTTTTTATCCCCAGCCCCCTCGTAGGCGACCGCCTGGTAATACCAGACGTAAGGGTCATTGGGGTCCGCCTTGGCGAAGTACTCTAACGCCTTGGTGTAATTCTTCTGACCGAGCTCCAGGAATCCGGCCGTCTCGTTGTAGCCCCTCTCCTGATTCGGGTTCTTCCGCGACGAGAGGTGCTGCCTGATCTCCTCTAATTGAGTCCTGGCGGGGCCGAAGTCCTGCCTGGCAATCGAGAGGCGGGTACGATTCTGCATACTGCCGAGGCGCCGATTCTCCCGGCCCGCGGCCGGCAGTGACGGGTCTTCCCTGAGTTGGTCGGCCTTCTCGAAATGCTTGGCGGCGTCGTCCAATTTGCCCGCTTCGACGAGGATGAACCCGGCGGCGGTGTGAATGCCGATGAGCGTTTGGATGTCGCCCGCCTTCTCGGCCATCCCCCGCCGCCGTTCGTTAACCGCAAGCGCCTCGCCCGTCTTACCCTCCGCCACGTAAGAGTTCATCTCGGACACCAGGGCCAGGTCTCTGCCCGCGTCGTCAGGAGCCTTGTCGAACATCAGCTTGTAGGACTCACGGGCTTTAGCATAGTCGCCCTTGTAGGCGTAGTTGTTGCCCATGCCCCTGTAGGAGTTGAAGAATGTCGGGTCAACGCTCAGCGCCCTGTTGTACTGCTTGATGGACTCGTCGTACTTGCCCGTCTTCATCAACAACTCGGCGTATGAATCGTAAGGGTTGGGGTTCTTCGGGATGAGTTTGATGTAGGTCTTGAAGGCCCGCTCGGCGTCGGCGTACCTGCCCATGCGGAGGTTGGCGTAGCCGATGTTGTTGTACGCGGGCGCGTAGTTCTTGTCCAGTTTGACGGCCTCCGAGAAGTGCCGCAGGGACGGCGCGTCGTCGCCGATGGAGCGGTAGTAAAAAGCTATCTGCGAGTGGGCGCGCTTGTCGGCCGGGTGAAGTTTCAGCAGTTGTTCGAGGTGCTCTTTACGTCCGGTCGGATTGCCTTCGGACTGCTCCTTGGCGGCGAGAATCCACTCCTTCTCACCCGGCGAGACCTTGTCGGCGAGGCCCACGGCCTTCTCCAGGTTTTTCCTGAACTCCTGATTAGTCCTTCCGGCGAACAGATAGGCCATGGCGAAGTTGGGGTCTTTCTGGATGGCCTGCTCGAAGAGCGTGCCGGGGTCTTCGAGATTCTCAATCTTATCCCGGCCCTGCACGAAGAGCGCGAGCGCCTCCTTCGAGGCCGTGAGCGGCATCTCCCGGTTTTGCGCGAAGAGGGCGGCAGGGGAAATGAATAGCAAAAAGAAGATCGCCAGGGCCGCGGCTCGGCCCCTGTAGAGGGTATTGTCAATCGACATTCTCAAGCTCCTTGGTGTTTGAGCGACGGGCTTCAGATGGTCTGGGTGATTCCAGAGAAGCTGGGAAGGGAGTGGGCTCAGGCTCGATTCGGCGCGGACTATATCACAGCGGGGCAGGGTTACCTACGGCAGCATCCGCAGCATCAACATTGCGGAAGAACCGTTTGGGATTGATGAACGGTTTCCCCGAAGTATAGAGTCGGGGCCTGCGGGGGCGCCGTCACTTGGAGGGCTTCAGGAGTCCGCTGTTGTAGGCGAAGATGACGAGGCTGAGACGGTTTTGCACTCCCAGCTTGCCGTAGATCGCCGTGAGGTGTTTCTCGACGGTCGAGGACTCTATCGACAGCCGGCCGGCGATCTCTTTCGTCGTGGTCATCCCCTCGCCGAAGACGGCGATGATGCCGCGCTCTGACTCCGTCAGGCGCTCGATCTTGGCGGCGTCCGCCATGTCGGCCTCGCCGGCGCCGCGGCCCCCCGAAAAGAGCGTGCCCAGAAGCGTCCGGTCGAACCAGACCTCGCCCGCGCAGACCCTCTCGATTGCCTTGAGGAGCGCCCCGCGCGCCTTGTCCTTCAGGACAAGCCCCTTCGCCCCGAGCCGCGCGGCGCGAAGGTGAACCTCCGGGTCGCGGATACCCGTGAGGACGATGACATTGGTTTCGCCCGAGGCGTCAAGGAGCTTCGGGAGAAGTTCGAGACCGTCCTCGCCGCCGAGGTCGAGGTCGAGGAGGACGACCTCGGGGCGCTCCCCGGCCACCGCCTCCAACCCCCCGGCCGCGTCGCCCGCCTCGCCCACCACGAGGAAGCCCGGGCGGCTCTCGATGAGCATGCGCAGGCCATCGCGGAAGAGCTGGTGGTCATCGACGAGCACGATGCGCACCTCGCTACTGTCTTGCCTAGCGGACATAATCTGTTTAGCGAACCCGCGCGTCAGAGCGGGATGTCTATCTCGACGACCGCCCCGCCCTCGGGCGGGCGCCTGACGAAAACCGTCCCGCCGAGGCTCGAGGCCCGCTCGGTGATCGAGCGCGGGACGAAGGCGACGGCGGTGGTGTTGGTGTCGCCCGGCGGGCCGTCGTTCGTCACGCGCAGGGAAAGCCTCCGGTCGTCGCAGCCGATGCGGACGGTCGCCGCCTTGGCCTCACTGTGCCGCCGGATGTTGCTGAGCGCCTCGGTCGTCATCTGGAACACCTCGCCGGCCAGCCGGTCGTTGAGGAAGAGGTCGGGCGTCTCGGACTCGACCTCCACGCCGACCCCGGTCGCCTCGGAGAACTTCACGCCGAAGCGCCGGAGTGCGGGCAACAGACTCCCCTTGCGCTCGCCCCCCGCCTTCAGACCACCCACGTACAGCCGCAGGTCCTCGATCCCGGACTCCGTGAGCGCGATGAGGCGCTCGATCCCCTTCGACACCGCTTCGTTGCTGCCGTCGGCCTGCCTCCTCAGCGCTTCGAGCCCGAGCTGGAGCCCGATGTAGGGCTGGATCACCCCGTCGTGGATGTCGAGCGCGATCTTCTGCCGCTCGTCCTGCGCCGCATCGGACGCGAGCGTATCCACGAGCCGAACGTTCTCGATGAAGGGCCGCGTGTGCTCGAAGACCTGCGCGATGAAGTCGGCGTCGCCCCTGCCGAGTGACCGCGCCGAGTCCGCGACGTAGAGCCTGCCGGTGACGCCGCGCTGGTAGGTTACCGGCACGCTCAGGAAGTTGTCGGCGGCCAGGGCGCGCGAGACGGAGTCGAACACGTCGGGGGGCGCGCCCGCCTGCTCCTTCGTCTCGAGGTCGAAGGAGTCGCAGCCGCCGCGCCTGAACAGGCGGCGACGCGCGCCCGAGCAGACGAGCACGCTGCTCCCGCCATAGGGCAGCAGATCGCGGACGGCCTCGGCCGGCACTCTCTCAGCGGGGGCAGCCCCGCCGCCGACGCCGGCCTCGGCGCGGAACAACAGGCAGGAGTCTCCGCCTTCCTCGACGAGCAGCAGCAGGCAAACGCGCGCCTTGTAAAAGTCCCGTAGCACTTTGACCACGTGCCCGATCAGGTGGTGGGTCCCGAACCGCGGGTTCAGCGTGACGGTCACGTCCCTGAGGAGTTCGAGCTGGCGGCGCAGCCTCAGTTCCCGCCCGCCCCAGTAGGCGATCATGTAGCCGAGCACGAGCAGGTAAACGGGGCGCAGCAGGAAGCGGCTGAGCTGAAACTCGTTCGGTGCGATGGCCGAGTAGCCCACGAGCGTGAAGAGCGCAGCAGAGATGGCGGCGGCCCTCAGGCCGGAGCTGACGCCCGAACTGAAAGAGGCGACGAGGACGGCGAAGAAGAAGAGCAGGAAGTAGGCGCTGTTGGAGCCGCCGCTGAGCGCGACGAGCAGGAGATACCAGACGATGTCGAGCCCGTGCACGAGGCCCGAGGACACGAAGGCCGCGCCGCGCGCCGCCGCGCGGTAGATGGCCACGCTGTAGAGGCAGTAGAGCGCCAGCGCCGTGTAGACGACCGGGATCAGGGTGGGGGGGGCCGTAGGGTCGATGTAGGTGAAGATGAAGGTGCAGAAGGCCAGGACGGTCCTGATGAAGGCCACCATCCTGGCGTCCAGAGGTTCGGCGGGCTTGGTCATGCTAAAGCCGGCTCAGCGCGCCGCGCCGCCGCGCGGTCGAGGCGCCGGGGCGGTCTTATCTCCCTTCCGTGCAGTCGCGGCCACGGCTCGCCCGCGCCGTCACTTCGGCGGCTTCACGAGGTTGTGCCGGTAGGCGTAGATCACGAGTACGAGGCGGTCGGTGACGCCGAGCTTGTCGAAGATCGAGGTCAGGTGGTGCCGCACCGTCGTCTCGCTGATGCACAGGCGATCAGCGATGTGCTTGTTCTTCAGTCCCTCGCCGATGAGGGTGACGACCTCGCGCTCCCTGTCGGTCAGTGTCGCGATCTTGGCCCCTTCGATGTCTTCGCTCGCCCGCCCGCCGCCGCGCGACATCTCCGAGAGGACGCTTCCCATGGTCGCGCGGTCGAACCACACCTCTCCCTGGTCCACCTTGTCGATGGCCTTCAGGAGCACGCTGGCGGCCTCCTTCTTGAGGACGAGGCCAATCGCGCCGGCCCTCAGCGCCTGTGCGTGAACGTCCTCGTCGCTGTGTCCCGTCAGCACCAGCACCCGCGAGGCGGGCGAGACCTTGAGCAGCGACGGCACGCACTCCAGAGAGTTCTCGCCGTCGAGGTCAATGTCGAGCAGGATGAGGTCGGGCTGTGTGCTCTGGGCGAGATCGAGTGCATCGCGGCAGTTTTCGGCTTCGCCGCAAACGGCGAACCGCTTGTCGGTCTCGATCAGAAGTCGAATCCCTGCACGGAGAACCGCGTGGTCATCCACGATCAGGATGTTAACCATTCGGGTTTTCTGAGGGTCAGCCATCTTCTCCCTTCGGGGGATTGCGCGGGTTGCCTTATTCTGGTCATCTACGCGAGGAGGATTGATGGACGCTGTTGCTTTCACTGTCTTAAACATCCTCTGCGTCGAGTGGGCGGCCTCTGGTCGCCGCACTCGACGATCAAAACGCATGCGGGAAAGCCGCGCTCACGAGGTGGCTCGTACTCTCTCGCCAAACTTGGCCCGCAATATAGTAAGTCTACGACCTTGAATTGCCGGTTCCGGGGAAAATGTTTCCACGCTCCATTTGCAATCAACATACGCACAGCCCGTCAGGAACGGATGTGCGTCCACATGCTGCGCCGCCCCCAAGCCGCGGGGGCTCTCGTCGTGAGGAACTGTTGCGCCTTGGTGAAGTGCCCCCGGACTCTGAAAAGAGAGGTGAGTCGAAAGTCCTATCTGGGCGTCCGGGCGATTGGTTAAGGAACAAACAAAATTATAATACTCATGATTCCCTGAATTTTCCAATTAGCAACTCACATGCCCCTTGAGGGGAAGGTCGGCCGACCAGGCACTTCCTCGGTGCGCCCCGAATCTTATCACCAAAGACACCTGAATTATCTTTGAGATGATTGAAAATCAAGGCTTTACATGCAAAAATCCGGCAACCCAGCGGGCCGGGTAAAACGGCTGAGGGTTGTCTACATTTGTGGACTTGATGCGTCGTCGCCTGGCAATTTATGTAGACAGCCATCAAAAGTTCTGACCCGTGGTCATCCGTCGCGCGGGGCTGCCTTGCTATCATTTAAAGCGTTAATCAGAGACGAAAATCGACAGGAGAGAAATTTTTTTCATCGCCGGAGAACGACGGCGGCCGTAAAGGCATTATCTCGCCGTGGGGACGTTTAAAGCGCGGATTGATGATTCGGCCCGCGCCGGCCCTGAAGCTTCCAACCCCTCAGGCGCCGTGGGCCACGGCCCTGAAAAAGTTGTTTCTGTCTTCGCGAACGCGGGAGGTGAAGAGATGAGTAAGGGTTGTAGGGGGTTTGCGGGAAACTTTATTGATGGCACTTCTGCTGGCCGGACTGCCTTCGACTCTGAGCAAAGGACGCGCGCCGGAGGGCGGAGGGTTTGACGACCCGACGGGCGCGTCGTCCGGGGCGGGACGATCCGCCAACCGCTTCGTCCCCAGCCGCATCCTCTTGAAGTTCCGCGCCAGCACATCGGACGAGCATCCGCGCCGACTCCTCGCCGCATATGGCGCGCGCACCGGATTCCCCGGTATCGACGTTCACGTCGTCGAGTTGCCAGCGACGGCCATCGAAGAGCACTTCGTGCAGACCATTCAGGCTTTTCCCGAAGTCGAGTTCGCCGAGTTAGACCGCATCCTCCAGCCGGCGGTCATGAATCCAAACGACCCCCGGTACGGGAGCGAGTGGCTCGACCCGGATACCTGTTTGATAATCTCCCGGCTATAAAACGAAGAATCTCTCACCAGGCGACGGTTCCGTGCTGGCGGCGGCGCGCCCGCTTCAGACGAACTTGTACTGGCAGATACTGACCGCCACGCCGTAGACGCTACCGGGCAGCTCCTCGACGCGCAGGACGCAGCCGCGCACGGCGAGCCGAGCCACGTACTTCGTTTCGACCGAGTCGGCGGTGAACCTGAAGAGGGCGGACAGGCGTGCGCCCGGCTCGAACCTCCGTGGCACTCGCACGTAGAAGCCGCCGGCGCCGAGATTATCGACGACTGAGGTCACGTCCGCATCATGCCCCCCGCCCACCATGCGAATCCTGACGGGGATGGGCGTCCGAATTCTCTCTGTCACGCGGCGCTCCGTTACCGCTTGCATGTTGTGCGCGGCGCGCGACCTATAAGTTATGGTTGCTGGCGACATCCGCCTCCTTGTAAATCCCCGGCCCTGCGCCGGGTTCGTTCAGGCATGGCTGTCTCACACGTACCCTACCGTATTTGCGGACTATAGCCTTGAAACCCGAAGCGCGCATGAGATGGACGTCCCATTCTGGGGGGCACATACCTCCCATTCTCGCGGGGCCGGGTGGAGAGGAGATTGCCAGGGCGTCGGAAGTGTTTACCGAGCCGGCGGGAATTTTACGGTGGATCAGGTGAGGCCGTGGTTGAGTGCGAACTTGAGCAGCTCGAGACGATTGCCCACGCCCAGCTTGTCGTAGATGGAGGAGAGGTGGTTGCGCAGCGTGTTCTCGCTGATGCGCAGGCGCGTGGCCACCTGCTTGTTCGTGGAGCTCTCTTCGGTGGCGATGATGGTGATGATCTCGCGCTCCTTGGGCGTTAGTGAGGCTACGCGGGGCGCCGTGCCGTCGGCGCTCGGGGAACCCGCGCCGCGCATCAACTCCCCGAGCACCTCGAAGGCCGTCTTGCGGTCGAACCAGACCTCGCCCTCGTAGACCTTCCTGATCGCTTTGAGCACTACGTCCGCGGGCTCGTCCTTGCAAACCACGCCGCTCGCGCCGCGGTGGATCGCGTGGCGATGCACCTCCTCATCTCGGACGCCGGTCAGAACCAGCACGCGCCCTCCCGACGCTTCCATGAGGTGAGGCAAAAAGTCGAGACCATTATCCTCGCCCAGACCCACGTCGAGGAGGATCACGTCGGGGCGCATCGCCCGCGCCGTCTTGAAGGCTTCGTGGCGGTTCCGCGCGCTGCCGACGACGCACATCGCCGGGTCGGCGCTCTCGACAAGGCTCTTCAGACCCCACAGGACGACGCCGTGGTCTTCGACGATCATCACCCGGATTGTCCGTTGCTCCGTCACGTCAGAATCCTCCAAACTTCCTTAGCGAGGTATCTCCACCCGGACGACCGTCACTCCCCGCTCGCCTTCCCCGACTCGCACCATGCCGCCGAGCAACTCCGCCCGCCCCTTGATCGAGCGCGGGGTGAAGGGCACGGCACGAAAGGACGCGCCGGGGGCCTCGTTCTCGACCTCGATCACCAGCCGGCCGCCCGCCGAGGAGAGCCGGACGGCGGCGCGGCGCGCGGCGGTGTGCCGCCGGACGTTGCTCAGACCCTCGCGCACGATCTGGAAGGCTTCGGCGGCGAGGCGGTCACTCACCCCAAGACCTGACTGCACCTCGCAACTAACGTCCAACCCGCTAAGACGGGCGAACTGCTCCGCGTATTGCCGCACCGCGGCTGTCAGCACCGGCTCGGCGGCCTCATGGTCTTCCCGCTTCAAGCCGCGGACGTAACGACGCAGGTCGGCTAGCTCGACCTCGATCCTCATGAGCAGCTCGCTCAGATCGCCATTCAGAGGGTTGTCGGGCGCGGCCTTCCGGCGGACGGCTTCCAGCCCCATCTTCAGGCCGATGTACGGCTGGATGGTGCTGTCGTGGAGGTCGCTTGAAATGCGTCGGCGCTCCTGATTGGCGGCCATCGAGGCCAGTTGGTCGAGCAGTTCGTGGTTCTCGATGTGGGGGGTGGCGTGCTCCACCACCTGACACAAAAACTGCAGATCGCCGCCATCGAACGGGCGCTCGCGCGACGTGACGTACAGCCGCGCCGCCGTCCCGTCCCTCCGCCGCAACGGGGCGCTGAGGAAAGCCTCGTCCCCGACCAAATGCCTCAAGCTCAGTGCCGCGGGCAGTAATCTGGGGTCGTCGGCGTCGGCGGGCGCGCGGCCGGCGACGAGCACACGCCCGCGCCGGCCCGAGCTGCGCCGGGGTTCGTAGGCCACCGCCTCTTCCCCGAGGAGCCAGGCCAACTGACACCCGATCTCTCCAGAGACCATCTCGTTGCCCACCGCGCGGTCGGACTTGAGACGGTCGGCCCTGCGGAGGAAGTATTCGTGCGTCTCCGGGTTCTGCGTCACGAGCAGGCACGTGTCGGCCTGGTAAAACTTCCTGACGCCCTCCATGAACACGCACATCGTCTGGTCGATGCCGAAGCGCGGGTTAGCTGATCTGCCGATACTCCTGAGCAGCTCGAGCCGGCGCTTGAGCTTGTGTTCCGAGTCGCCCCAGACGGCGATCATGTAACCGAGCACGAGCAGACAGGTGGTTCGCATCAGGAAGCGATTCATTTCGAATTCGTTCTGCGCGGACGCCGCGTAGCCAACGACCGTGAACAGCGCCGCCGAGACAAGCGTCACCCTCAAGCCGCTTTTCAGACCGTTGCGGAACGAAGCGACCATGATGGCGAAGAAGAAGAAGAAGAAGAAGATGCTCCCGGCGCCGCTGCTGGCCGCAATGAAGACCACGTAGCTCCCGACATCGATCCACGTCGAGGCCGGGGAGGAGGGGTTTTCCCCCGTGCGCGCCACGACGAGATAGAGGATGCCGCTATACATGGTGTAGAGCAGAAGCGCGACGCAGGTGAGTGTGACCAGGCGGTTTGGCTCGGACGGGTCGAGCAAGGTGATGATCAGCGCTGACAGGGCAAGCACGAAGCGCATCACGCAGACCATGCGCGGGCTGACCGATTCGAGCGCGTCCGCGGTGGGGGTGCTCGGCGTGTCCGCGGCCCGCGAACCCTCACCAATCTCCACCCCACGACGGGCGTCTATCCTGTCCGCAAACGTGCTCATAGAATCAACTCGCGAGACGACCGGGCGCCCGACGCCTTTCACGAAACAGTGCTGGTGGTTCAAGTCCGCCTACTGCGGCGCGTAGTAGCCGACGCGGGCCGTGACCTGCAGCCCCGGCTTCGACATCCCGACCCTGACGCGCCGGAAGCCGCCGTCCCTCGTCTTGTTGAGCGGCGAATAATAGAGGGCGTACTGGCGGCTCAGCTCGTCGGCGACTTCCGCGTAGACGCCTTCAAGGGCGGCGAAGCTCTCGGGCACGAAGAGCCGTCCGCCGGTCGCCGCAGTCAGGCGGGCGAGGCTCTGCTCGCTCGCGTCGAGCACGCGCAGGGATTCCTTCAGGTCTTCGATCCGCAGGCTGCTGAAGCGGACGCTGGCGTCCGGGCCGGAGAGGATGGAGTCCAGCTCCGCGCGTTTTTTGGCACGCTGAATCTCGGTGTTGGAGATGACATAGACGGCTGCCTGCGCGATGAGCATCTGGCGCAGCGCCCCTTCCAGCGTCGTCGCGCCGCGCCCGTTGTCTATCCCGTCGGTGAGGACGACGGCGACGTGACGCCGCTGGGGGCTTCTGAACTGTTCCTTCGCGGCGAGGTACAACGCGTCGTGGAAGCGCGTGAACATGCCGCCCGCGAGGCGGTCGAGGGCGCGACGCAGTTGCGCGCGGCTCGAAGTCCAGTCGAGCAGGAGTTCGACGCGGTCGTCGAACTTGATCAGACAAACGCGATCTTCCGGCGCGAGCTTCGAGGCGAACTGAGCGACGGCGGAGCGGAAGTCGTCGAGGTTCGCGGCCGACGACGAAGAGGCGTCAACCATGAGGGCCACATCGGCGGCGGCCTGCCTCAACACCATGTCGCGCAGGGGCTGCTCGCGCCCGTCCTCGAAGACGCGGAAATCTTCGCGCGCGAGCGCGTCCACCAGACGCCCCTGCGCGTCCCTGACGGTGACGGGGAGCAGCACTTCCAGCGTATCGACGCTGACGACCTCGTCGTCGCCTACGCCCTGTCCCGCCTGAGCGCCCGCGGTGGGCGCGGGCTGCGTGGAGGGCCGGCCCACCTCGCGCGGGCGCACATGCCGCTGTGGTCGCCCGGCGGGGGCGGCCATCGGGGCGCTGAAGGCGGCCGAGGAGATGAGCAGCAGCGCGACGAGGAAGATGTGGAGCCGCCGGGCGCCTGACCGGGCCGCCCCGCTCACGGGGCGCCCCCGAATTTGTTGGCGGCCGGGTCAGGGTCGCCGGACATGGCCGTCCTCATTGCCGCGATGACCGGCTCGCTCACCCGGCCTTTCCGCAACTCGGCCAATTTGCCGTCCGACAGGTCAAACTCTACCGGCGACTGCTCGATGCGCCGGATGATCGTCCCATCGCTGAAGCCCGCCTCGACGAGCCGCACCACCGACTCGTTCGTCAACGTCGGCGTCCGCTCCAGTTTGGGGGCGCCGCCGGCGCCGCCCTCCGCGGGCGGACGCAGGATGCGCACGGTCGCGCTGCCCACGGTCTCCGTCTCGTCGGCGACCGAGCCGTTGTTGCCGCGCGAGCGCGTGCGCCCGCGCGTGCCGCCCGACGAGCCGAAAATGTTGGTCTCGCCGGGGCTGGCAGCTCCCTGACCCGACTGCCGGCTTGAGCCTTTGTCGTCGGGCGGGCGGGCCGCGTCCTTGAAGAACGGGTCATGCTCCATGTCCCAGTCGTCTTCCGCCGAGGCGAATTCGCCGGCCTCGCGCCCGATCATGGCGAGGATGACGCGCTCGCTGACGCTGCTCTTCTTCAGGTCGATGAGGCGCTCGGTGGAGAGGTCGAAGCGCGTCGGGCGGGTGTTGATGATGGCGATGACGGCCTTGTCGCTGAAGCCGCCGCGCACGAGCTTGATGACGGAGGCGTTGGTCAGAACCTGTCCACCTTCCGGGCGGCGCTGCGCCCCGGCCCGGACGCAGGACAGGAGAATCAGTAGAGGCAGGACGGCGTAAATAAATCTTCGCGACGACATCGCTTTACCTCGTCACTGTGATACGGCGGACGCCGGAGAAGAAACGCCTCCCGACTCCTTCGCGGGGGCGACGGCCGACGTTCGGCCGTAACGGGCGCCGATGCGCTTCACGTAGTTCTGCGTCTCGCGGTAGGGCGGCACGCGTCGGCCGTATTTCATCACCGTCCCCTCGCCCGCGTTATACCCCGCCAGCACCAAGTCCAACCGCCCGCCGAACATCCCTAAAAGCTCTTTCAAATAGCGCGTCCCGCCCGAGACGTTCTGCGCGGGGTCGTGAACGCTCCGCACCCCGAAACGCCGCGCCGTCGCCGGCATGAGCTGCATCAGCCCGCGCGCGCCGACGGGGCTGACCGCCCGCGGGTTGAAGTGCGACTCCTGCTCGATGACGCAGAAAATCAGATAGGGATCGACGCCGTAGCGCGCGCCGTTCTGCCGGATCAATTCGTCGAGCCCCGCGCTGCCCGTCGTCCAGCCGTAGGCCCTCCCGCGCTCGCCGCCGCTCGTCTCCCCCGCGGAGGCGAGCGGGGCGTATTCGACGCGCTCCACGCGGGACTTCTCTATGAAGCTCGAAAGGTTAGCGCGTCTGAACCAGACGCCCTCGGCGGACTCATTCGCTTCGTCAACTTCCATCTTCGCGCCACCGACGAGGTATAACCAGACGGTCTTGACCGCGGGCGGGGGCGCGGTCACGTCGCTTCCCTTCACGGCCTCGACGGCCGGCGCGGGCTTCACCCCTGCCGCCCCCTCCGCGCCCGAAACCCGCTCGATGCGGCGCACGCGCTCCCGCCCGATGAACTGCGTCACGCCGGCGCGGCGGAACCAGACGCCCTCCGCGTCCTCCCACGCTTCGTCAACCTCGATGACGGCGCCGTCTTTCAGGTGCAGCCGGTCGGCCGCCAGCGCCGGGGCGGAGGAGAGCGGCAGCAGCAGGGCGAAGCAAACGAGCGCGAGCCGCGGGACAAATGAGCGCGTGCCTCCCCGGAGCGGATGTCTGCTTGTGCAGTGCGGGCCCATGGAATTAATCGGCGTCACAAATCGGCCGGGACGTGCCCCGGCGCCCCCTCACAGGCCGCCGCCGGCCTCCGACTTCGACTTCGTCTGGGGCGGGGCCGACAGGGCCTGGCGCGCGGCCTCCGCCTCGTCCGTGCGGCCGAGCCGCTGGTAAACGTCCGCCAGGTGTTGCAGCATGCTGCGCGACGTGGGGTTGAGCTTACGCGCGGCCTCATAGTGCTTGAGCGCGTCTTTGTCGCGGCCCGTGCGCTCGAGCATGTTGGCGACGTTCATGCGCGCCTTGAACTCCCCGCCGGCCTGCCGGAAGCTCTTGAAGGCATCGTCATAGTCTTCGAGCTTGCCCTGTGCGAGCGCGAGGTTGTTCCAGATCCTCTCGTCGCGGGGCGCGAGCTTTGTCGCCTTCTTCAGGCGTTCCTTCGCGGCCTTGTAGTCGCCGCGCAGGTAGAGCGTGTGGCCGTAGTCGTTCAGGAGCTGCGCGTCGTCGGGCGCGAGCTGGAGCGCGCGCTCGTAGTGCTGGTAGGAGAGCTGTCGGAGGCCCTTGCGGCCGTAGGCATAGCCGAGGAGGTGGTGCGCCGCGGCCATGTCGGGGGCGACCAGGGCGGCGCTCGACAGCAGCCCGATGGCCTCGCTCACGCGCTCCTGCTCGAGCATCTGGCGCGCCTGCGCGACCTTGTCGGGCGCGGAATACGCGGCACCCGCCGTGCTGGCCGCAGCGGCGGCGGTCGTGGCCTCACCGAGTTCGGTGTTGCTGACGCGCGTCATGGTGGCGCTCTCGAAAGACGCGGCGTCCTTCTCCGTCATGCGCCGCGGCGCGGCGGCCGGCTTCTTCGCGTCCTTGCCGCCGCTGAAGATTCTGGCGAGCGCGCGGAAGGGGGAGCTGAGAGCGCGGGCGAATCCGTTGCCGTTCTTTTTCTGGGCTTCGGTCGCCGCCGACTTTGGGTTAGAGCCGCTGGCGAGCACCGCGCTCGTCAGGTGTGCGCCGCCGAACGTGAGGGCCGCCGCGGCCACGACCGCCAGGGTGATTTTCTTTCGCATCAGTTTGGCTCCTTAGCGCTCTTAAATTACTTCCCAAACATATCAATCAGGTTCAGGATGGATGGCCCCAGAACCGCGATGATGATCGTGGGGAACAGGAACATGGTCAGGGGGAACAGGAGCTTCAGCGCGGCCTTCTGCGCAGCCTGCTCCGCACGCTGACGCCGCTTCGTGCGCAGGGAATCGGAGAAGATGCGCACGGCGCGCCCGATGGACGAACCGAATTTGTCGGCTTGAATCATCAGCGCCACGAAGCTGCGAATGTCATCAACGCCCGTCCGCTCGGCGAGGTTGTGAAGAGCCTCGTCGCGGCTTCGCCCGACGTTGATCTCGAGGTTCACCAGCTCGAACTCGTGATGGATTTCGGGGTGTACGTCCTTCAACTCTTCGCCGACGCGCTTCAGCGCGGCGTTGAGTCCGAGGCCCGCCTCGACGCAGATGACCATGAGGTCGAGCGCGTCGGCCAATCCCCAGGTGATCCGCTGCTGGCGCCCCACGAGCCTGCGGCGCAGGTAGAGCCGGGGGAGATAGAAGCCGAGCGCTAGGGCGACAAAGCCCCAGATGAAAAAGTTATTCAGCGGGCGGCCAAGCGCATAACAGAGGGTGAAGACGATGCCCGGCAGGACGGCCATCAGGATCAACTGGACGGAGCGGAAGACGGTCGCCGCGTCCGGGGAGCGGTAGCCGGCCTGGAGCATCTGCTTCTGCAGCTTGAGCGCCTCGGAGGCCGAGATGGGGATGATGCGATTGATCGGGTCGGCGACGCGCTCGGCCATCACCGTCAGAGGGCTGTCCTCCATCAACGTGATCGTCGGGTCCATGCTCTCCAGACGGGCGTTGACGACGCTCGTCTGCCGGTCGGTCAGCAGGTAGACGCTCATCACGCCGAGCGCGATGCAACCGAACGTGGCGATGATGATGAGAAGCAACATGCTTTCCTACTCCTTACAGGCGGCGAACCTTGGCCCCCATTGTTAAATCTTGATCTTCAAAATCCTGTTAATCAGCACCATGCCGATGAGCTGCATGGTGATGGCGATGGCAATCAGGTAGTGTCCGCGCGCATCGTGGAGCAGCGAGCTCATGTAACCCGGATTCAGCATCGTCAATAGAAACACGACGCCGAACGGCAGGGCAGATAGAATCCACGCCGAGCCGCGGGCTGAGGTCGTCATTGTTTTGAAGTCTTCCATGATTTTGAAGCGCTCGCGGATGGTCTGGGCGACCTTCTCTAGAATCTCGCCGAGAT
>DASVES010000236.1:0-11367 GCA_036380435.1 Pyrinomonadaceae bacterium | reverse complement strand
GCCGTCGTTGCCCTCGGGCGTGATGATGATGAGACGGTACTGCGCGGCGTAGTCGGAGAGCTTGGTGCGCGCGAGCCAGTCGGTGTGATGGCCCGTCAACCCGTGGAGCAGGTAGAGCGTCGGGTAGAGCGTCGGCGGCGTGGATGCGGCCGCGTTGTAGCCGGGCGGGAGGACGACTTTGTAGGGCAGCCGGCGGCCCACCAGCTTGCTCTCGAAGTTGATTGTCTCAACGCTCGTCCCGGCGGCGGGCGCGACGGCCTGCGCGTGCGTCGCCGTCGCGGCGAAGGCGACGACGAGCAGCAAAGGCGCAAGCCACGCGCGGCGTAATTGTGTGCGTCTCAAAATCTCTCCTCCCGTCTTCACTGCCAGACGCCGATAGGCAGGATAAGAAGAATTGAAATCTGAAATCAGTTTTTCTTCATCCTGTTCGTCCTGTCAATTCTGTCTGATTATTCTGACGCCTCGCCCAGCAAGGCGGCGCGCGCCTCTTCTTCTGCGGCCTTGCGCTTCAGCCCCTCGCGCCCGTCGTAGCGCAGGAACGCGGGCAGCAGCAGCGCGAGCAAGCCCGTCCCGACGACGCACAGCACACCGCCCGAGACGACCGACGCGCGGACGCCGAACAGACGGGCGGCGATGCCGGCCTCGGCGTTGCCCAGCAGCGGCCCCGTAGTGTAGCTGACCATCTCAACGCCCGCGAGCCGGCCGCGCAGGTGGTCGGGGATGGTCTGATTCCAGATGGTCATGCGAAACAGCCCTGACACCATGTCGGCCGCGCCCGCCACCGCGAGACACAAAACGGCCAGCCATAACGACGACGCAAAGCCGAAGCCGACGATGGCCAACCCCCACACGGCGGCGGCCAGACAGACGGCGAGGCCGTGGCGGTTGACGTGCTTCGACCACCCCGAGGTGAGCGTGGCGAGGAGCGCGCCGGCGGCGGGCGCGGCGTAGAGCAGCCCCACCACCTTCGGGCCGCCGAGGCTTTCGCCGATGGCCGGAAAGAGCGCCATCGGCATCCCGAAGAACATCGCGTTGATGTCCACGAGGTAGGTGCCCATCAACTCGGGACGGCTGCGCGCATAGCGCAGTCCCTCGACGACGGTACGCACGCTCGGCCGGTCAGCGCCCGGCGGCGGCGGCACGGCGCGCAACATGGCGAGCGCCGCGAGCGAGGCGGCGAAGGTCGCGAAGTCAATCGAATAAGCGACGACGGGGCCGAACGCGGCGACGAGCACGCCGCCCAAAGCCGGCCCGCCGATCATCCCGGCCGTCAGCCCCACCGACCTGAGCGCCGCGGCCGAGGTCAGAAGTTCCGCCGGCACGAGCCGCGGGATGAGCGAGTCGAGCGACGGCCGCTGCAAGCCGTTGAGCGCGGCGAACAGCGAAGCGCAAACGTAGAGCACCCAGACGCGTGGCTGCGGCAGCAGCGAGTTGAGGATGAGGACGGCGGTGCCGGCGGCGAGTGCCAGCTCCGTGAGCAGCACCATGCGCCGGCGGTCGAAGTAGTCGGCGAGCGCGCCCCCGACGAACGCCATCAGGAGGATGGGCACGAACTCCGCCACGCCCAGCATCCCGACCGCCAGCGACGACCCCGTCAAACGGTACATCTGCCACGGCAGCACGACGAACGTCATCATCGACCCGAAGAACGTCACCGTCTGCCCGAAGAACAACAACCGAAAGTCGCGCGACACCTTGAGCGGCGTGATGTCGATGGCGAGCGCCCGCGCCGCCCTCCGCACACGGCCCCCTTCGCCCACTGCCCTCGGCTCGGCGGCGGCCACCGGGTCGGGCGTCAGGTGCGTCTCGACGTGCGTCGGCTCTTCGTCCACGAGATTTTAGTTTGCAGTTCCTTGAAAATATGGAGGAGCGGTTGCGCCTGTTGTCTGATCCAAGCCAGTGCGCGTCGCGCCGTCGCTCAGAAGAGTCCGAACCAGCGGGTCGCGCCCAGCACCTCGCCGGCGGCGAAGGACAGGATGTTAGCCGCGACAATCGTCGCGAAGTTGAGCAGCTTCGCGCGGGCGCTCACGTCGAGGCGGCGTCCGATGGCGAGCCAGAAGATGACGCACTCGGCGGCGGGCGCGAACGTCTCGGCCGCGAGCAGGTAGAGGCCGCGCGACGACGTGGCGAAGAGGGCCGGCAGTACGAGGACGACGACCGGGTAGGTGCAGGCCGTCAGCCACAATCCGGCGAAGAGTCGCTGCCACCGCGTGAGCCTCTTCGAGAGACCGAAGAAGAGGACGGGCGTTTCGACCGCGACCGTGAGAAGGTAGCCGAACGGAAGGAAATACCACAACTCGTCGGGCCGGGAGGTGACGACGGGCGGGGGTGCGATGTCGAAAATCATCAGGTCGTAAATGGCGACTTGAAGCTCCAAACAGTACCGCGAGCGGTAGCCTCGCGGGTACGCCTCCGATGAGAGGCCCGCCTCGCGGACGCGAGACCCGCTCGCTACCGCTCGCGGTACTGGTGTCAGAGTAGTCGCAGCAGAAACGGCACCTCGGCGAGCACGTGCCCCATCGCGAGAGTGAAGTACAAATCGCGCGTCGTCGTGTAGTCGGCCCAGAAGAAGGCCCACAGCGCGACGACGACGAACGCGCCGAAGAGGAGCGACGCTTTGACGGCCCGCGGCCAGCCCCCTCGGCGGTGGACGGCGAGCGGGATGCGGCGCGTCTCGAAGAGGCCCGCGCGCTGTAGGCCCGCCAGCGGAATCAACACGAGCCACGCGCCGTAATGAATCGTCTCCAGAAAGACGTGCGTCGCGACGAGCAGGTGGGTGGAGACGCCCGGCAGGATACTTGCGCCCGCGTGGCGCGTGATGCGCCACGAGAGCGCGTCCGTCTCGGCCAGATCGGGCGCTCCGGCTAGTCTGCTCCACATCAGCAATAGGAGCAGCGGCAGCGCCGCGAGGCACAGGTGATAAGTCTTCCTCCAATGGGGGCGCGTGCGTTTAAGTTGCCGGTCGAGAAACCAGAGCGCGACGAGCGGGTGCGCGTAGACGAGCGCGAGGAAGAACCACTGCGGGGCGACCCACGCGAGCGCGGCGAGCGCCGAGCCGGCGGCGTACACCGGCAAATAATCTCCGCGCGCCGCGCGCCGCCGTCCGCGCAGCCACACGAGCGCGCAGGCCCACACGAGCAGCGCCGTGCCCCACAGGGAGACGCCGGCCGTCCACGCCGCCTCGCTCAAGTACCACGTTTGCCCCAGCCAGAAGAGCACGGTGTAGGCGGCCGTGAGCAGGAGCGTGCCGCCGAGGCCCACGGCGAAGAAGGAGCGCGAGCGACCCCAGCGCGCGGGCATGCGCGAGAGGAAGTAGCGAAACTCCATCCAGTTGTGCGGGCCGGCGAAGAGGAAGACGGTGGCGATGGAGAGTTGCAGCGGCCACCAACTGACCAAGAGCGCCGCGAGCAGGCAGAAGCCCAAAAACGGCACGCCGAAACGCGGCGCGAGCGCCTCGTGGCCGACGAGCGTTACGGTTGCGTTTGCTTGGGCGGCAAGTGCGCGCATCACTCTTCACTCCCCGGCCGTCGCCGCGTCCTTCGCCTTCGGCAGGACGAGCATAATCAGAGACTCATCGTTCGCGATCTCGATCTTCACCACGCCGCTCGCGCCCCAGTAAGACAGATCGGGAGCCAGAATCTTCGACGTGAGCGAGCGCGCCACGGGCGGGGGGCCGGCGTTGGCGTAAACGGCCACGCCGCTCGCCGCCGCTCCGCCCAGCGCCGCGAAGGCGAGCGCCGACACGACGCGCGAGACGCGCCTCCCCGGCGCGCGCGAACCCGCGAGCCACACGCCGCCGAGGACGAGCGACAACGACAGGAAGACGCCCGCCACGGCCGTCTGCGTCGAGGAGAGATTAGACCCACTCGACGCGACAGCGGCGGCGGCGGTCTGCGGGTCTGCGCCGCCGTCGAGTTCGGCCTTGAGCTGTTGGAGGACTTTGCGCGGGATGATCAGCTTGGCTTCCTTCGCGTCCGCGTCGGGCCGGAGCTGCATCCTGACGGGCGCTCCGGTTGTTTGCCGGGGCGGCTTCGTCGGCACGTTGGGCGGCGCGATATTGGCCGAGGCGGGAATCGCCGCCGCGAACAGCAGCGCGACGAGCGCGATCAATCTGGAGCGGTGCTTCATCTTCTGACCTCCACGGGTAGGATGTTTGGTGAACGCGTCGGCGAGGTGCGTCTGGCAATCTGATGCGGAAACTGACGGGCCGCGTGCGCGCGCCCGCGAAAATTTATCCCGAAGGCTGCGCGCCGCACCCACTCGACGCTCGCCGTTGAAACACGGCGGGGAAGACCGAGGCGTTTAAAAACCGACGCCCCGCGCGGCGCGGCTTGCAGCGCGGGGCGTCCGTAGACGCGACGGGGCATCTGGCCTTGCGTCGCCTCGCGGTGAGGCGTCAGAACTCCATGATGACGCCGTCCTTCTGCGGAGGCTCGTCGCCCTCTTCGCTCGAAGCTGTCCCGGTCGCGCCACCGGCCCCGGCGGCCGCGCCCGCGGCGCTCGCCTCGCCCGGCTGCTCCGCCTGGTTAACGATGACGCCCTCCGTAGACTCGGACGGGCCTCCCGCTTGGGGAATGATGATGCCCTCCTGAGACTCGGACGGGTTGCCCGCGTCGGGGACGATGATGCCTTCTGGTGATGAAGGCTGGCCGCTCGCGGTCGGGTCTTTCTCGTCTGCCATGATTTTTTCTCCTTAATGAATGAGCGAAGGATGAGTGACGAGGCACAGTTTGAAGACAGCTTTCACCCTCCGGTTGGTTTTCGCATCGGCGAGGAGTAAAACCCTGTGTTCGGAATATCGGGAAACGAAGTGCCGGTAGGATATGGGCGCTGGTATCCGCTGTCAAACGCGCGGCCCTACTCGTCGCCCGCCCCGAGCATCGGAATTTTTACGCCCTTCGTGCGCGCGGTCTCTTCGGCCTCGTCGTAGCCGGCATCGACGTGTCGGGCGACGCCGAGGCCGGGGTCGTTGGTGAGCACGCGGTTGAGACGGCGGGAGGCTTCCGGCGTGCCGTCGGCGACCGAGACCTGTCCGGCGTGGAGCGAGTAGCCGATGCCGACGCCGCCGCCGTGATGGAAAGAGACCCAGCTTGCGCCGCTCGCCGTGTTGAGCAGCGCGTTGAGTATCGGCCAGTCGGCGACGGCGTCGGAGCCGTCGCGCATCGCTTCGGTCTCACGAAAAGGTGAGGCCACGGAGCCTGTGTCGAGGTGGTCGCGGCCGATGGCGACGGGCGCTTGGAGTTCGCCGCGGCGGACTAAGTCGTTGATGGCCTCGCCCATCTCGGCGCGCTCGCCGTAGCCGAGCCAGCAGATACGCGCCGGGAGTCCCTGAAACTGCACGCGCTCGCGGGCGAGCCGGAGCCAGCGGTCGAGCGTGCGGTCTTCGGGAAACAGTTCGAGGGCGAGGTCGTCGGTGCGTCGGATGTCGGCGGGGTCGCCCGAGAGCGCCACCCAGCGGAAGGGGCCTTTGCCCTCGCAGAAGAGCGGGCGGATGTACTCGGGGACGAAGCCCGGTATCTCGAAGGCGTCGCGGCAGCCGGCGTCGTGTGCGAACTTGCGGATGTTGTTGCCGTAGTCGAAGGCCACGGCCCCCGCGCGCTTGAGTTCAAGCATCGCCTCGACGTGGCGGGCCATCGACTCAGTCGAACGCTCGACGTAGACGCGCGCGTCCCGTTGGCGAAGCTCGTCGGCCTCTTCAAGCGTGAGGCCGGCGGGGACGTAGCCGTTTAAGGGGTCGTGCGCGCTCGTCTGGTCGGTGACGGCATCGACTTTGACGCCGCGTCGAACGATCTCGGGCAGCACCTCGGCGCAGTTGCCGACGAGTCCAACGGAGACGGCGCGCTGCTGCTCGACGGCGTCGGCGCAGATGCGGAGCGCATCGTCGAGAGAGACGGCGAGGAGGTCGCAGTAGCCGGTGCGGACGCGGCGCTCGATGCGCTCGCGGTCAACGTCCACGCCGAGGAAGACCGCGCCGTTCATCGTCGCGGCTAAGGGTTGCGCGCCGCCCATGCCGCCCATGCCGCCCGAGACGACGAGCCGGCCCGCGAGCGTCCCGCCGAAATTCTTATCGGCCATCGCGGCGAACGTCTCGAACGTGCCCTGCACGATGCCCTGCGTGCCGATGTAAATCCACGAGCCTGCGGTCATCTGCCCGTACATCATCAGCCCCCGCCGCTCAAGCTCGTGGAAGTGCTCCCACGTGGCCCACGCGCCGACGAGGTTGGAGTTGGCGATCAAAACGCGCGGAGCGTACTCATGCGTGCGGAAGACGGCGACGGGCTTGCCCGACTGGACGAGCAGCGTCTCGTCGTTCTCCAGAGCGGTGAGTTCGCGCACTATTGCGTCGAACGAATTCCAATCGCGCGCCGCCTTGCCGCGCCCGCCGTAGACGACGAGGTCGTCGGGGCGCTCGGCCACTTCCGGGTCGAGGTTGTTCATCAGGCAGCGCAGCGCCGCCTCCTGATGCCAGCCCTTGCAGTTAAGCTCGGCGCCACGCGGCGCGCGGATGTTTCGCGGTCGGCTCACTCTTTTGACACACTCCTTAAAAGCCGTGAATCGTGAATCGTCAATCGTCAATCGTGAAAGACAAAATTCTCCGATTTACGATTTACGATTGACGATTCACGGCCTTAACGTTCAGACACGCGTCTTGCGGTGCGCGAAGAGGCGCAGCAGGCCGTTGATGCCGGCGTGCAGGAGCGCGTAGACGATGATGGCGATGACGACCGAGAGCGCGAGGCGGTAGCCGCCCTCGACGGTCGGCTCGGCGACGATGCCGCGGAACGGCGCGTAGAGCGGGTCGGTGACAGCGTAGATGAACTGCGTGAAGCCAGCCCGGCTGCGGGCGGCGAGCAGCGCAAGGAGCAGGCGGATGGCGAGCAGGCCGTAGATGACGTAGAAGACGTAATCGACGACCTGCGAGACGCGCGCCATCGTCCGCGCGCTCTCGACCTCGCGCTCGGTCTCGACCACCTCGTCGATGGCCTTGCCGCGAAACTCGCCGGCGACCGTCTCCATCTTCCGCGCCTCGACCGGAGTCGTGCGCTCGGCCCGCGCGGCGATCTCCGAGTTCACGTCCGCCTCGACCTGCGCCTTGACCGACTCGTGCTGCATCTCGCGCCGCGCCTCGTCGGCCGCCAGTTTGTCGTCTTCCATCAGTATCTCCTTAAGAGTGATAAGTGATGAGTGATAAGTGATAAGAGAGAGCATCCGCCTTTTCTTATCACTTATCACTCATCACTTATCACTTGTTTCTCGTCTCCTGCACGCGCCGGACGATCTTCGTCACCAGGCTGCGCGGCGCGAAGCCCACGGCGCGCGCCATGAGCGAGTTGCGGAAGCCGGGGATGACGACCGCCCTGCCGTCCAGCATCCCGCGATAGCCGGCCACGGCCACGGGACGCGCGTCCATCACGTTGGCCTCGAAGAGCTTCGACTTCTCCATCCCGGCCGCGGCGACGAAGCCGGTCTCGGTGGGGCCGGGGCAAAGCGCCGTGACCGTGACGCCCGTCCCTTCGCACTCGTTCGAGAGCGCTTCGGAGAGAGAGAGCACGTAAGCCTTCGAGGCGTAGTAGACGGCCATCAGCGGCCCCGGCTGGAAGGCGGCCGTCGAGGCCACCTGCATGATGCGCCCGCGCCCGCGCGCGATCATGGCGGGCAGGAAAAGTTTTGTCAGGTGTGTCAGGGCGACGACGTTGACCTGAAGCATCTCAAGTTCTTTCTCCGCGTCCGTCTCGGCGAAGGGGCCGTAGGAGCCGAAGCCGGCGTTGTTGATGAGCACATCGACGCGGACGCCGGCCCCTTCCGTCTCGTCGAAAATCTCCCGCGGCGACGCCGGGAAGGCGAGGTCGCGCGCGATGACGCGGGCGCTGATGTCGTGCTTGCCGCCAAGCTCTTCGGCGAGACGCGCAAGCTTGTCGCGGCTGCGCGCGACGAGGACGAGGTCGTGGCGGTCGGCCGCGAGGAGCCGCGCCAGTTCCTCGCCGATGCCGCCCGAGGCGCCCGTGACGAGGGCCGTGAGTCGCTGTTCGCTCATGGGAAAAAAAGAAGTCAGGAGTCAGGAGCCAGGAGTCAGAATAAAAGCCGTCTTGCTTTCTTCATTCTGTCTTCGGGCTCCTGACTCCTGACTCCCTGCATTATTCCGTCGTCTGCTTGCCGGCGCGGCCGGGCCACAAGGCGCTCAACCAGCCGCCCGACGACTGTCCCTTGCCGATGATGTGCTTGAGTTCGCCGGCGTCGAGCCAGACGCCCTCGCAGCGGTCGCAGCGGTCGATGCTTATGTCGTCGAAGACGACCTCGTGAAGACGCCCGTCGCAGCGCGGGCAGGCAAGCGTGGCCGCGGCCTCGCCCCTGGCCTTCGCCGCCTCGCCCATGGATTCGCGCAGGCGCGCGAGCGTCTCCCTGTCCTTGCGGTGGAAGTAGTCCTCTTCCAGCGCCTTGCGGCGGTCGTCGAAAGCGTCTGCCATGTTCCTCACCTCCGGGTTTATCGGGCGCGGCCCAAGGCGCTCGGACGCCCTCGCCACACACTCGTTTCGAATAATCGCGTGCGAACTTTAGGCTATGTAATAACAGAAAAACGCGGCCCGGCGCCAGCGCCTCGGACGCGCGCGCGCTTGATTCGACGCGCCACGCCACATATGCTTGCGGCCAAAGGACACGTGCAGCTAACGAGATGAAAGACGAGCAGGCCGAGCGTGAAGGGACGGCGACTGACTCCGCGCCGCCGGCCGGTGCGACGGACGCCGCCCGCGTGGGCGACGCTGGCAGGACAGGCGCCGCGTCGGGGGCGTGGCGCAGGCGCGCGCGTCTCAAGGTGCTGCTGCTGGCGCTGCTGGCGCTGGCAGTCGTGGGCGCGCTCGTCTGGTATCTGAGCGTCAGATACGCGGCGACCCCGGTCGAGCCGATCACCACACGGCCGGCGGCGAACGCCGAAGCGACACCCGTGAGCGCCACGCCCGTCGCTACTGTAATTCCTTCACCAGAGATTCCCGCGCCGACCACTTCGCCCACCCCGCTTGTCGAAGCCTCGCCGTCGGCCGCCGGGCAACAGCCGCCGGGCGGGCTGTCGCCGTCGCCCGCGCCGCCCGCTTCTTCGGACGGCACGCAGGTGCGTCTCTCCATCCCCGTCGCGGGCGTGCGTCCCGAAGATTTGCGCGACACCTTTACGCAGTCGCGCTCCGAGGGCCGCACCCACGACGCTATCGACATCATGGCCCCGCGCGGCACGCCCGTCGTCGCCGCCGCCGACGGCCCCATCGTCAAACTCTTCCAGAGCGTACCGGGCGGCATCACCGCCTACCAGCTCGCCACCGACAACCGCACCGTCCTCTACTACTCGCACCTCGAACGCTACGCCGACGGCCTCGCCGAAGGCCACTTCGCGCGCCGGGGCGAAGTAATCGGCTACGTCGGCGACACCGGCAACGCCGGCGCCGGCAACTATCACCTCCACTTCTCCGTCTCCATCACCAACGACCCCAAACGCTGGCACGGCGGCACGAACATTAATCCGTACCCATTACTTAGAGGTCAGAGGTTAGAGGTCAGAGGTCAGTAAAAAGCAATTCGTCTTTTACCGACCTCTGACCTCTAACCTCCGACCTCTGTTCGGTTATGTTGCAAGCCACAGCGGCCGGGGAGTGCGGGTACGGGGGAAAAGAGCTGATTTTCGGAGATAATTGGGTCGGAACGGGGGTTGCTAGGCTAGGCCGAGGCGGGTCGGCCGGCGTTCGGCCCCGCGACGCGTATTGTATTTCCGTGAGTCTCGTCCGGCGCGAACGGCGCCGGCCGCCTTTCGAGATGCGGGCCTTGAAAAGAGTTTGGAGTTCAGAGAGGGAATGCCAAGCATGAAGAAGATTCAGCAAGCGTTGTGCGCGCTCGTCGCCTGCGCCGTACTTTTCGGCGGGGCGGCGTGCGTGCAGAACTCGGAGACCGGCGGAACGGTCGCGTCGAACGCGCGCCCGGCGAACTCGAACGCCGCGCCCGCGGCGAGTCCGCAAGTTGCGACGAACGCGGCCGCGTCGAACGCCGGCCAGATGCCCGTGACGCTGGCCGTGCTCGACGCGCTCTTCGCCGAAGCGTCGTTCGCCGGCGAGTTGAAGACGCGCCTCGGGCTAACGGATGAGCAGTTGGAACGCTTGAAGGCGGCGGCTCGCGAGGAGCGCGAGGGGCTGGCCGAAAGCGAGGGCGACGCGGAGCACGCCGGCACCACCTCGGAGGCATCCGCGCGCGCTACCGAGAAGATTCGCGCGGCCGTCGGCCCCGAGAAGGCCGAGCAGTTGATGGCCTTCGCGCGCGAGCGTTGGAGCACGGGCGGCGAGGCGGGCGCGGGCGGCGCCGCGGCGGCCGGCGCGGTAGACGCGGCGGCGTCGAAGCCGAACGCGGTGCCGACCGACACGCGCGTCGTCGTCAACATCCCGGCCTATCGCATGGACGCCTTCGAGGGCGGACAACTCGTCAAGACCTACAAGGTCGGCATCGGCTACCCGGAGTTCCCGCTGCCGACGGGGTTGCGTAAGGCCTCGGAGATCATCTTCAACCCGACGTGGACGCCGCCCGATGAGCCTTGGGTCAAGGGCAAGTTCAAGCCCGGCGAGAAGGTCGATGCGGGCAGCAAGGACAATCCGCTCGGCCTCATCAAAATCCCCATCGGATCGCCGTCGCTCATCCACGGCGGCAAGTCCCCGGCGCGTCTCGGCACCTTCGCCTCGCACGGCTGCGTCGGCCTGACGAACCCGCAGGTGCAGGACTTCGCCACCGTGCTCGCCAAGCTCGGCGGCGCGCAAATCACCCGCGAACAGGTTCTGACGTACGCGAAGGTGAGGGAGGAGACGAAGAACGTCAAACTCTCGAACAACGTCCCCGTCGAGCTGCGCTACGAGACCATCGTCGTCGAGGATGGCAAGCTCCACGTCTACCGCGACGTGTACGGCCACGGCACCAACACGGAAGAGAACCTGCGCAAGACTCTGGAAGCCTACGGCGTCCGCCTCGAAGATTTGAGCGAGCCGGAGCGCGCGCAGGTCAAACAGGCGCTCACCGAGATGGCGCGCGACGCCCTCGGCAAGCCGGCGACCGAGGCGCAGCCGACGCCGACGCCCGCCAGGAAGGGTGCGGCGGCGAGCGCTCGTGAGACCAAGACGATGAAGGGCAAGAAGGAGATCGTCGTCGAGATCGCCGCCCTGCGCGGCAAGGGCTACCCGGCCCCCGCCAACTTCGACGCCGGCACGGGCGCGCCGCCGAAGTCCGCGCCCCAGAAAGCGGCGCAGACGAGCGCGAAGCCGCAGGCTTGAGATAGAAGGGAGTAATTAAGTGGAACGAACAACGCCGCAGCCCTACGGGGGTTGCGGCGTTGTTGTTTAGATATCG
>DASVES010000235.1:0-17303 GCA_036380435.1 Pyrinomonadaceae bacterium | reverse complement strand
TGATGGAAGCCAAAGAGTGGCCACGCTGTCAAAAGTGCTCGCAGGGCACCTTGATCCCGCTATCAGACTACGGGCGTGAAGGCGCGCCCATCACCTACAAGGCCTGGGTCTGCACCAATCCCGACTGCGGGTTCAATCTACGAATTGATAACGGCGAGATCAGCTTCGGGCGGGCCATAGGGCAGAGTTATAAATGAGCTATTAGCTATTAGCTATTAGCTGTTAGCTGTTAGAGAGCGAACCAAGTTGTCGAGTGTCGGCGGCGGCCTCTGGCTGAAAGCTAACAGCTAACAGCTAATAGCTGACGGCTGACTACTGCTATCATCCGCCCGATGACGGACGGCCCCGCAGCAGAGCGACTGCGCCTGATGATCGTGGCGGGCGAGGACTCGGGCGACGCGCACGCGGCGGCGCTGGTCGGCGCTCTGCGCGAGCGCGCGCCCGGCGTGAGCTTCGAGTTCTTCGGCGCGACGGGACGGCGGATGCGCGAGGCTGGCGTGGAGTCGGTCGTGCGCGAGGACGATCTGGCGATCACGGGTCTGCTGGAAATCGGGCGGGCGCTCCCGCGCTTCTGGCACGCCTACCGCGCACTCCGCCGGGCCGCCGTCGAGCGCCGCCCCGACGCCGTCGTGCTCGTGGACTGGCCCGACTTCAACCTGCGGCTCGCACGCGCGCTCAGCCGCCGTGGCTTGCGCGTCGTCTACTACATCAGCCCGCAACTCTGGGCGTGGCGCTCCTACCGCGTCCGGCAGGTGCGACGCGACGTTGACCTGTTGCTCACGATTCTCCCATTCGAGAAGGACTGGTACGCCCGGCGCGGCTTCGACGCGGTCGAGTTCGTCGGCCACCCGCTCGCCGGCGAGGTGCGCCCCGGCGCGGGGCGCGCGGAATTCTGTCGCCGCCACGGCCTCGAAGCGTCGCGGCCCATAGTCGCGCTCCTGCCCGGCAGCCGGCGCAAAAATTTCGAGCGCATCTTCCCCGTCATGCTCGACGCCACGGCCCGACTCGCGCGCACACGCCCCGGCACACAGTTCGTCATCGCGCTCGCCGCACGCCGCACGCGCGCGGAGGCGGAGGCATTAATTGCGAACGTCCCCGGCGGCGCGGACGTTGCGGGCCGACTGCTCTTCGTCGAGCACGAGACGCGTGAGGCGCTGGGCGCGGCGGACGCGGCGGCCGTCTGTAGCGGCACGGCGACGCTGGAGGCGGCGCTCGTGGGCGTGCCCACGGTCGTCGTCTACAAGGAGTCGTTCGTCAACTGGAACACGCTCGGGCGGCTCATCAGCGTCGAGCACTACGGCCTCGTCAACCTGATCGCGGGTGAGCGCGTCGCGCCCGAGCTGATGCAGCACGACTTCACGGGCGACCGCCTCGCGCGCGAACTCTCGGCGCTGCTCGACGACGAGCGCAACTCGGAGGTGCGCGCGCGCCTGCGCGCCGCTGTGGCTCGGCTCGGTGAAGGCGGCGCTTCCCTGCGCGCGGCCGACGCGGTGTTGTGCGCGGTTCGCGCTTGGAAGGAGGAAGGGTGACTGAGACTCTCACACCCCGTGCGCCTGTGTTGCTCTACGACGGCGTGTGCGGCTTCTGCAACGGGGCCGTCCAGACCATCCTGCGCCACGACCGGCGTGGCAGCTTGCGCTTCGCCGCCTTGCAGAGCGACTACGGCCGGGCGGCCCTCGCGCGCCACCCGGAGCTTGCGGGCGTCGATTCGGTCGTGTTCCTGGAGGCGTCGCCTGAGACGGGCAGAGAGCGCGTGTCCGTGCGCTCGGAGGCGGGGCTGAGAGTCGCGTCCTACATGGGCGGGGCGTGGAAGATTTTTTTGCTCGGCCGGCTGCTGCCCGCGAGCGTGCGCGATTACCTGTACGACCTCTTCGCGCGCCACCGCTACAAAATGTTCGGCAAGTACGACACCTGCCTGCTGCCGCCGCCCGAAGTCCGCGCGCGCTTCATCGACGCGTCTCAGGAATAATTGAGTAGTTCAACTCTGCGGCGTGAACTCTGCGCTCTCTGCGCCTCTGCGGTGAGCTGCCCTGCCTGACACTCAACTGTCGCCGGAACGCTTCATCAGGAATCGTTAATCCGCCTTCTCGCCCATCCTCGCTTGCAGTTCCTTCAACTGTGCGCGCAGCTCTTTGATCTCTTCGCGCATGCGCGGCAGCCGGCCCCAGAGCGCGTGCAGGCGCTTGTACTCTTCGAGCGGCTGCACGGGCGTGCCCCACCACACGCCCGCGCGCACGATCTTGCCCGGCAGCACGCCGGCCTGCGAGCCGATGACCGCGCCGCTCTCCACCCGCGCGTGGTCGCCCATCCCCACCTGCCCGCCGATGACGGCGCCAGACTCGATCACCGTGCTCCCCGAAATCCCCGTCTGCGCCGCGATGACGACGCGCTCACCGACCGACACGTTATGCCCCACCTGCACGAGGTTGTCGATCTTCGTCCCCCGGCCGACACGCGTCTCGCCCAGCGCGCCGCGGTCAACGCAACTGTTCGCGCCAATCTCCACGTCCGACTCGATGACGACTGTCCCCACCTGCGGAAACTTATGGTAGACGCCCGCCACGTCGCGCACATAGCCGAACCCGTCAGCGCCGACGACCGCGCCCGCGTGCAGAACCACACGGTCGCCGAGCGTCGCGCCCTCGTAGAGCACCACGTGCGGGTGCAGCACGCAGTCGCGCCCGACGCGCACGCCCGCGCCCAACACACAGCCCTCTTGAATCTGCGTCCCCGCGCCGACCTCGGCCCCCGCGCCGACGCGCGCGCCCGCGCCGACGAACACGCCCTCGCCCAGACGCGCATCAGGCTCGACCGCAGCCGTCGGATGCACGCCCGGCTCGTTCCTCTTCGGCGGATGCAAGACCTCCGCGACGAGCGCGAAGGCCAGCTTCGGGTTAGCCGCCTCGATGCGGCACCGCCCCTCCGGCCCCGCGCCCTCCGGCACGATGAGGCACGACGCGTCGCTCGCGCGCGCCGCCTCCATCATCTTCGCGTCCGCGACGAAGGCGACGCTTCCCTGCCCCGCGCCTTCAAGACTCGCCACCCTCTCGACGACGACTTGCCCGTCGCCCACGGCGCGACCGCCGACGAGCGCGGCGAGTTCCGCGACTGTTTTTCCTTTAAGCATCATTCTTCAGCAGTGTCAGTTTCCTCGGCCGTCTCTCGTCCGCGCCTCTGCTCGCGCGAGAAGCCGCGGCGCGAGCCGCGGATGAAGGCGGCGAGGTGGCGCACGTGTTCGTCGTCCGTTCGCTCCATTTCGCGGAGCACCTCTTCGAGGGGCGCGCGCGCGCGGAAGAGGAGTTGGTAGGCGCGCTTGAGTTCGCGCCGCGACTCGGCGGAGAATCCGGCGCGGCGCAGGCCCACGGTGTTGAGTCCGCGCACGCGCGGGGGGTTCCCGTCGGTGGTGAAGAACGGCAGCACGTCCTGAATGATTTTGGACTTGCCGCCGACCATCGCGTAGCGCCCGAAGCGCGTGAACTGGTGCGCGCCGACGTTCGAGGCCAGAAAGACGTGGTCTTCGACGCGGACGTGGCCGGCGAGCGCCGCCCCGTTGGCGAAGATGTTGTCGTCGCCCACCTCGCAGTTGTGCGCGATGTGTGTGCCGACCATCAGGAAGTTGCGCGAGCCGACGCGCGTCGCCGCGCCCTCGCCGCTCGCCCGGTGCAGCGTCGCGTACTCGCGTATGAGGTTGTCGTCGCCGATGTGGAGATGACTTCGCTCGCCGCCGAATTTCACGTCCTGCGGCTCGCCGCCCAGCACCGCGTGCTCGTAGACGCGGTTGCGCTCGCCCAGAGTCGTGAACCTCTTGACGACGGCGTGTGCGCCGATGTCGCACCCCGCGCCGACCGTCACGTCCTCCTCGACGACGGCGTAGGGGCCGACGCGCACGCCCGCCGCCAGTTGCGCGCGCGGGTGGATGATGGCCGTCGGGTGTGCTTGCATGGGCTGCGCGTTGACTCGCCGGGGATGGTACATCCGTGAAAAGGCAAAAGTAAAAAGGTAAAGGGCAAAAGTGAAGAGGCGGCCTGCTCTTTCACTTTTGCCTTTTGCCTTTTTACTTTTGCCTTCACGTCTGTGTAACGCCTTGTACTCGCTGAAGGATGCCGGTATCATGTGGCGGCGCAAAAGTGTGCCCGGTCGGCGCGTCCGGCCCGTGGCAGACAGTAGCTCCTGTTAATTTTCCCGAAGATTCCAAGCGGCCGTGTCTTCAAGCATTTGCGGGCGCGCGCTTCCGCGAGGAGGAGAGTACAAAGCCTTGTTCAGCGACAATTTCCGCCGTGGCGAGACAGTGAAGTCGCGCTTCGGCGGCGTGAAGACCTCGAAGCTCATCTCGAACCTTTCGGACGTGGCCTGGAAGACGTTCCAATCGGTCAACCGCCGCCTGCCCGAGGGCGCGGCGATTCATCCGAAGTGGGCCGCCGAGCCGCTCCTGAAGTCGTATGAGCGCACCAGCCCGCCGCTCGGCTTCCCGCGCGAGACCGACTCTCTGTGCCCGAGCTGTGTCAAAGAGGTTCGCAACGCCGTCATCTCCGGCGACGTGTCGTTAGAGACCTTGATGCACACGCACCCCGGCGAGATCAAGGCGCAGATCATCGAGGAGGACGGACGGGTCTACATGACGAAGACCTGCCCCAGCCACGGCGAGTTCAAAGACCTGATGGCCTCTGACTCGCGCTTCCTCGCGCGCATCGAGTCGCTCTTCTTCGGACGCGACTTCCGCGCCGCCGAGGACGCGCACATCCACAAGCACGGGACTTCCAACATCAAGTTCGGCCGCGGCGCCGTGTTGACGGTAGACCTCACCAACCGCTGCAACATGATGTGCAACCCCTGCTTCATGGACGCCAATCAGGTCGGCTACGTTCACGAGCCGACGCTCGACGACACCAAAGCCATCCTCGACCGCGCCGTCTCCTTCAAGCCGCGCCGGCAGATCATCATCCTCTTCTCCGGCGGCGAGCCGACCATCTCGCCCCACTTCCTCGAAGCGGTCTCCTACGCCCGCAAGATCGGCTTCTACCGGATACTGGCGGCCACCAACGGAATCCGCTTCGCCGAGAGCGTCGAGTATTGCCAGCAGGCGAAGGATGCCGGGATGCACGGCGTCTACTTGCAGTTCGACGGCGTCAGCGAAGAGAAGAACAAGCACCGCGGCGTCGGCAACCTCTTCGACGTGAAGCTGCGGGCGATTGAAAACTTGGCCGCGGTCGGCATCAAGGTGACGCTGGTGACGACCATCGTCAACACGATCAACAACGACGGCATCGGCCAGATCGTCGAGTTCGCGGCGAAGAACATCGACAAGGTGCAGACCATCGCCTTCCAGCCCGTCTCCTTCACCGGCCGCGACGAGGACGTGCCCGATAACATCCGCTTGCAGCAACGCTACACGCTCGCCGGGATGGCCGGCGATCTGGAGTCGCAGCTCGGCGGCCGTGTCGAGGCGCTGCGCGACTGGTTCCCGCTCTCCTCCTACTCGGCCTTCACCTCGGTGATGGATATGCTGCAAGGCGCGGACGCGCCGTGGGGCTGGTCTTCGTGCAACTGCCACCCCAACTGCGGCGTCTTCACCCTGATGGTCGTCAACCGCCAGACGGGCGAATTCCGCTCCCTCTTCGAGTTCTTCGACTACGAGCAGTTCATGAAGGACGTGGGCGTCATCACGGACACGGCGCGGGGCCGCAAGCTCTCCTACGCGCAGCTCGGCATGGCCATCATGCGCAACTTCAAAGCGGAGCGCGCGCCCGAGGGCTTCCCCGTCTCGCAGATCGTCAATCTCTTCAAGCCGTCTTCGACCAGCTCGAACTCCGACCGCAACGACCGCATGAAGTCGCAGGGAGCAGACGACCCCTCGGACGTGTGGCGGGTGCTCTGCGTTGAAGGCATGTGGTTCCAGGATTTATTCAACTACGACTTCCGCCGCACCGAGATGTGCGTCATCCCCTACGGCACGCAGGAGGGCGAGATTAGTTTCTGCGCCTACAACACCGGGGTCGGCTGGCGGCAGATCATCGAGAACATGCACAAGACGGCGAACCTCGGCGAGTGGTATCAGGAGCACGGACGCCACGCCGTCTACGCCAAGGGCAAGCACGTCCCCGGCATCCAGAAGTCGCGCGGCCTCTCGCTTCCCATCATTCAGGCCATCATCGAAGATGATGCGCCCGCCGCGACGACTCCGTATCTCGTCGAAGAAGAAGAGGCGGCCGTGTCGTAAGAGTATTTTTTAAGACGCCGGGCGCCCGCCGATTCAAGAGGGCGCCCGGCCGCGAAGTTTCAGTCCCGGTCACCCGACCGCGCCGCCCAACTCGACAGTTCCCATCCCGACGCCCGACGCTTTCCCCCGAAAGCGGAATCACAAAGTCACTAATCAGTCAGAAAGGATTTACCAACGTGAATAGATTTTTGTCCCTCGCACTCACGACGGCACTCGTTTCCCCCGCCGCCGCCATCATGGCCGCGGCCCAGCAGGAGCAGCAACAGACGAGTCAGGCACAACAGACACAGCCGCCCTCCCCCAAGCTAATCAACAAGGACGTGGCCGAAATGCTCAAGGCCGGCCTGTCGGCCGAAATCGTCGTCGCCAAGATCAGGTCGTCGGCCACAGCGTTCGACACCTCGGCCGCCGCCCTTCAGGAGATGAAGGCTGCGGGCGTGCCCGACGCCGTCATCCTCGCAATGGTCGAGGCGCCGGCCGGCGACCCCGCTGCGGTGACGATGACGACTGCCCCGGCAGCCGCGCCGGTCGAGATCAAAGTCCCGGACGGCACCGAGGTCGAGATCGAGTTAATCAACGTCGTCAGTGGTGAAGAGGTGAAGGTTGGCTCCTTCGTCGATTTCAAGGTCTTACACCCCGTGGTGCTGAACGGCGTGACCATCTTTGAGCGCGACGCGTCGGCGCGTGCGCGCATCACCACCGCCAAGAAGGCCGGGCGTTGGGGGCGGGCTGGCAAGCTCGAATGGGCGATGCAGGACGTGCAGGCGTCGGACGGCAACCGCGTCCCCATGCGCTTCACGGATCGCGCTCTCGGCGACAGCAAGGGCGGGACGGTGGCCGTGGCCGCCGTGGCGACGACCGTACTGCTCGGCCCCATCGGCCTCCTGTGGGGTCTGAAGAAGGGCAAGCCGGCCATCATCCCCGCCGGCAACCGCTACCGCGTGTTCGTGCATGGCGACACCGCCATCAAGGGCAAGCCGGCATCGGCAGTAGCCGGGTCGTAGTCAGAAGCGCGCGACAAACGGACGCGCGCCTGCGCAGTGCTCGTCGTCTCTGTCTAAATCAACTGAGCCAGAAGAAAAGGGGCGTGGCATTCATGTTGCCACGCCCCTCTTTGTTTTAGTTGATGAAGACAGGAGACCACTCACATGACGAATAAATTTCCCCGGCCAATTTCATTACTGTTGATAATCTTAGCGGCCCTCTCGCCGGTGGCTGCGTTCGGCCAGGACGCCGCGAAAATTGTCCAACCGTCGCCGGCCTCCGCCACCGCAGACGCCGCGCCGGCCCGCATTGACAACCGCGACGTGCTGAAGATGCTCGAAGCGCGGCTCGCGCCAGAGGTCGTCGTCGCCAAGATTAAGACTTCGGCCGCCGACTTCGACACGTCGCCCGAGGCGCTCAAGGCTCTGCGCGACGCGGGTGCGCCCGACTCCGTCATCCTCGCCGTGGTCGAGGCTCCACGCGTCCCCGCTGTGGCTGCACCGGCGGGAGAGTCGAAAAAGGTCGTCGCGGTGAAGGTGCCGGCGGGGACGCGCGTGGAAGTCGAGTCGGCCTACAGGGTCAACTCGCAGGAGGTGCGCGTGGGCGACCTGATAACCTTCCGCGTGGTCAATCCCGTGAAGGTCGGCGGCGTGACGGTCGTGGAGCCGGGGGCGGTGGCCACGGCGCGCGTCGTCAAGGCTTCGCGCGGCGGACACTGGGGGCGCGCCGGCCGGCTCGCCTGGGAGATGTATGAGGTGACCGCCGCCGACGGGTCGCGGCTTCAAATACAGTTCGCCGGCCGGCAGGTTGGCGACAGCAAGGGCGCGAAGGTCGCCACGCAGATTGCGCTCACTGCCGCATTGCTCCCCTTAGTCGCGCCGGTCGCGCTGCTCCACGGCTTCAAGCGCGGCGAGAACGCGTATCTGCCCGAGGGCAAGCGTTTCGACGTGTCGGTGCGCGCCGAAGCGACGGTGAGCGGCGCGGCGTCGGGGCCGGAAGATTGAAGGACGTTTCGGTGGCTTTAGTGGCGCGGCGGGTCTTCGACGCGCGGGGTCTCGCCAGGGCCCCGCGCGCCCGCGCCGGCCGCGCCGCCCGGCGGATTTCGCACGGCGCGCAACTCCGCGACCGCGTCGCGGATGCGCTTGGCGAGCTGCTCGATGATCTCGACACGGCGGCGCGCCGTCTCGCTCAGCGTGTCGTCGCGCAGCAGCAGTTGCGCCTGCCCGATGAGGCCGGTCAGAGGATTGTTGATCTCGTGTCGGACGCGCGCGGCAAGCTCCGCCGTTAAGCGCGCCGGCTCATCGCGCGCGTCCGCGCGTCCGCGCGGCTCCCCTTCAAGGCCGCGCTCCACTTCTTCCTTTAACGATGCGTCGTCGCCCACGGGTTTACCCTCCGGCCGAGGTGGGTTTTCGGGCCGCCGGGCGCGTGCGCGCGTGAGTGTCTCGGCGCGCGCCCTCTTCAGAGTTCCACACAACGCACTCTGATTGTGCGCCCACATCCTTGCGAGGGCAAGGGCTTGGCCGCCGAAGACGACGCGGGCCGTGGTTGACAAGTCGCCCGGCGCAAACGTAAATTTTCTCTCGCCGACTTTTTGGGAGGTCGTCCAATGGTAGGACTCCAGACTCTGGATCTGGCTATCGGGGTTCGAGTCCCTGCCTCCCAGTTCAACCCACTCCATAAGTTAAGGGCAGCCCCGCGGGGCTGCCCTTTCTTACTTTGTGTGCCTATAGTGTGCCCGCTGTTAAGGAACTCAAATCACCATACACTTTCAGTGCATAGTGATTTGAGTTGTAAAGCGCGCGTGCCAAAACTACTCTGTCCCTCTTATCAAACTCAACCAGGAGCCGAGAGCCTTGGATCATGGCGTGGAAATTCTACTCTCCCTTTTCGTGGTCTTCGTTGCCGCGCAGATAGGCGGAGAGATAGCCCAACGAATAAAGCTCCCCGCCGTAGTGGGCGAGATCGCCGCCGGCTGCTTAATCGGCCCATATGCTCTCGGGTGGATAAAACTCAACGAGCCTTTAGAGGTGTTGGCGGAGATCGGGGCGGTACTACTTCTATTTTCCGTTGGGCTGGAAACACGCGTCGGTGATCTGCGGAAGGTCGGGCGCGTCGCCTCCTTCGTCGGGGTGCTCGGGGTCGTTCTGCCTTTTCTGCTCGGTGGGCTGTGGGCCTGGCTTTCGGGATACGAGACACCGAAAGCGATGTTCATCGCCGCCGCCTTTGTGGCCACTTCCGCGGGCATCACCGCCCGCGTGTTGCAAGACCTGGGCGTCCTCGGTCGGACGGAGAGCCGCGTCATTTTAGGCGCGGCCGTCATTGATGATGTTCTCGCCATGCTTCTCCTCGGTGTCGTGACGGCCGTGCAGGGGGGAGGCGGTGTTAATGTCGTCGGACTTCTGTTGATTCTTGCTCAAGCCGTCGGCTTTGTCGCCCTTGTCGCGCTCGTGGGGACGCGCGTTATGGGCCGGTCGTCCAATCTGCTCGAAGCTCCGATCAATCCACTCTCCCCGCTCACGCTCTCTCTGGCCTTGTGTCTTGGTCTGGCGGCGGCGGCCGCGTGGATAGGGCTGGCGGCCATCATCGGCGCATTTCTGGCCGGGATGGTCATGGCGGAATCGAGCCAAAGGCATACTTTGGAAAAGCAGTTTCAGCCCATCATGGCGTTTCTCGTGCCGTTCTTCTTTGTCGTCACCGGCGCGAAGGTGGACGTGACACAGTTGGGGAGCTTCTCGGTGCTGGGTATGGTCGCGGTTGTCACACTGCTTGCGGTTGTCAGCAAGCTCGTAGGTTGCGGCCTCGGGGCGCTGTCGTTAGGTAAAAAATCGGCGCTGATTGTCGGAGTCGGGATGGTTCCGCGCGGGGAAGTGGGAATCATCGTTGCCAGTCTGGGGCAACAGGCCGGGGTGTTCTCGGAAACTATCTACGCGGTGATTATCGCGATGTCGATACTGACCTCGATCATCGCGCCGCCGGTGTTAAAGGTGCTGCTCGCCGGTGCGCCTCCAGAGCCGGGGGACGATGTTTCGTATTTGATTTCCGTCGAAGAGACGGGACATGGCTAAGCACGCCTCTGAATGTGTGAACGCGGATTGAAAGGACGACTATGCAGTGGCTTTATTTCATCGAGGATGTTACGTCCCTTTAAGTTTTCGAGGCGCGGCGGTCACCGAGGGCGTTGAGGATGAGGCGATGGAGGTCTCTCCCGTCGATGTGGTCGCCGGCGGGCGTGGACGCTTGCCCGCTCAGGATAAGGAAGCCTTCCAGTCCGTGTTGCCCGGTGAACTTCGCGCCCGTCGGATAGGCTTCGATGCTCGTGCCCTGCACGCGCACGGGTGAGTCGAAGGCGGCGTCGTGCCAGTGGAGGATGAGGTCGGGCAGGCGCAGGGCGAGGGCGTCTTCCGTGCGCGGCGCGGTGCGGATCACGTCGCGCACGAGCGGCCGTCCGTCCTCCGTCGTCAGTGCGCGCATCGCGTCTTCGAGACGGCGGCACGTCTCTTCGTACTCGGCGACGGGGACTAGCCCGCGGGCCTCGCGGCCGGCGAGGTTGACGCGAATCCAGCCGTGCTGGTCGGTGTGCACGGGGAAGGCGCGCGTGCGCGACCAGTCGTAGGCCGGCATCATCGTCGGCTGGGCGAGCCGGTAGGTCGCGGCTTTCGGCATCGTCCGGTAGTAGAGCTTCTTGATGGCCTTCGGCATGCGACGCTTGACGGCCGCCACGAGCGACAGTGCGCGGCCCGTCCACGACTGCGTCGAGAGGTCGGCGCGGCGCGCCCACCCCAGCTCGCACATGAGGGGCGCGAGCAGCGTCGGGAGGCCGCGCGAGGGCCGCATCCCGTGGAGTGAGAAAACGAAGACGCTCGCGCCGTCGCCGGCCGCGGCGACGAGCCTCCCCGTCTGCCGGTCTACTTCGCGGTAGAGGTCGATGAGCGTCGGCTCGACGGCGCGCAAGGAGCGGAAAGAGTCGGCTTCGTAAAGCTCATGTTCGGGCGCGACGGTGTGCCATGCGTGGTGCGCGCCGTGATGCACCTCGGTGAAGGTGATGAGCGCGAAGTCGGGCCGCGTCTGCTGTATCAACTGTTCGGCGAGCGCGCCCCTGAGCCGCGCCCCCTCGATGCAGGCCGCGCTCAAATTTCTCATCTCGGGATAATCAATCGGGCCGGCGGGGTCGATGTGCTTCTGCGTGAACGGGTGCGCGCCCGTCTTCCCGTTGAGGATGGCGGACAGGGAGGCGGGCGCGAACTCCGTCCGCCCTTCCAGCGTGTCGTGCGCGCCCCACTCGGAGATTTCAAAGCCGCGCGTAAGACCGACGAGCGGGCCGAAGGGCACGTCGAGGACGCCCACCGTCAGACCGTCACGCGTGGCTAATGGTTCCCAGAACGGCTTGAGACCCCGCGCGTTGAAGCGCGCGAGGCTCATCGTCTCGGGCTGCCACGCCCACTCGCCGTAGATGCCGTGCTCGGCAGGGCTTGCGCCCGTGATGAAGGTCGGCCACACCGCCCCGCTGCCGACGTGCGCGCCCGACTCGACGCGCAGCCACGCTCCCTCGTCCAATAAACTCTTGAGGACGGGCATCTCGCCCCGTTCGATCAACTCGCGGACGAGCGTCGGCTCGGCGGCGTCGATGCCGACGGCGAGCACACGCGTTTGCCTACCCCTGTTCATCTAATAACTCCTGCGGATTAATCCACCGCCGCTCGGCCGCGGAGCGCAGACACGCTTCGACAATGGCCATCGTCTGTAAGTTGTCGCGCCCGCTCGCGTCCGGCTCTTCGCCCCTGAGCAGCGCGCCTTCGAGTTGATCGAGGAGGATGCGCTCCTCCGACACGCGGCGGGGGCCGCGGCGGACGGGGCGCGGCAGGCGTCCACGCTCGCACAACACCAGCCAGCGGTGGAAGACGTGGAGCGTCGCCGTCTCGCCCGTGAAGCGCAGGTAGAACTCCTGACCGCGCTCGAAGTATTCGTGGCCGCTCGACTCGTAGGTGGCCGAGTAGAAGCCGCGCGCGCCGCCCTCGAACGAAAGCGTCGCGCGCATCGACGCGCCCTCGGGCGGCTCGCCCCACGCCGTCGTGTAGCTCTCGGCGCAGACTCCCGTCGCCTCCCGTCCGAGCACGTGCCGCAAGGCGTCGAGGTGATGGACGCCCATGCCCCAGAGGACTCGGTGCGGGAGTCGGGCGAGCGAGGCCGCCATCTCGTGCGGCACGCGGTAGTACTGGCAGACGACCGACCCGACGCGGCCCAGCGCGCCGGAGCGGACGAGGCGACGCGCCGTGCGGAACGCGCGCATGTAGCGATAGTTTTGCGCGACGATGAGCGGAGCGCGTTTACGCTCCGCGAGTTCGACTATCCTGACCGCTTCGGCGAGACGCATCGTGAAGGGCTTCTCGACCATCACGGCGAGGCCGCGCGCGAGCGTCGCCTCGCAGGCGGCCGCGTGGCGCTCCGCCGGCGTGGCGACGATGACGGCGTCGCAGGCAGTCCGCTCAAGCGCCTCGTCTAAATCCGCGAAGCACTTCTCCGATGGCAACCCCGACTCGGAGCGCGCGCGCCGCAGCGCCTCGCCGTCCGGCTCGACGCCCGCCGCCAGCTCGAAGCCCGGTGCGGCCGACACCTCGCGCGCCCACTGTCGGCCCCGGCCGCCGAGGCCCACGACGGTCACTTTAAGCGCCATTCGCGTGGGCTCCCGTTTTTCATGCGCCAGCCCGCCAACAGGTCGCGCGCGCGGATGAACGAGCGCAGAGACGCGCGCAGACTCACCGGGCTGACGCCGCCCCACACGCCCAGCACCAGCGCCATCAGGCTCCGCCCACCCAGACGCAGGCCGCCGTGCCGGAGAGTGTCGCCGAGGATGGCGGGCGCTCGACCGGCCCACAGACGCATCGCGCCCGTCTGGTAGAGCGCGTCGGCCGCAGCCTTCGGCCCCGAGCCGTTTGGAGTGGAGCGGGCGGCCTGCTCAAGCACGCCCTCGTAGTCGCGCCCCGTGCGGAACTCTTCGAGACACAGGCTTCTGATGGCATAGAGGTGCGCGAGGTGTTCGACGGGGAGGCCGCCCGTCGAGTTGGTGAGGTGGTAGCGATAGTAGTAGAGGGTTTCCGGGAGGACGACGACGCGGCCCCGGCGCACGAGCCTGAGGAAGAAGTCTTGATCCTCCCAGTTCACGCACTCCTCGCGGTAGCCGCCGACGGCGTCAAAGGCCGCGCGGCGGAACATGACCGAGCCGTGCGGGAAGGGCGGGAAGGGCGAGGAGCGCAGCAGCCGCCAGCGGTCGCGCGGGCGCACGCTCCGGCCGTCGGCGTCGATGCCCTCGCTGAGCGCGCCGACGAGCACGACCTCGGGCCGGCCCCGCATCACCTCGAACTGGCGCGCGAGTCTTTCGGGGTGCGCCACGTCGTCGGCGTCCATCCGCGCGACAATGGGCGCGCGCGCTTGCTCCACAACGAAGTTCGAGCTGCCCGAGAGACCGAGCTTGCGCCCGCTCTCGTAGACCCTGACGCGCGAGTCCCGGCGCTCCCATTCGCGCAGGGCGGCGAGCGTAGCGTCGGTCGAGGCGTCGTCTAAGACGATTAGCTCGAAGTCGGCGAACGTCTGGCCGAGGATGCTGCGGACGCTGTCGTCGAGAAACGGCAGCCCGTTGCGCACAGGCATCACCACGCTCAACTGCGGGGCGCGCTGCTGCTGCGTCCCGCCCCCAGAACTCGGCTCTGTTTTCACGTCGGTCTGCATTGTCCTGAAATTAACTATAGCAATTTTCAGTGGAGTGTAGGGTAGTCAGTTCACCGCAGAGGACGCAGGCAGTAGCCCGACCGTGAGGGAGGGCGCATGACGCCGGAGCTATACGCCCTCCCTCACGGTCGGGCTTCTGCCTTTTGTCCTGCGCCTCGGCGGTGAATCTGTTTCGCTTTCATTCAAGTGAACATCACTCCAGCCCCGGCAAGTTTGTATGTCTGATGATTGTCGCGCAACCTCCTCGGAGACGCGGCCTCTCGTCACAGGCTCCGCGCCACGAAAACGATGACCCTCGCGGCCGGGACGAGGAGCAGTTGCGCGAGGAGCGTCCCCGCGAGACGGCTGACGACTAAGAGGGTGACGAACCTCCTGTACTCGGCGTCCGTGGCCCGGCCGCCGGCCACGTCGTCCGACATGATCGAGAGGTGCGGGTCGATGTAGATGAACAGGAGGATCGTCGAGAGGCCGTTGATGACCGGCGACATGTTGTTGGCCGTGACCCTCAGCTCCGGGTTGAGGTAGCCGGCGTAGAGCGAGGAGAGGACGCCGACCGTGATGAGCGAAGTGGAGACCACGTTGTAGACGACGATGCGGAGCGGCGCGCGCCGAAGGCTCATCCGCGTGAGGTTCTCTTTTGCTGGTATACTCGTCGCCTCGCGAAGGGCTCGCAGCCCCACGGGAGTGACGGCGCGCAGCAACAGCCGCGGGACGGAGCGGTGGACGCTGAAGGTGCCGATGGCCCTCGTGAACAGGCGTTGGAAGGTGGGGACGAGCAGCCCGCCGACGAGCGTCGCCAGCGTCGCCGCCAAGAGCAGCCAGCGGAAGTCCCACTCGGCGCCCTCCATCCGTCCGCCGATGATGTTGCGCTCGACGTGCTTGGCGAGCAGCGGCCCCTGGAAGGTGTTCGACGTGCGCGAGACGAGCACCAACACGTTGAAGAGGGCCAGCGAGACGGCGATGCGGCCCGTCCTGACGCCCGCGATCCTGAGCGCGAAGGCCAGGGTGCTGATCAGGTGGATGATGAAGGTGAGGACGAAAACCAGCGCGACTTGTGTACTCATGTTAAGACGATGGGGTGGACGCGAGGATTCTAGCATTGATGCACGGGGATTAACCCGCCGGATTCACACACGCACATTTCTTGTGCTCGCGGAAAGGTTCCTCTTAACTTCTCGACTCCACAGCAGCCCAACGAGGCGGGCGACGCTCGCGCTCGCACTCTTCGTCGCCGTCGCCACGTCGCCGTCGCCGCATGACTTTAGTTTCAAAGCGGCGTGGCCGGCCGTGGTCGCCGTCGCTCAGGACGACCCGTTGCGCGCGTTGACTGACGAGTACGCGCAGCTCGAAAGTCAGGGACTCAAAGAGAACTTCCACCGGCAGCTCTCCTACACGATGCTTCAGGAGTATTTGCCATCGGGGACGCGTATGACCTCCGGCTATCGCAGCCCGGAGAAGCAGCTCGGCCTCATCCTCCGCATGGCCCGCGCGCAGGGCATCCCGGCCCCCGCGCAGGGCAGCGTCGAGGACGAATCGAGCTGGCGCCCCGCCCTGATGGGACTTCGCTCCAAAGGCTATATCGTCGCCGCCCCAACCACCACCCCGCACGCCACGGACGAGGCCGTCTTCGACCTCTCCGGCGCAGACCTCAACGCCATCCAGCAGGGCCTGCGCCGCGCCGAGAGCGCCGGGATGGTGAAGTTTCGCCGCATCATCTTCGAGGCGCAGAACAACGCCATACACGTCGAGGTCGAGAGCATCAGCCCCAAGGCGCTGAACGCGCTCGGCCGGCGACGGCCCGCGAGCGGCGGCGGCACGTCGTCCGGCACGGGTGGCGGGACGACCGGCGGCGGCGGCGGCACGGCCCCGGCGTCGGAGGCCGACCAGCAGCGCAGCATGGTGCAGCAGCTACAGAACCTCCACGACAGCGAGCCAGACCCCGCCAAGAAAATCGACTACGACCGCTCGCAGAAGAACCTGCTCAACCCCGCCGACGACGCCGCGCGCATCGCCGTGCTCGACGAAGAGATCGCCCGGCACCAGGAGGAGGCGCAGCAACTCACGGGGGACACGCGGAGGAAGCAGGCCGTCGAGGGGGTGAGCGAGGCGCTGCGCGACGAGAGGTACGAGGACGCCGAGCAGGCGGCCGAGTTGCTGGTGGAAAGCTACCCCGACATCCCCGAGGCGAAGGACATGCTCGCCCAGATCAGGACGCGCCGGCTGATCGACGCGGCGACGGACGCCATCTACGCGTCGGACGAGCCGGCGTGCGACGAGTGTGAGAAGGCCAGTGAGTTGATGACGGAGGCGCTTGAGTTGTCGCCAGACTATGAGGGCGCGCAGTTCATCAAAGAGGACATCGACGCCTGCCTCGCGCGCTGTAAGACCGGGCGTCTGCCGTTCATCATCCTCTCCCTGTTGCTCCTCGCCGGCGCGGGCGCGGGCCTCTATTATCTCGCGCGCTCCGGCAACCTGCTCCCACGTCTCGCCGGGGCCTTGAAGGGTTCGGGCAAGAGTCCGGTTTCCGGCGGCGGAGGCGCGGCGCGCGGCTGGGTTCTCGAAGGAATCGACGGCGCGTGCAGGGGTCAGGTCTTCCCGTTGGAGAAGGCCGAGCTGGTCATCGGCTCGAAGGGGCCGCCCGAAGGAGTCGCCGACATCGTCGTCCTCGACGCCCAGCGGAAAATCTCGCGGCGTCACTGCACCGTCATGCAGAACGGCAAACAGTTCTACCTGATGGACGAAAGCACCAACGGCACGAGTCTCAACGGGCAGCCGGCCGCGCGGGGGACATACGTGGAGTTCCGCGCCGGCGACCATATCTCGCTCGCCGACGTGGCCGTGCTGCGTCTGCGGCCAAAGGGATGACGGGGGATGACCCGGTGCGGCTTTCGGCCGCGCCCGCCACTTCAAGGTTCAAAAGCAAACCGCGCCCGCCGTCCCGAAGCCTTGTCGGCCGAGACGGCGGGCGCGGCCCGCCTCTGAACAAATCGGATATTAATTGATACGAAGCCCGCCCGGCGGCCTCACGCCCCGGCGCATCGGGATTCCGGTCCACCGTCTCTTATCTTATTTGTACCGATATGTGATGCGCCCGCGTGTCAGGTCATACGGGGACATCTCGACGCTGACGCGGTCGCCCACCAGAATGCGGATGCGGTTCTTACGCATCTTGCCCGAAATCTGGGCCAGCACCACGTGATCGCTGTTGTCGATCTGAACTTTGAAAAACGCGTTGGGCTGCTTATCGACAATCACGCCCATCGCTGGAACTAAATCTTCTTTAGACAATCGAATCCTCCTGTGCGGTTTGTGTAGATAGTATCAAGTCTCCGTTGAACCTCCACAGTTACGGGCCGGGTCAAGGGGCGTCGAGTCTCTT
>DASVES010000234.1:0-3996 GCA_036380435.1 Pyrinomonadaceae bacterium | reverse complement strand
CAATCGCGGAGATCGACACGGACAAGGCCACGATGGAGGCGCAGGCGCTGACGACCGGCGTGCTGCGAAAAATCCTCGTGCCCGCCGGCGAGACCGTCCCCCTCGGCGCGATCATCGCGGTCATCGCCGAGGCCGACGAAGACATCTCCGACATCCTCTCTAAAGCCGGCTCGGCACAGACGACGACCGCGCGGAAGGAAGACACACAGGAGCCGGTGAAGACGGGCGGCGACGGCTCAGAGACGGAGTCGTCCGGCGTCGTGCCCGGCGGCGAGCGCACGCCGGCGACCGTCGAGGGGCAGCCAATCGCGGGTGATGTCGGTGGTGCGCCCGCCGCTAAAGATTCGGACGACTCAGACGACACGCTGGAAAAGTCACAGCCACCTGCGCCCAAAGGCGGGCAGGCTGCCGGTAACGGACAGGGCGAGCAGTCGAGCGGACGCCTGCTCGTCTCGCCCATCGCCGCGCGGATGGCGGCGGAGGCGGGCATCAACCTAAAGACGCTCTCCGGCAGCGGCCCCGGCGGCCGCATCATCAAGCGCGACATCGAAGCGGCCATCACTTCCGGCCCACAGTCGCAACAGCAACAAACTTCGCCGGAAGCAAAACCCGCCGAGCAGCCCGCGCCCGCCGTGAAAACTCAAGCGACGGCCCGACCCGCCACGCAGTCGGCGGTTGAGGGCGCGTCCCCCTACCGCGACGAGCCGGTCTCGACGATGCGCGCCACAATCGCGCGCCGACTGGTCTCCTCAATCGGCCCCATCCCGCATTTCTTCCTCACGACCGAGATCGAAATGGATCGCGCGGCCGAGATGCGGCGGCAAATCAACGAACTCGACACTGAGCTAAAGATTAGCGTTAACGATCTCATCATCAAGGTCGCGGCCGTTTCGCTCATCCAGCACCCGGCGGTCAACGCCTCCTTCCAGGACAAGGTCGTGCGCTATTACGAGCGCGCCGACATCGGCGTCGCCGTGGCCGTCGAGGAAGGACTCATCACGCCGGTGGTGCGCGGCGCCGAAAGCAAGTCGGTTGGACAGATTAGCCGCGAGGTGCGCGAACTCGCCGAACGGGCGCGCGCGCGCCGGCTCAAGCCCGAAGAGTATACGGGAGCAACATTCTCCGTCAGCAATCTCGGCATGTTCGGCATTGACGAGTTCACGGCCGTCATCAACCCACCCGAGGCGGCCATCCTCGCCGTCGGCGCGATGCAGCCCAAGCCGGTCGTGCGTGACGGACAGGTTGTAGTAAGACAGTTGATGCGCGTCACGATGTCGTGCGATCACCGGGTCGTTGACGGCGCGACGGGCGCGAAGTTTCTCCAGACTTTCAAAAAACTTCTTGAGAACCCGTTATTGATGATCGTTTGAAATTGAAGAACCGAAGGGGAGCCGACATGAGCGAAAAAGATTCCGTCCTGCCCATTCCGCAGCAGGAGGGCCAGCAATCATCAGAGAACGAATCTGGCGACAAGGCGGGCGCCGCCGCCGGCGACGCGACCGCCTACCGGAAGGGCGAGGAAGACGCGACCATGCTCAGAGAGGAAGAGAGGACGGGCGAAGGCACGGGGGCGAAGGCCGGTGAGTATAGCTGACGCCCGTTAAACTCATGCCAGCTTTTATGGCCGCACCGTGCATCGATGCCGGAGTTTAAAAAGCGCCTCCCGACTACTCAGGCCGGGGACGATGCGGGCGTTAGCGGCGGGGCCGGCGCGGGGCCTCATCTGGCGCTCGTAGCGGTGCAACTCTTCTTCGGAACATGGCCGATTGTCGGCAAGGTCGGGTTGCGCTCGCTGCCGAGCACGGGACTCGTGGCGTTGCGCGTAGGCGGGGCTGCCCTCGCCCTCTACGTCCTCCGCAGTATCGTCGGCGGCGTCCCCATCCGACGCCGGCGCGACTTCGCACACATCTTCCTCTATAGCCTTCTCGGCGTCGTCCTCAATCAGTTCCTCTTCGTCAAGGGTCTCTCACTCTCGACCGCGGTCAACGCGACCGTTCTCGGCACGGCCATCCCCGTCTTCGCGCTCCTCGTCAGCGTCGCCCTCGGCAGCGAACGGCTCACGCCGCGCAAGGCGGTCGGCACTCTCATCGCCGCCGCTGGCGTCGTCTGGCTCGTCGATCCCTTCCGCGCGGACTTCGCGGGCGACAAGACCCTCGGCAACATCCTGCTCGTCGCGAACACGCTTGCCTATGGAGCTTACATCGCCATCTCGCAAGATATGTTTCGGCGTTACGGCGCGCTCACGGTCATCACCTGGGTCTTCGTCTTCGGGAGCATTCTCGCCGTGCCCCTCGGCGGCTTCTACCTCGCGCAAGTCCCGCTCGCGGAGTTAGACCTTTCCGTCTGGCTCGCCATCGCATACATCATCCTTGTCCCAACGGTTGGCGCTTACTACCTCAATGCGTGGGCGCTCGCTCGCGTTGCCCCGAGCACGGTGGCGGCATACATATACCTGCAACCGCTTATCGCGTTCGCCATCGCCCCACTCGTCCTCGGCGCCGAAGAGTTTGGGGGCGTGCGAACCCTGCTCGCGGCTTTGTTAATTTTTTCGGGAGTCGCGCTCGTCACACTCGCCCCCGCCTCGAAAGCGTCGGAGACTTTGTCTGAACACCCCGACGCTATCGGGCATTAAGCTGTCTTCGCGACTTTCACGTCTTTCGATTTCTCACCCTCGGCCATCCGGCGCAACTCGATGAGCTTCATCAGCGCCTCGACGGGCGAGAGCGATTCCGGGTCGGCTTCGAGTAGTGCTCTGACGAGCGGCGACTCCGTCGGGGCGGTGTGTGCGGCGTTGAGTCGCTCGCCCAGAAGCCTCTCGGCGTCCAGATCGGCCACCGCGGAAGTATCCACTTCCCCGGCCTCGTATTGGCGCAGAAGCTCCTCCGCGCGACGCACGACAGGCTTCGGCAGTCCGGCGAGTTTGGCCGCGTAGACGCCGAAACTCCTTTCAGCAGAACCGGGCACGACCTTGTAGAGAAAAGTTAACTCGCCCTCAAGCTCCGCGATCTCGACGTGCAAATTGCCGACGCGGGCGAGGAGGTCGGCCGCCTCGGTTAGTTCGTGATAGTGCGTTGCGAACAGCGTGCGGGCGCGCAGTTTCGGGTGATTGTGCAGGTGTTCGAGCACGGCGCGGGCGACGGCGAGGCCGTCGTAGGTGGATGTCCCGCGCCCGAGTTCGTCGAGAAGGATGAGGGAGCGTGGGGTCGCGTGGTGGAGGATGTGTGCGGTCTCCACCATCTCGGTCATAAACGTTGATTCGCCGCTGCCGAGCCGGTCGTAGAGGCCGATACGCGTGTAGATGCGGTCGGCGAGGCCAACTTTCGCGCGGGCGGCGGGGACGAAGCAGCCTGTCTGTGCGAGCAGGACGATGAGCGCGGTCTGGCGCAGATAGGTTGACTTGCCGGACATGTTCGGCCCCGTGATGAGTGCGATGTCTGGCGCGCCCTCGCCCCCGAGTCGCACCTCGTTGGCCACGAACTCTTCATCAACGAGAGTCCTTTCGAGCACGGGGTGGCGCCCGCCCTCGATGCGCAGGACAGGCTCCTCGACGACTTCGGGCCGCACGTAGTTCCAGCGCGCCGCGTTCTGCGCGAAGGAGGCGACGGCATCGAGGTGCGCGAGCGCGGCGGCGGCGGAGAGTACATCGTCGCGTCTCTTGCCGATCTCGGAGAGGACGCGCCGGAGCAGGCTCGACTCCAGCTCCGCGATGCGCTCCTGCGAGTTGAGCACCAGCGACTCATACTCTTTCAGCTCCAGCGTGATGAACCGCTCCGATTGCGTGAGCGTCTGCTTGCGCGTGTAATCGGCGGGCACGAGGCGGAGGTTCGGCCGCGTGACCTCGATGAAGTAGCCGAAGACTTTGTTGTAGCCCACGCGCAGACTCTTAATCCCGGTGCGCGCCCTCTCGCGTTGCTCCATCTCGGCGAGAAAGCTCTTGCCCTCGCGCAAGAGCTTGCGGAGAGAGTCCAGTTCATCGGAGAAGCCGGCGCGGATGAT
>DASVES010000233.1:0-7191 GCA_036380435.1 Pyrinomonadaceae bacterium | reverse complement strand
TTTGAGAAGCCCCGAAGGGATGATGAGATAGCCCGGCGTAGCGCGCCCGGCGACGAGCCGCGCCCGTAACGGGTGACAGTACCGCGAGCGGTAGCGAGCGGGTACGCCTGTGATGAGAGACCCGCATCGCCCGGCCAGACCCGCTCGCTACCGCTCGCGGTACTGTTCCGTCTTCAGGCGGCGACAAGTTCCTGCGCGGCGGGCGTGTCGAGTTCAATGCCGAAGAGTTCGGCGTAGTTGGATGAGGTCATGGAGGCGAGGTAACGGCGCTGCATCGCGGGCGGGAGCATCTCGACGAGCAGGCGGTTCTCGATCCAGAACTCGACCACCTCGAAGGCCCCGCCGCGGTCGCACGTCACGGCGCGCCACCCCTCGCGCGCGGCGACCTCCTTGATACGCTCCTCCCGAGCCGGCACGGACAGAGCGACGTGCGTGGCCGTGAACGGCGAGGCGTTGTCGTTGGCCAGCGCCTGCGCCTGTTCGTCGCCCACGCCCGGCGCCAGCTCCATCCCGAGCGGCGTGACCTCGATGGCGCTGCCGCGTCCGTCGTCCACGATGACGATGTAGCTGCCGGGGAAGGGAGGGAACGCCAGACACCGCCCGCCCCAGATTTCCGCCAGCACTTCGGCGACGCGCCGAGGATTTTCCGCCGGTATCGAAATGTGATGAATCATTGCCCCTATCCTCTCTGTCGGAAGTTCCGCACGCCGGGGCCGCGCGCCATGTTCTTGTATCCCCGCCGTGTAACGCGTGGAAAATCAGCGCGGAGGATCATGCCCCGTAGAAATAATTTCGGGAGAGAAGAAAAGGCAGCGGCCCCGCGCTTCGTGAGAGGCGACGGGGCCGCGGGTGTGTGCGAAAGGCTTGACGGCGTCGCTCGTGGCGCGAGCGACTCAGGTGCCGCGTTTGAGGTGAGAGTCGAGCCAGCCGATGACGGCCGCGTACCAGTGCTGCGAGTTGGCGGGCTTGAGAATCCAGTGGCCCTCGTCGGGGAAGACGAGGAGTTTGGACTCGACGCCCTGTCGCTGGAGATAGGTGAACAGTTGCAGGCCCTCGCCGACGGGTACGCGGTAATCAAGCTCGCCGTGCGTGACGAGCGTCGGCGTCTTGAAGTTTCTGGCGAAGCGATGCGGCGACCAGCGGTCGTACATCGCGGGGTTCGTCCACGGCGTCCCCTTGAACTCCCACTCGGGGAACCACAGCTCCTCGGTCACGCCGTACATGCTCGTCAGATTGAAAACGCCGGCGTGTGAGACGAGTGTTTTGAACTGGACGCGCGGGTCGGTGTTGTGGCCGAGTATCCAGTTGACCATGTAGCCGCCGTAGCTGGCGCCGGCCGCGGCGACGTTCTGCTTATCGACGAAGGGCATCGCGGCGACCTTCGCCACGCCGTTCAACAGGTCGGTGTAGACGCGGCCCGCCCAGTCGCCGGAAATCTCGTTGGTGAACTGTTGCCCGAAGCCGGTGGAGCCGCGCGGGTTCGGCTGGAAGACGACGTAGCCATGCGCGGCGAAGACCTGCGGGTTCCAGCGGTAGCCCCAACTGTCGTTCCACGCGCCCTGCGGCCCGCCGTGGATGAGGACGACGAGCGGATACTTTCTCGACGCGTCGAAGTTCGCCGGTTTGACGAGCCAGCCCGAGACACGCGTGCCGCCCGCGCCCGCCCACATGACTTCCTCGGCGTCGCGAAGGGAGAAGCCGCGCATCAGGTCGTCGTTCGCGTGTGTGAGCTGCACGGCCTGATCGCCGCCACCACGGCCGGGCGGCACGACGCCGTCGAGCCTGACTGTGTAAATCTCGGTCGGCCGCGCGGCCGTCGAGCGCGTGAAGACGAGGAAGCGGTTGTCGGGCGAGACCTTTACGTCGTCGTTGAAGCCGTCGATGACCTTCGCGGGTTGGCCGCCATCGACGGAGACCACGTAGACGGGGCTGCGGCCGCGCTCGCCCGAGGTGAAGTAGACGCGCTGCGAATCCGGCGTGAAGGTGATGCTCTCGACGTAGGCGTCGAAGCGCGGCAGCAGGTCGCGCGCGCGGCCCGTGGCGCGGTCGTAGAGCATCAGCCGCCAGCGGTCGCTCTCGAATCCGGCCGTGGCCTGCGAGCGGTAGGCGATGAAGCGGCCGTCGGGCGAGTAGACGGGCGACTGGTCGGCGCCTTTGTTCGTGCCCGTGATGCGGCGCGGCTCGCCGCCCGCGACGGGAACGATGAAGAGGTCGCTGTTCGTCGAGAGGGCTTCCGCCTTGTCGGTGTTGCGCGCAAACGCAAGCTCGCGGGAGTCAGGTGAGAAGGCGTAGTCGGTGGGGCCGCCGAGGGAGAAGGGCGGGGCGTCGAAGTCGCCGGGCGTGAGGTCGCGCGCCGTGCCCCCGTCGCTGCCTACGACGAAGACGTGCGAGCGCTTGTTGTCCTTCCAGCTCGTCCAGTGTCGGTAGAGCAGGCGCTCGACGGTGCGCGCCTTGACCTTGCTCGACTCCACCTGCGCGTCGCGCTTCTGGTTGCACTCGTCGTCGCGGCAGTCGGGGTAGATGTCGGAGACGAAGGCGATGAGTTTGCCGTCAGGCGACCAGACGGGGTCTGAGGCGCCCGTGGAGATTTTCGTCAACTGCTCCTTGTCGTCGCCGTCGGCGTCCATCTTCCAAATCTGTCCGCCGGTCGTGTAGGCGATCTTGCGACCGTCGGGCGACCAGCGCGGCGTCGTGGACGAGGCGGCCCCGTCGGTCAGACGCTTCGGCTCGCCGCCCGCCACGGCGACGCGATAAATCTGCGTGCGGCTGCGGTTGGCCGCAACGTCCGGCACGGCGACCGTGTAAGCGACCCACTTGCCGTCGGGCGACAGTTGCGGGTCGCCGACGCGCTGAATCTTCAAAAGCTCTTCGACCGTGAGCCGCGCCGATTGGGCCTCGGCCGAGACCGCGCACGCGGCCAGCGCGAGCGCCAGCGCGCACAGGCGTGAACTGTAACGTCTCATCATTCCCCTCCTCCGCAAACGTCCGCGGCGTGAAAACTTGTCTGGTCGGATCGCGCGAGAATTTATCACAGAATCGCCGCGCGCCGGGAGCACGCCCGACGCGCGCCCGAATTGAACACGGCGCGCGCGCAGTGGTAATCTGTCGCGCCCTCGCCGCGACTTCTCAAACTTGTATAAGGAGAGACACGAGCCATGAAACGTTTTGCTTGCGCCGCGACCCTGTTGACCGGCGCCGCGCTCGCCCTCGCGGCGTGCTCGAAGCCGGCGGAGCCGGTGGCCTTCGCCGAGGTCTGCGCGGCGGGGACGGACAAGAAGACGGTCGTCACCGAAGGCTACCTGCGACCGGGCGCGTCGATAATGTGCTCGAACACGGGCGGCGGCCCCGTGACGTGCGGCCTCGGCCTCTTCGACCCGCAGGGCGGCGAGAAGAAGATCAGCGCCTACGTCGAGCAGGGCACGGGCGCGAGCGAGGTGGAGAAGCCGGCGAGCGGCTACAAGCAGGGCGACCTCAAGCTGCGCGCCGACGACAGCTCGCTCGTCGGCCCCAACGACCGCCTGCGCGTCACGGGTCGGGTGACGAACGGCGACAACGTGTGTTTCCTCAACATCTCGAAGATCGAGAAGCAGTGAGCCGCCGCAAGTATGTGGAAGAATCTGGAATATCGCGTCTGCGCGGTGCAGAACGCGCGCGTGACTTTCGTCAACAACGATTGGCAGGGGCGAGTCGAGCCCGCCGAGGGCAATCACGACGAGGCGCTCAACTCGTGCCCGCAAGTCTGGGACTACCTCAATGAGCAGGGGCGCTACGGCTGGGAACTGGCGGCCGTGGCTCCACAGAACATCGGCGAGGTGGCCATGCAGACCCTCTACCTGAAGCGCGAAGCGCCTTAACGCACCCGCGTCGCAAGCGCCCCGGACGCCGCCGCCGCGTGCGGAACTGTTGACCTACGAAGGAGGTCGTAGTAGCCTCGCGTCCGTGATGGCTGAACTCATCGGGAACCGCGTGGGGGCGTTTGTGGCGGCATGTCTGATGTCCGTGTGTCCCGCGACCGCGCCCACGGGCCTCGAAGTCCACGCCCGCGCCGAACTCCTCGACGGCACGTCATGGACAGTCCCGACGCTCATCGGCGCCACGCTCTACGTCCGCGACCGCCGAACCATCACGGCCTTCCAGCTCAAGTGACAGACCCTCTGCGTCCTCTGCGCCTCTGTGCCCTCCGCGTTAAATCTTCCTCCCGTAATAATGAAGTCTTACGCAAAGGACGCGGGAGGCGCAAAGGGCGCTGAGAAAAAGCGCGGCGGCGCGGTCAGCGATTCGCGTCGGCGGGCACGCGCTGGCGTCCGTTTCGTCACCGAATCCGCGCGCTTCGTCACAAATCCATTTTCACGTCCCCGCGTCGGAGTTAAACTGCGGCGCTGCTCGCAGGAAGCCGGCGTGTGTGCGGCCCAACCGCCCGACGCCCGAACGCTCCGAGTCAATTTGCTCCGCCTGAGCCGCGACGTACCCAGCCCCGCGCGCGTTTCACGCGAACCGGAAACCATTACCTTTCAGACACGCCGGCGTGGCCGTTCGATAGGAAGCCCCCCGGAAATGGAGAAAGCGCATGCAGAGACGTGATTTCATGACGAGAGGCTCGATTGCCCTCGCCGCCGTCGCCACCAGCGACCTGTGGCTCGGCCGGGTCGTCGCCGGCGAAGAGTTGAAAAGCCTCCCCATCCTCGACACCTACTTCCAGGTGAGCCGCGAGGACATGCAGAAACTCCTCGGCGCGGCGCTCTCCAAGGGCGCTGACTTCGCCGACCTCTTCTTCGAGTACCGCATCACCTCGGCGCTCAACTTCGAGGAGGACATCGTCAAGTCGGCCCGCCGCGGCATCGTCTCCGGCGTCGGCATCCGGGCGCTCAAGGGCGATCAGGTCGGCTACGCCTTCTCCGAAGACCTGACGATGCCGAGCATGCTGGAGGCCGCCCGCGCGGCGGCCGCGATTGCCAACGACTCGACGGCGCGCGCGAAGGTCGTTGGCATCAGCGAGCTGTCGCCCAAGAACCTCTACCCTGTCGTTGACCTCGCGACCACGGCCGACCTCACGAAGAAACTTGCGCTCATCAAGGAGGCCAACGAGGCCGCCAAAGCCTACAGCCCCAAGGTCGCGCGCGTGCAGGTCTTCTTCAACGACGAGGTCAAGTATCTCGCCTACGCCAACAGCGAGGGCAAGCACTGGCAGGACATGCAGCCCCTGTTCACCTTCACCACCGGGTGCATCGCCGAGGAGGGCACGAACCGCCAGCAGGCTTATGAGACCGGCGGCGGCCGCATCGGCCTCGAATACTTCGCGAAGAAACGTAAGCCCGCCGACATCGCCCGCGAGGCCGCGCGCCTCGCCGTCCTGAACCTCGGCGCGCAGGAGGCTGAAGCCGGCCCGCAGACCATCGTCCTCGGTCCCGGCGACTCGGCCGTGCTCCTGCACGAAGCGGTCGGCCACGGCCTCGAAGCCGACTTCAACTGGAAGAAGCTGTCGAACTACTCGAACCGCGTGGGCGAAAAAGTCGCCTCCGACCTCTGCACCGTCATCGACGAGGGTCTGTTCGCCAACATGCGCGGCACCATCAACGTGGACGACGAGGGCAACCTCCCCACCGCCACCACACTCATTGAGAACGGCACGCTGCGCGGCTACATGGCCGACCGCATCAGCGCCAAGCAGCTCGGCGTCAAGCCCACGGGCAACGGGCGGCGCGAAGCCTACAACCACGTCCCGATGGCGCGCATGACGAACACCTACATGCTGCCCGGAAAGTCCGACCCCGAGGAGATCATCAAGTCAACGAAGAAGGGCATCTACGCCAAGCGCTTCGCCGGCGGTCAGGTGGACATCACGAAGGGCGACTTCACGTTCACCGTCCTTGAGAGCTACATGATCGAGGACGGCAAAATCACCGCGCCCCTGAAGGACGTGACCCTCATCGGCAACGGCCCCGACGTGATGACGAAGGTGACGATGGTGGGCAACGACCTCAAGTTCACCGACGGCGGCTGGACGTGCGGCAAGTCGGGGCAGAGCATCCCCGTCGGCATGGGCATCCCGACGACGAAGGTCTCCGAGATCACCGTCGGCGGCACGAAGGTCAGGAAGGCCTGAAGGGCCGCGACGCAAAGGAGACCGAAGCAATGAACGACTACAGAAATCTCGCCAGCGAACTCGTCGCCGCCTTCCGCAAGCAGGGCGTGGACGCCTCGGACGTGTTCGTCGTCAACAGCTCCAACTTCAACACCACGGTGCGCGTCGGCCAGATCGAGAAGCTCCAGCAGTCGATCTCGAAGGGCCTCGGCATGCGTATCTTCAAGGGCGGCGCGCAGGCGCTCACCTTCACCACCGACTTCACCGACAAGTCCGTCAAGAGCCTCGCCGCGCAGGCGCTCGACATCGTCCGCGTCTCCAGCCCCGACAAGTTCAACGGCCTCGCGCCGAAGGAACTCCTCGGCTCCTACGACGGCAAGCTCCAGATGTTCGACGACTCGCTGGCCTCCGTCACCCCGCAACGCAAGATTGAAATCGCCAAGGAGATGGAGGCCGCCGGCCGCGCCTTAGACAAGCGCATCAACAACTCGCGCGGCTCTAGCTGGTCGGACACCACACGGCAGGTGACGCTCGCCAACTCCGACGGCTTCGCGGGGCAGTACCGGACGACCTTCGCCAACATGTCCCTGAGCATGCTGGCCGAAGAAAACGGCGTGAAGCAGACCGACTACTGGTTCTCCGGCAACCGCTTCGTCTCGAAGCTCGACACGCCGAAGGCCGTGGGCGAGGAGGCGGCGCGCCGCGCCATCCGCAAGCTCGGCGGGCGCAAGGTCAAGTCGCAGAAGGTGCCGGTCGTCGTCCCGCCGGAGGTGGCCTCCGACCTCGTCTCGATGGTCTTCGGCGCGGCCTCGGGCGGGAGCATCTTCCGCAAGGCGTCGTTCCTCGTGGACAAGGTCGGCGCCGAGATTGGCTCGCCGCTCGTCACGATCATCGACGACGCGACTATCGAGGACGGCCTCGCCTCGCGCCCCTTCGACGGCGAGGGCGTGCGCTCCTCGCGCGTGACGGTGGTCGAGGGCGGCGTCTTGAAGACCTACATCTGCGACTCGTACTCGGGCCGCCGTCTGAACGTGAAGCCGACGGGGCACGCCGGGCGCGGCTACTCGTCCGGGCCTTCGGTCAATGCGACGAACCTCTACATGAAGGCC
>DASVES010000232.1:0-8241 GCA_036380435.1 Pyrinomonadaceae bacterium | reverse complement strand
CGGAACCAGCCCTCGCAGTCGATGGCGCCGGCGTCGCGCTTGATCTGGAAGCGGACGCTCGTGCCGGCGGCCGACATCGCTGTCTCGCGCGCGAGGCCGTGGAGCTGTGAGGCGTCGATGCCGAAAGAGTCGTTCCAGTTCCAGCCGTCGGAGTCGCCCTTAGTGCCTTTCTCGTTGCGGTAGCGGAGGGTGAGCTGGACGCGGCCGTCCGCGCGCTGCGTGAAGTCGATGAGCCACTGGCCCTCGAAGCGCTCCTGCACGCCGAGGGTGTTGGTGACGACGGCGGCGGCGGCGCTGGCGTCATCAGCGCTCATGGCCGCGTGGGCGGCGTGCGGGGTCGAGACGAGGCCGAGCATGGCCGGCAGGACGAGCGCGACGATGAGCCGTAATGCTTTGGTTGAAGTGTCCCGGCGGAGGCGGGCGGCGCGCGTGTCTTTTCGCTGCTCCATTTCGATTCTCCTGTTCTATTATCGGCTGACGGATTGAGCGGGCGGTCTTCGGGCCGTGAACTATGGCGCGAAATTTCGGTGCTCTCTACAGAAAACACCACCGGCGACGGGCTTGTGGCAGGAGATTGCAAAAAAAAGGGAGTCAGGAGCCAGAAGTCAGGAGTCAGAATAAAAACAGGTTCGCTCTATTTATTCTGACTCCTGACTTCTGGCTCCTGACTCCATGTGACATTTTATGAAGACGGCCACGGAGAAACGCGCGCGCGGCGTCGGCCGCACGGGGCGGCGCGGGCTGTCCGACTTCGCCGGGCGACTGCTGGACGAGTGGGAGCGTCGCGGGTGGCCCTCGGATGCGGCGCACGTGGTCGTCGCCGTCTCGGGCGGGGCTGACTCGGCGGCGCTGCTGCTGGCGCTCGATGAACTCACGCGCGCGGGACGTGTGAGCCTGTGCGTGATCGTGGCCCACCTCGATCATGGCCTGCGGGGCGAGCGGGGTGAGGCGGACGCCGTGTGGGTCGCGGCGCAAGCGTCGGCGCTGGGGTTAGCGGCGGTCGTGGGCCGGGCGGACGTGGAGGCGCGCGCGCGCGCGCGGAAGGATAATCTGGAGCAGGCGGCGCGCGGCGCGCGTTACGAGTTTTTGGGGGACGTGGCGCGCGCTCACGGCGCGTGTGCGGTGCTGACGGCGCATACGCTCGACGATCAGGCCGAGACGATCCTGCTGCGTCTACTGCGCGGGAGCGGCGCCGGGGGCCTTGCGGGAATCCTGCCGGAGCGCGAGCTGTCGGAGAGAATGACGATTGAGAACAGGGCCAGCGACGCGACGGCGGGCGAGGGCGTGCGGCTGCTGCGTCCGCTGGTCGCGTGGGCGCGGCGCGCTGACACTGTGGGGTATTGCCGCGAGCGCGGCGTCGAGTTCAGGGCCGACGAGATGAACGAGGACGAGCGGTTCGCGCGCGTCCGCGTGCGCCGCCGGCTGTTGCCGTTGCTGGAGACTTTTAACCCGCGCGCGGTCGAGGCGCTCGCGCGCACGGCGGAGCTTCTGGGCGAGGACGCGTCGGCGCTCGAAGCGGAGGCGGCGCGTCTGTTGGAAGACGCTACCCCTGAGTCCGAGAGTGAAGAAACTTCGGCCGCCGGTGGGGCGTGGCCGCTGCGCGTCGAGGCGTTGGCGTCGGCAGCGCGGGCGGTGCGGCGGCGTGCCCTGCGGCAGTGGATCGCGCGGGGCCGCGGCGACTTAAGACGCGTGGAACACGTACACGTGCTGGCGGTCGAGAAACTGTTGGAGGGGACGCGCGGGGGGCGCGTGGCGGAGTTGCCGGGGGGCTGTCGAATCGAGCGGCGGCGGGGCTGGCTCTGTTTCCGCGACGGGTCGGCGGAAGACGCGCGTAATGGGGCGGCCGGGGAGCGCGGAACCGGCCGGGGGCGAAAGTAGTTGAGGAGCCGGGGCGAAAGTAGTTGAAAAAGCCCCCCCCGGCCTTTAGAATCTGAAATGTCTTCAACCGCCGGCCCGCGGGCCAGCGGTTTTTGTTGTCAAACGAAGCGCGTGCGGCGAGGGCGGAGCGTAATGGATCAAAAAATCGTGGAGATTTACGGGGCGGCCGAGATCGAAGGACGCCTCAAGGCGCTCGCCGACGAAATCTCCGAAGGCTCCCGCGCCGACGAACTCACCGTGCTCGGCGTCACCGACGACGGCTTCGTCTTTTTGGCAGACCTGCTGCGCGCTTTGAGCGTCCCCGTCCGCACCGCGCTGCTGCGCTACGACCACCGCGCGCGCGGCGGGGCGGAAGATTTGACCTTCAGCACCAACATCGACCTCAAGGGGCGCGACGTGCTCTTAGTCGAGGGCGTGCTCGACACGGGCGTGCCGCAGGAATACCTGATGAAGCAGTTGGAGTCGCAGGGCGCGCGCCGCGTCCGCCTGTGCGTGCTCATCGACAAGCCGGACGGGCGGCGCACCCCGGTCAAGCCCGACTGGCGCGCTTTCGAGACGCACGAGGACTATCTGGTCGGCTACGGGCTGGGCTTTCAGGAGCGCTGGCGCGAGCTGCCCTACATCGCAACTTTCGCGCGGGGTTAAGTCGTATAACCCCCGCGGCCCGGCGGAGCGCGACGGTTGAGCCGCGCTGGGCCACGTTCTTTGCAGGCTTCGGGCACAACTGACCGAGTGCCCCGGGCATCTTAATTGCTCCCGCGGCGGTCGGCTGCTGAAAGCAGTGTTCGTCCCCATCCGGCGCGGGCCGAGGCGGGCGCAAGTTTCAGGGGACTTCGGGAAAGCGACAAGTGACGCCGGAATCGGTTATCATCGGCGTCGGAGGCGGAAAAATTTTGAGTTCCACGGCAAGACAACTAATTTTCTGGGTGCTGATCCTGGTCGGCGCGGTGATGCTCTATCAGTTCCTCGTGAACAAGCAGGGGCGCGCCTCGCAGGACATCGACATCACGGCGCTGCGCGAAAAGATCGAGAAGCGGCAGGTCGAGAAGCTGACGTTCCGGCAGGGCGAAGTGGTCGCCGTGGACGCGGCGAAGAACGAGTTCAAGACCAAGCTGTCGAACGACGACTACCGCAGCAAGCTGATGGAGTTCTCCGGCGAGAAGATCGAGGGCGGCACGCGCGTCAAGGAGATCATCGACGAGCCGGCGTCGTCGGGGCTGCTCTGGTCGGTGCTCATCTGGTGGGCGCCCATCCTTCTGCTCATCGGGTTCTGGATTTTCATGTTGCGGCAGATGCAGTCGGGCGGCAACAAGGCGCTCTCATTCGGGAAGTCGCGCGCCAAGCTCCTCAACAACCAGCAGAAGCGCGTCACGTTTAAGGACGTGGCCGGCGTCGAGGAGGCCAAAGAGGAGCTACAGGAGATCATCGAGTTCCTCAAGGAGCCGCAGAAGTTTCAGAAGCTCGGCGGGCGCATCCCCAAAGGCGTGTTGATGATGGGGCCGCCGGGCACGGGCAAGACGCTTTTAGCGCGCGCCGTCGCGGGTGAGGCCAACGTCCCGTTCTTCTCCATCTCGGGTTCCGACTTCGTCGAGATGTTCGTCGGCGTCGGAGCCTCGCGCGTCCGCGACCTCTTCGAGCAGGGCAAGAAGAACGCGCCCTGCATCATCTTCATCGACGAGATCGACGCCGTCGGCCGTCACCGTGGCGCCGGATTAGGCGGCGGGCACGACGAGCGTGAGCAGACTCTTAACCAGTTGCTCGTCGAGATGGACGGCTTCGAGTCGAACGACGGCGTCATCCTGATGGCCTCGACGAACCGGCCGGACGTGCTCGACCCTGCGCTTTTGCGGCCCGGCCGCTTCGACCGCCGCGTCGTCGTCTCCCGCCCCGACGTGCGCGGGCGCGAAGGCATCCTCAAAGTCCACACGCGCAAGATTCCGCTCGGCGACGATGTTGACATCAGCATCATCGCCCGCGGCACGCCCGGCTTCACCGGCGCTGATTTAGCGAACCTCGTCAACGAGGCCGCATTGAACGCCGCGCGCTACAACAAGAAGATCGTCATGCAGAGCGACTTCGAGTTGGCCAAGGACAAGGTGCTGATGGGCGCCGAGCGCAAGTCAATGGTCATCACCAACGAGGAGAAGCGCGTCACGGCCTACCACGAGGCGGGCCACACGCTCGTCGGCCTCAAGGTTCCGAACGCCGACCCCGTCCACAAGGTGACGATCATCCCGCGCGGCATGGCGCTCGGTGTGACGCAGCAACTCCCTGAGGGCGACCGCCACAACTATACGAAGGAATACCTGCTCGGCCAGATCGCGATTCTGATGGGCGGGCGCATCGCCGAGGAGAAGTTCCTCGGTAACATCACGACCGGCGCGTCGAACGACATCGAGCGCGCCACGGAACTCGCCCGCGCGATGGTCTGCGAGTACGGCATGAGCGACCTCGGCCCGCTCACCTTCGGCAAGAAGGAGGAGCAGATTTTCCTCGGCCGCGAGATCGCGCAGCACCGCGACTACTCGGAAGACACGGCGATCAAGATCGACAATCAGGTCAAGTACATCGTCAACGAGCAGTACGGGCGCGCGACGACCATCATCGAGGACAACCGCGACACGATGGTGCGCCTCGCCGAGACGTTGCTGGAGCGCGAGACCCTGGACGGCGTGCAGATTCGCCGCATCGTGGCGGGACTGTCGCTCGACGACGACTCCGGCGCGCCGCAGTCGAAGGACGAAGACCGGCCGCAGCTCAAGGAGCCGGCCGCCAACCCGCTCAAGCCGATCCTGCCGCCCATCACGGGCAGCAACCCCGCTACTGCGTAGCTGGGTAAGGCAAAAGTAAAAAGGCAAAAGGCAAAAGTAGAAAGGCACGTCGCCTCTTCACTTTTGCCTTTTGCCTTTTTACTTTTGCCTTCTTTAGTTTACCTTTGACCTCACGATGATCGTCGCACTCACGAGGGAGCCGGCGCGGGCCATGAGCGGGTGCGAGTTGACGTACCTCGAACGCCAAGGCATTGACGCCGCACTCGCCGCGGAGCAGCACCGCGCGTATCGCGAAACGCTCGCGTCCTGCGGCGCACGCGTTGTGGCGCTGCCGGCCATCGAAGAACTTCCCGACAGCGTCTTCGTCGAAGATACGGCCATCGTGCTCGACGAGTTGGTCGTCCTCACGTCGCCCGGCAACGAGTCGCGGCGCGGGGAGGTCGGCCTCATCGAGCCGGAGGTCGCGCGCCTCCGCACGGTAGAAAGAGTTTCACTGCCGGCGACGATTGAAGGCGGCGACGTGCTGCGCGCCGGGCGCCGGCTCTTCGTCGGCCTCTCGCCGCGCACAAACCACGCGGGCGCCGAAGCCCTCCGCCGCCTCGCCTCGCCGTTCGGCTACGAGGTGCGCGCCGTCGAGGTGCGCGACTGCCTGCACCTCAAGACCGGCTGCTCCGCGCTCGACGACGAGACGATCCTCGTCAACCCCGATTGGGTGGATACGGACGCCTTCCGCGACTACGAAGTCGTGCGCGTCCATGCCGCCGAGCCGTGGGCCGCGAACGCTTTGCGCGTGGGAGCCTCCGTGTGCGTGAGCGCCGCGCACCCGCGCACCGCCGAGTTGATCGGGCGGCGCGGCTACGCCGTGCGACCCCTCGACATCTCGGAGTTCGCGAAGGCCGAGGGCGGGCTGACTTGTTTGAGTCTGATCTTTAAGCAGTGAGCAGTGAGCAGTAAGCAGTGAGCAGTAAGACGCCATCCTGGCAGAGCAGTAAGATGAATGCGTCAACGTCTACAAAAAACTCTGCTCACTGCTTACTGCTCACTGCTCACTCTGAATTATGGAGACACGCCTCTGGAAACTCGCGCGCCGCTCGCTGCCCGTCGGGGGGCGCACGCTCGTGATGGGCGTGCTCAATGTGACGCCCGACAGCTTCAGCGACGGCGGGCTGTTCTACGACTTCGGCCGGGCCGTGGAGCGCGCCGAGGAGATGACGGCCGAGGGCGCCGACATCATCGACGTGGGCGGGGAATCGACGCGGCCGGGCGGCGCGCCCGTCTCTGTTGAGGACGAGTCGCGGCGCGTCGTGCCGGTCATCGAGGCCGTCGCGGGCGTCGCGGGCGTCCCCGTCTCCGTCGATACGACGCGGGCGCAGGTCGCGCGGGCCGCGCTCGACGCGGGGGCTGAGATAATCAACGACATCTCGGGCCTGCGCTTCGAGCCGGAACTCGCCGATGAGGCCGCGCGCGCCGGGGCCGGTCTCGTGCTCATGCACTCGCGGGGTGAGCGCGAGACGCTGCACGCGCTCGAACCCGTCGAGGACATCATGGATGAAGTGGTCGCCTCTCTGCGTCGGAGCGTGGCGGAGGCCGTGGGCCGCGGCGTCCGTTCGGAGTCAATCGTCATCGACCCCGGCGTCGGCTTCGGCAAAAGTCAGGAGCAAAATCTGGAGTTGATCGCCCGTCTGGACGAGTTCGCCGCCGCGTTGCCGGAGTTTCCCGTGCTCGTCGGCACGTCCCGGAAGTCCTTCATCGGCCGCATCACGGGCGGCGCGCCCGCCGGCGAGCGCCTGCACGGCACGATGGCGACCGTCACCGCCGCAATCCTGCGCGGCGCGCACATCGTCCGCGTCCACGACGTGCGCGCGGCGGTCGAGACGGCGCGCGTCGCGGAAGAGATAAGGGCCGTGAATCGTCAATCGTGAATCGTCAATCGTGGTTATAGCTCACCCGACTTGCGATTCACCGCTCACGCCCCGCGACCTTCAATCACGATTCACGATTTACGATTGACGATTCACGGCTTTTGACGATTCACGATTTACGATTTACGATTCACGGTCTTTAACGATTCACGGCCTCAGCATTTTGGAAGGAAACCTGAAGATGCTCTCGATTCGCGGACTCTTCCGCGCGGCGTTCGTCGCCTCCGCGGCCCTCTGCCTCACCGGCTTCACCGAGTGCTATAAGCCGGTGAAGAAGTCGGGGCTGCCCAGCCACGTCCGCACCGTGGCCGTGCCCGCCTTCCAGAACGAGGCGCGGCGCTACAAGATCGAGTCGCGCTTTACGGACGCCGTCATCAACGAGGTCGTCAAGCGCGGGCGGGGACTGCGCGTGCAGAGCGAGAGGGAAGGGGCCGACATCGTCATCGACGGCGTCGTCAAAGACTTCGGCTTCTACGGCGTGCTGCTCGACAACCGCGGGCGCTCGCGCATCTTCGAGGTGCGGGTCGTCGCCGCCGTCACCGTCCGCGACCGCGTCCACAACCGCGTGCTCTACGACAATCAGAATTACGAGTTTCGCGGCGAGTTCGAGTTCACCTCCGACCCGCGCACCTTCTTCAACGAGGAGGAGCCGGCCGTCCAGCGCCTCGCACGCGCCTTCGCCGAGAGCCTCGTGGCGACGCTCGTCGATGGTTTCGGCGTCAACGAGGGGCGGCCATGAGCGCCGCCACGCGCGAAGAACTCAAGCGTCAATTGAAGGCGGGACAGGTCGCCCCGCTCTACCTCCTCCACGGCCCCGAAGACTATCTGCGCGGTCGCGCCGCCCGCGCCATCAGCGACGCCGCGCTCTCCGGCGCGCCTCTGCGCGAGTTCAACGAGTCGAGCTTCAGCCTCACGTCCACGGACGTGCAGCAGGCCATCGCCTCCGCCGAGCAACTGCCCATGATGTCCTCACGCCGCGTCGTGCGCGTGACGGACTTCGGCCGCCTGCGCGACGCCGACGAAGAAGCATTGCTGCGCTACCTCGACCGCCCCGCCGAATCCTCCACCGTCGTCTTCATCGCCGACGACCTCGACAAGCGGCGCAAGCTGAGCAAGGTGCTCCTCCAGGCGTGCGTGAGCGTCGAGTTCGCGGAGCTGAAGGATGCGGAGGCCGTGGCGTGGGCCAGGTCGCGTCTGCGCGAGTTGAAGGCGGAGGCGGACGAGCGCACGCTCCGGCAGATAGTGGGTCTCGTGGGGACGGGCGTGCGGCGTCTGGAGTCGGAGCTGACGAAGCTGGCGACGGCGGCGCTGCCCGGCAGTCTTATCTCAATGGACATGGTCGAGGCGCTCGTGGGTCGTTCGCGCGAGATGTCCAACTTCGAGCTGACCGACCATCTCATCGCGCGCAACCGCAGCCGCGCTCTGGAGACCCTGCGCCGACTGCTCGACGACGGGGCCGAGCCGGTCATGCTTATCGGCCTGCTCGCGAGCAGCTATCACCGGCTCGCGCTCGCCAAAGATTTGATGTCGCGCGGCGCGCCGAAGGAGGAGGTCTTCCGCCTCGTGCCCATGCCCTACTCGATGCGCGAGGACTTCCTCGCCACCGCCCGCCGCGCCGACGCCGACGAACTCGCCACACGCATCCGCCGCATCGCCGACGCCGACCTCCG
>DASVES010000231.1:0-3367 GCA_036380435.1 Pyrinomonadaceae bacterium | reverse complement strand
GCGGCACAGGCCCCACATACTTCTTCCCCGTCCGGTGGTTGGCATAGCGCATCGAGCGCGTCCATCCCATCTGGAGATACTTGCGCGCCATGTCCATCCCGACGAAATCGCCCGCCGACTTGTAGCCTTCGTACAGCTCGTGGATTTTCGCGGCTGACTCCCGCGCCACGTCCGGCGTCCTGAAGCGCCAGTGAGGAAGAATCTCCCCCTTGTACGGCTCGACGAGGAGCACGCCCTGCTCGCCGCGCCCGACACGGTACAACTCCGGGTGCTCGCGGAAATTCGTCCGGGCGAAGTCGAGCGCGTAGTCGAACTTCATTTCAATTCGAGCTTCTCGTTTTCACCCAACTGCGCCGGCTTGCCCGTGACGAGCGAGGAGACGAGGCTGACGGCGTGGGCCACCATTGACTGAGAACCGTCCCAGTATTCCGCACGCTCGACCGTCATCTTGAGCAGCGCGATGTCCGGCGTCTCGACCCCTTCGGGGAACCACGCGCGGAGTTGCGGCTTCCACAGCTCCTCGATCTTCGCGCGGTCGCGCACGACCTCGGCCCGCCCTGTGAGCGACGCGTATTGCTGTGCGTCCGTGTCCGCGAAGCTGGCGTTCACCTTCGGCACGCGCCCGACCTCGTCCACCTTGTGCGAAGCGCCGTAGGTGAAGAACCACAGGTCGCCGTCGAACTCTATGTCGCCGTTGTTCGACATCGGTCGGCTGTGCAGGTCGCCCCGCTCGTCAATCGTGGTCAGCATGCAGATGTCCACGGCCTTGACTATCTCCCGCAACTTCCCGAGCTTGTCCTCTTGCGTCATCTCTTTAGTCATCTTCAAATTCCTCCCGTTTGAATGCGTCCCCGTCTCACAACTGATGCGACTCCGGCTGCAAGATCAATTCGTTCAAAACTCCTTCGCCCTCCTGCGTCGCGGCGAAGTGAACGGCCCGCGCCGCCGCGCCCACCGTTAACATGCGCTCCCGCTGGACGCGCATCGTGATGTTGTCCCAGAAGGACGAGTTGACGCCCCCGAGGTGCAGGAGACTCACGCGCACGCCCGCGCGCTTCGTCTCCAGCGCGAGCGACTTCAACATCCCCGTGAGCGCGTACTTCGAGGCGCAATAAGCGGCGGCCTGCGCCATCGGCGCGCGCCCGAGGATGCCGGGGATGGCGACGAGCCGCCCGCCCTTCTGCCGTTCCATGACCGGCAACACCGCCTTGCAGAGATTGAAGGCCCCGCCCACGTTCGTCCGCATCAATTCCTCGAACTCCCCGGCGGTCGTCTCGGCGAAGGGCTTGAGCACGCCGACGCCCGCCGCGTAGACGGCCGTGTCCACGCGCCCGAAAGCGTTGAGCGCGGCGTCAACCAGATGTTCGACCGCCCCCGCGTCCGTCGCGTCGGTCGGCACGGCGAGCACGCGCGCGCCGTAGTTTTCCGAGAGTTCGCGTCGCAGACTTTCGAGATCGGTCTCATTGCGCGAGGCGATGATGAGCGCGTCGCCGCCCTGTGCGAACAGGTGCGCCGCCGCGCGCCCGATGCCGCGCCCGGCTCCCAGAATTAACACCACGCTCCCGCTCTGCTCCGACATCTTCCCCACCCTCCCTGATTCAACTGCCGACCACGAGCGCGTCGAGCCTGCGCCAGTGGCCGCTCTCGACGGCGAGCTTCAGCCAGTAGCTATAAAGGTGCGGCTCATGGCGCAAGCCCCGGCGCAGCTCATCCATGCCCACCCAACGCCAGTCCTCGACCTCCGAAGGGTCGGGCGCAGGAGGAGACTCCCCCTCGTGGGTGCCGACGAAGACGTGGTCGTACTCGTGCTCGACGAGCGCGCCGTCGAGTTCCGCGCGGTAGAGAAACTCGAACGCCGCGCGCAGCTCGCAGTCGAGGCCCATCTCCTCACGCAATCTCCGCCGCGCCGCTTCTTTGGTCGCCTCACCGGGGCGCGGGTGGCCGCAGGCCGTGTTCGACCACAGCCCCGCGGAGTGATACTTCTCCCGCGCGCGCCTCTGAATAAGCAGCCGACCGCCGCGGTCGAAGATGAAGACGGAGAATGCCCTGTGCAGCGCGCCCTCTCTGTGCGCGCGCAGTTTCTCGCCCGCCCCCAGCTCGCGGTCGCGCTCGTCAACGAGAATCACCTGTTCGTCCGTCGGCATCCGTAGTTCCACCCGCGTTTAGGCCCTTTGAAGACCGCAAAGAATATTTTCTTACACACTCTCGCCCTTGAGCGATTTGCACGATTTTAATCAACATACATCTAAAGTCAAGTTAAGATTCCGTGCTTATTGTGTCACGAATTGAGCTTGAATGCTCGGATTGAACGATTTTTATTTACATCCGCCGAAAGCTCTGCTAGATTGGCCGGCGGACATGAGAGACATCGTCGGGCGAAAAAATTTGACCAGCAAGGAGGCGGCGCGGCTGCTCGGCGTGAGCGAGGCGTCGGTCAAGCGTTGGGCCGACGGCGGTCTGCTGCCGGCCTTGAAGACCGCGGGCGGGCACAGGCGCTTCCGCCCCGAGGACGTGGCCGCCTTCCGCCGCGACGGCCTGACGCGCGAGACCGCGAGTGCTTTCAGGAGAAACGGCGCACCCGAAAGCATTACCCGCGCGTCGCACGCCGCCGCCGCACTCGATGAAACCCTGCCCCAAATGATGTTTGAGACAATCGTCGGCGGGCACGACGAGGAGGCCGGGGCCGCGCTCGTCAGCCTCTACCTGCAAGGGCACACGGTGGCGCGCATCGCGGACGCGGTGCTCTGCCCCGCGCTACGTAAGGTCGGCGACCTCTGGCACGCCGGCGAGTTGTCGGTGGCGCAGGAGCATGTGGCGACGCGCACGGCGCTCTCGTCGCTACAGGCACTGCGCGCGTCGCTGAACGTGAGAGAGCGGGAGGGCGCGCGCACGGCCGTCTGTTGCAGCGTCGAGGACGACTTCCACGAGATGCCCGTCCAGCTCGCCGTGCTGACGCTGGAGGCGCTAGGGTGGGGCGTCGTCAATCTCGGCACGAGCACTCCGTTCTACGCGCTCTCCGAGGCGGTCGCGCGTTTCAGCCCGCGCGTGGTCTGCGTCGCCTCGACGGTGTTCAACCACCCCGACCGGGCGGCGCGCGAGTACGGCGAGTTCAGCACAGCGGCGGGACGCGTTGGGGCGTCGGTCGTTTTGGGCGGCGCGGGTTTTCAGGCCGAGGGCGTGCGGCGCAGGCTCCCTGCTGATCTGTACGCGGAAACATTCTCTCAACTGGAGAGTCACGCGGCGGCGCTCGATGCGGGCGCCGTCGGCGGAGACTAATCAAACATCGTCGCGCGGCCGCGCGCCGGCGGCCCACACGCACAAAGGGGGTTTTGAAGATGTCGGAGCAGATAGCAAAAAGATTTGTCGA
>DASVES010000230.1:0-3668 GCA_036380435.1 Pyrinomonadaceae bacterium | reverse complement strand
GCGCCGCGCTCTGCTACCATCGGTGTCGCTTCGATGCCGGATAAGTCGCTCATTTCGGGCCGTTTGCGTGAACGTCTCCGCAGCGCGCGGGAGGTCTTCGTGCTCACGGGCGCGGGCGTCTCCGCGGAAAGCGGGGTGCCGACCTTTCGCGGCGGCGGCCATTCGGCCGTCTGGAAGGGAATGCCGTTCGACGTTATCTCCTCGGCCGCGATGATCGAGCGCGACCTGCGCGCCGTGTGGGAATGGTTCGACTACCGGCGCGAACTGCTTCAGACGCTTCGTCCGAATGCGGCGCACGAAACTCTCGCGCGCTGGCAGGACACGTTCCCGGCGCTCACCCTCGCCACGCAAAACGTTGACGGCTTACACAGCGCCGCCGGCTCGCGCGACGTGCTGGAACTGCACGGGAGCGTCTGGACGGCGCGCTGTCTCGCGTGCGACGCGAAAGAAGATTTGCGGAAGCTCACGCCGGAGCAGCGGCCCCCGATCTGCGGCGCGTGCGGCGGCGAGATGAGGCCGGACGTGGTGCTCTTCGGCGAGATGCTGCCGGTGGAAGTTTTCGCGGAGGCACACCGGGCCGCCTCTCGCTGCGACGTGTGTTTCGTCGTGGGGACTTCGGCGGTCGTCTACCCGGCGGCGGGTCTGCCGCTCGTCGCGCGCGAGGCGGGCGCTTACGTCGTTGAAGTCAACCCGGAACGGACGGCGCTCTCCGACGTGTGCGACGAAACTATTGAGGGGCCGGCGGGCGAGATACTTCCACTGATGGACTTTTGATTTCTTCCACTGATCGACTTCTGATGCGGACACTTTATTTCGATTGCTTCGCGGGGGTGAGCGGCGACATGACGCTCGGGGCGCTCGTCGGCGTCGGTGCCGACGAGCGCGCACTCGTCGAGCAACTCGGCCTCCTCGGCGTCGGCGGCTTCGAGGTCAACTTCGACCGTGTCGAACGTGCGGGGCTGAGCGCCGTCCGTGCGAACGTGCGGGTCGAGCACGACCCGCACAATCACCGGCACCTCTCGAACATTTTGAAGATCATCGACGCCTCCGCCCTGCCGGCCGGCGTGAAGGAGCGCGCAGCGAACATTTTTCAAAGACTCGGCGAGGCGGAGGCGCGCGTCCACAACGTCCCCGTCGAGCGGATACACTTCCACGAGGTCGGCGCTTTGGACGCGATTGTAGACGTGGTCGGCGCATGCATCGGGTTTGAACTCCTCGGCATAGAGCGTTTCGTCTCGTCGCCGCTACACGTCGGGAGCGGCGCCGTCGAGATGGAGCACGGGCGCTTTCCCGTCCCGCCGCCGGCCGTGGCCGAACTGCTCCGCGGCGCACCCATCTACTCAACCGACATCGTCGGCGAACTCGTCACGCCGACCGGCGCGGCCATCGTCAGCACCGTCTGCAAAGAGTTCGGCCCGCTGCCGCCGATGCGGGTCGTGGGGACAGGCTACGGGGCGGGGAAGCGCGAGTACGAAAAATTCCCAAACGTACTGCGAGTCATCGTGGGTGAGACTGAAGTAGCAACCGCCAGCGATGAGAAGCTGTTGATGATCGAGACGAACATCGACGACGCGTCGCCGCAGATTCTCGGTCACCTGATGGAGACCGTCTTCACACGCGGCGCGCTCGATTGCTACTTCACGCCCGTCCAGATGAAAAAGAACCGGCCCGGCGTCCTCGTCTCAATCCTGTGCCGGCCGCGTGACCGCGAGGCGCTGTTTGAATTATTGTTCAGTGAGACGACGACGCTCGGCGCACGCAGTTACGAAGTTGACCGGCGGGCGCTGGAACGCGAGACCGTGCGTGTGGAGACTGAGTACGGCCCGGTAGACGTGAAGGTGGGGCGCATGGGCGGGCGCGTCGTCGGCGGGATGCCGGAGTACGAGCAATGCCGCGCGGCCGCCACGAGGGCCGGTGTTGCCCTACGCGACGTGGAAGCGGCCGCCGTTGCGGCCTTCAACAGTTGGCGCAAAGAGTCAGCGTAGTGCGTCGCCTTCGGGCGCGTGTAAGAGAGGCGTCGAGATGTCCACAAAGTTTTCCGCCACCGAACCGGACGAGGAGTCGGTCGGGTCGCACGGCGCCGGGGTCGATCTCGAAAAGATCGAGCGCGGGGTGCGTCTCATCCTCGAAGGCGTGGGCGAAGACCCCGACCGGCCCGGACTGCGGCGCACGCCGCAGCGCGTCGCGGAGATGTACGCCGAGCTGACCGCGGGGATGCGCGAAGACCCCAATGAGCACGTCCGCCCGCTGCCCGGCGACAAGCACGACGAGATGGTGATCGTCAAAGACATCCATTTCGCCTCCGTCTGCGAGCACCACCTCGCGCCCTTCGTCGGCCGAAGCCACATCGCCTATATCCCGAAGGGCGGCCGCATCGTCGGCCTCTCGAAGCTGGCGCGGCTCATCGACACCTTCGCCCGCCGCCTCCAGGTGCAGGAGCGTCTGACCTCCGAGATCGCCGACACCATCTTCAACGTGCTCAAGCCGGTCGGCGTAATGGTGGTAATGGAGGCCGAGCACACGTGCATGACCGTGCGCGGCGTGAAGAAGCCGGGCGCGATGACCGTCACCTCGGCCATCCGCGGCGGCTTCCGCAAAGACCCCCGCACCCGCGCCGAGGCGATGGCACTTATAAAGGGTGATAAGTGATGAGTGTTAAGTGATGAGAAAGAAGACAGACGCGTTTTGCTTTTCTTATCACTTATCACTCATCACTTATCACGGTTTTTATGAAATCTTTCTACGTCACCACACCGATCTATTACGCCAACAGCCTCCCGCACTTGGGGCATCTCTACACGACCGTCGTGGCGGACACGCTCACGCGGCACATGCGGCAGCGCGGCTACGAGACCTACTTTCTCACGGGCACGGACGAGCACGGCACCAACATCGAGCGCAGCGCCGCCCGCAACGGGCGCACGCCGCGCGAGCACGTCGATTACATCGTCGGCGAGTTGAAGAAGACCTTCGCCGCCTTCGGACTCGACGGCGCTCACGGCGGCTACGACATCTTCATGCGGACCACCGAGCCTTTCCACTACGAGGCCGTGGGCGCGTTATGGCGACGGGTGGCGCAGGCGCGCACGCCGATGGGGCGCGAGTGCATCTACAAAGATTTTTACGAGGGCTGGTTCTGCGCCGCGTGCGCCGAGTTCAAGACCGAGGAGCAGTTCGCACCCCCCGAGTCGGAGGGCGCGCCGCCGCGTTGCCCCATCCACGACACGCCGCTCGACCGCGTCTCCGAGGAAGGCTACTTTTTCCGCCTCTCCGATTACGGCGACGCGCTCATTGAGTTGTATGAGAGTCGTACCGACTTCGTCCGCCCCGAGTCGCGACGCAACGAAGTTATGAGCTTCGTTCGCGCCGGCCTTCAGGACTTATCAATCAGCCGCTTGAAAACTTCTGTGAGTTGGGCCATCCCCGTCCCCGACGACCCGCTGCACACCGTCTACATTTGGTTCGACGCGCTCTCGAACTACATCACGGCGCTCGGATGGGGCAACGACGAGCAGCGCCGCGCCGATCTCTTCGACAAGTTCTGGCCGGGCACGCACTTCATCGCCAAAGATATTCTGCGCCAGCACGCGATCTACTGGCCGGCGTTCCTCATGGCGGCCGGCGTGGAGCTGCCGCGCGGCGTCGTCTGCCACGGCCTGTGGGTCGTG
>DASVES010000229.1:0-3891 GCA_036380435.1 Pyrinomonadaceae bacterium | reverse complement strand
AAGCAGACCCGCTCGCTACCGCTCGCGGTACTGTCACGTGTGCTGGCCCCCTCAAGTCTGTTCATCTTCATCCGCGGCGTCACTATGCTGTGGGAGCCTGTTGCGGAAGAAGAAGTAGTAGACCGGGAACCCCAGCCCGATGAGAACGAGGCCGAGGATCGCTTCGGAGGGGGCGGCCCAGAAGGTCATAAAGAGCAGGAAGGCCGTGACGATGAGGAAGAGAGCGGGGACTACGGGGTAGCCCCATGCCCGGTAGGGGCGCTCGGCGTGCGGCAGGCGGCGGCGGAAGACGAAGATCGAGGCGGTGACGAGTCCGTAGAAGATGTAGGAGCCGAAGACGACGTAGTCGGTCAGCTTGTCGAAGCGTTGGAGAATGAGGACGAGGGCGCAGGCCCAGACCCCTTGCGCGAGCACGGCGCGCGCCGGGACGCGCGTCCGCTCGGAAATCTTCGACAGCTTGTCGAAGAAGAGTCCGTCGCGCGCCATCGCGTAGGGGACGCGGGCGCCCGTGAGCACGGAGGTGTGGAGCGTGCCGACGGAGGAGGCCATCAGCGCCGCGGCCACCAGCCCGGCGACGAGGGCCTTCGCGCTGGCGCTGAAGGGGGCCATGAACGTGTTCGTCACCTCGGCCGCGACCGATGAGTTGGCCGAGACGCTGGCGACGGCCGTCGGCGACAGGACGTAGAAGTAGGCGGCGTTGATAAAGAGGTAGAGCAGGATGATGACGATGGTGCCGCCGATGAGCGCGCGCGGGATGTTGCGTTGCGGGTCTTTGACCTCTCCGGCGACGAACGTCAGGTTGTTCCACCCGTCGTAGCCCCACAGAGCGCCCAGCATCGCGCCGGTGAAGCCCGCCGCGCCGAGCGTCGCGCCCGGACTCACGCCCTCACACGTCCCGCCCAGATTGCTCAGGGCGTAGTTGCCCCAGTCGCCGCTCGCGAGGAAAAAAGCGCCGAGGCCGATGCCGAGCACCAGCGCGATCTTCACGCCGGTGAGGACGGTCGCCACCCAGCCACTCACCTTGACGGCGGCGCAGTTGAGCAAGGTGATGGCGATGATCACGGCGAGCGCCGTCAGTTGCACGCCGTAGGCCGAGGCGCTTTCCACGGCCTTGCCCGTGAGGTCGTTGAGGGAGGCGGCGAAGATGAGCGCGACCGAAGCCTGCGAGCCGGTCTTGGCAATCAGGATTTGCATCCAGCCGCTGAGGAAGCCGGCGCCCGGCCCATATGCCTCGCGCATGAAGACGTACTCGCCGCCGGCGCGCGGCATCATCGCCGTGAGTTCGGCGTAGGTGAGCGCGCCGGCGAGACTGAGCAGCCCGGCGACGACCCACACGGTCATCACCATGCCGGGCGAGCCGACATTGCAAGTCATCACGCGCGCCTTGAGAAAGACGCCCGTGCCGATGACGTTGCCGATGATGATCGAGATCGCGGCGACAAGGGTGAGGCCGCGGACGAGCGTGAGCGTCTGATTCTGTTGTGTCTGTGACATCGGCTGGTCGGTCGGTCGCACACGCGATTTGAAACGCGTGTAGGCTCAGTGAATATTTTTAAAAGACTTCGCCCGCGAGCAGGTCTTCGTATGTGTCGCGCCGGCGGGCGGCGTCAACGCGCCCACCGGCGCGCACCATGACGGCCGCCGGGAGCGGCCGCCCGTTGTAAGTGGTCATCTGTGCGAGCGTGTAGGCGCCGCTGTTTAAGAGCGCGAGCACTTCGCCGGGCCGCACGTCGGCCGGGAGCTTGCGGTAATCGGGCAGGCGTCCCCCGCGCTCGATGTCGAAGTAGACATCGCCGGAGTCGCACAGGGGGCCGGCCACCTTGTAGGCGGTGTCGTGGGGCGCGGCGGCGCGCGAGGCAGAGATGAGGTGGTAGTACCACTTGTACATGCTCTGCGAGAGCGCGAGGTTGTAGCCGGCGTCGGTGAGCAGCCACACGTCGCCGGTCTCGGGGCGGTGCTTGACGTTGCGAACAGTGGTCAGGAGCACGGCGGCGTCGGCGATGACGCTGCGGCCCGGCTCAAGGAGTATCTCCACGCTTTCGAGCAGGTGTTCGGCCCCGGCCGCGCGGGCGGAGTCGCGCGCCGCCTGAAGCGCCGCCGCGAGCACGTCCGCCGGTTCGAGTTCGGCGCCGAGCATGTCGCGTTCGTGCTCGGGGAGGTCGCCGGCCTGCGACGGGTCGCGGAGATAGTTGACGGGGATGCCGCCGCCGAGGTTGATGTGTTCGAGCACGTGGCCCGACTCGCGGTGGATGGTCGCGAGGTGTTCCCACATGGCCCCGAAGGCCGCGGCGTAGGGTTCCACGTCGGGCGTCTGCGAGCCGACGTGGATGTGGATGCCGCTGACGTGGACGAGTTCGGGGTGACGCAGGGCGCGGCGGAAGGCGTCGAGGACTTCGGATGACGAGATGCCGAACTTCGACGTGAGCAGGGCGGTCTGGAGGCCGAGGTGTGAGCGCGTGCCGATCTCGGGGACGAGCCGGAGCGCGATGCGCGCGCGCTTGCCCGTGCGGCGGGCGGCGGCTTCCACGAGTTCGATTTCGTAGACGGAATCGACGTTGGTCGAGTAGATGCCGGCGCCGACGGCCTCGTCGAGTTCGGCGTCGGATTTGCTGGTGCCGTTGAAGATGATCTGGTCGGGACGGAAGCCGGCGCGCAGGGCTTTAAAAAGCTCTCCGCCGCTGTTAACCTCGACATCGATGCCGGCGTCGCGCACGGCGGCGAGGACGGCCATGTTCGAGTTGGCCTTCGAGGCGTAACAGTATTTGACGCGGTGGCCGACGCGCTCGGCGGCTTCGCGCAGGCGCGCGATGTTGGCGCGGATGCGCGGCTCGGAGAAGACGAAAAGCGGCGTGTCGTGTCGGGCCGTGAGGTCGAGGGCGTCCACGCCGTTGATTGCGAGACGCCCCTCGCGTGTCTCCAGAAAGCCGGGGATACTCCAGGCGGGCGCGCGCTCAGCGGTTTCGGTCGTCATCGGGTCGGGCGCTCCTCTAACGTTGGGACGGAAGTTTTACGAGTGCGTGCGAAGATAGACAGAGACGGCGCTGAGCGTCAAGTGTGAAAGGGAAGCGTGATGGTGGCAGAGAATATCGTGGGCACGGATGAGGAGTTGGGATGGCGCTCAGTGCGTGGGGATTTCCCCGTGATGGAGAACGTAGTCTATCTGAACAGCGCCGCGTCGGGGCCGGTGCCGCGCCCGGTGCATCGGGCCGCGACCGGCTTCTACGCGGAGATGCTGGAGGGCGGCGACAAGCTCTGGGAGGAGTGGCTTGAGCGTCGCGAGCAGGCGCGGGCGAGCGTCGCGCGGCTCATCAATGCCGACCCCGAAGAGGTCGCTTTCACGACCAACACTTCTTCGGGGATGAACCTCATCATCGACGCCCTCGGAAGCCGCGGCGAGGTCGTCGCCGGCGAGTTGGAGTTTCCCGTCTCCACCATCACGTGGATGCACAGGGGCGCGCGCGTCCGCTTAGTTAAGGCTGTTAATGGCGAGCTGCTGACGGACGACTTGCTCGACGCGGCGGGCGAAGGCGACTCGGTCATCTGTCTCAGCCACGTCCAATACTCGAACGGCTTCCGCGCCGACCTCGAAGAGATCGGGCGACGAAAGGGCGGCCACCCGTTCGTCGTCAACGCCGCCCAGTCGGCCGGCGCCTTCCACATCGACGTGAAGCGCATGGGCATCGACGCCCTCTGCACGACCGGCCACAAGTGGATGCTCTCGGGCTACGGCTCCGGCTTCGTCTACCTGAGCCGCGAATTGCTCGCGCGCACGCGGCCGCGCTCCATCGGCTGGATGAGCGTCGAGAATCCTTACGGGATGAGCAACACGGAGTTCGTCGTGCGCCCTGACGCCGCCCCGCGCGCCGAGATGGGCTGCCCGCACTTCGCCGG